>CBFGPE010000101.1:0-27800 GCA_965650625.1 uncultured Azospirillum sp. | reverse complement strand
AGCCGTTGGGCGAGGAGTTCACCGTGCTGGCCAGCCGCCACGGGCTGGGGCTGCGGGTGGTCGATTGTTCGGCCACGGTGCGCAGCGACCCGACACTGCTGCGGCGCATCCTGCAGAACTACCTCGCCAACGCGGTGCGCTACACCCGCACCGGCCGCATCCTGCTGGGCTGCCGCCGGCGGGGGAATTTCCTGTCGATCGAGGTGTGGGACACCGGGCCGGGCATCCCGGAACACAAGGTGCCGGAAATCTTCATGGAGTTCCGGCAGCTGGACAATGACGGCGACGACCGCGGCAAGGGGCTGGGCCTCGGCCTCGCCATCGTCGAGCGTCTGGCCGGCATCCTCGGCCATACGGTCCAGGTGCGCTCCATGGTCGGGCGGGGCAGCGCCTTCTCCGTCCTGGTGCCGCTGACCGACGAGCCGGTCGCCGCCCGCGCCGTGGTGGTCCGCCCGCGAGGCCGCGACCTGCGCGGCGTGCTGGTGCTGTGCCTGGAGAACGAACCCGCCATCGCCCGCGCTACCGAGGATCTGCTGTCCAGCTGGTCCTGCCGCGTCGTCACCGCCGTCGCCCCCGACCTTGCCCTGGAGAAGCTGGAGGGTCGCACGCCCGACGTGATCCTGACCGACTACCACCTCGACCGCAGCCTGACCGGCGTGGAGGCCCTGCGGACATTGCGCGAACGGTTGGGCAGCGACATCCCCGCGGCGGTCGTCACCGCCGACCGCGACGCCGCCGTGCGCGAGGACATAGAGGCGGCGGGCTGCCGGCTGCTCTACAAGCCGGTGCGGCCGGGCGCGCTAAGGGCGCTGCTGGGACAGTTGCTGGCGGAGGGGCAGCGGATGGCGGGGTGAAAGGCTGAGTTCGCCTCACTCCACCGGCGGCGGCGGCGCGGCGGACAGCGCCAGCTGGCTCGCCAGCACGGCCGCCTGGGTTCGGGTCAGCACGCCCAGCTTGCGCAGGATCGTGGTAACATGGGCCTTCACCGTTGTTTCGGCGACGTTCATCTCGTAGGCGATCTGCTTGTTCAGCTTGCCTTCGGCGATGCCGGCGAGGACGCGGAGCTGCTGGGGGGTCAGGGTGGCGGCGCGCTGGGCGGGGTCGGGAGCGTCGGTCTCGGGGCCGCCGTTGATCTCCGGCAGCCACAGCTCACCGTCGAGCACCGCGTGGATTGCCTCGACGATCTGGGTGTTGGGGGCCGATTTCGGAACGAAGCCGGAGGCGCCATAGTCGATGGAGCGCTGGATCGTCACCGGATCCTCCGACGCCGACACCACGATCACCGGGATCGCCGGGTATTCGGAGCGCAGCATCATCAGCCCGATCAGGCCGCTCATCCCGGGCATGTGCAGGTCCAGCAGGATGATGTCCGGCGGCTCCCCGGTGTCCAGCAGCGGCTTGATGTGGTCGAACCGTGACGCTTCCAGGATCACTGCGCCGGGGATCGCCTGACCGATGGTCTGGGTCAATGCGGTGCGCATCAGCGGGTGGTCGTCGGCGATCAGGATGCGGTGCGACATCGGCCTTCTTGGATTTTCCGGCTATGGACAGTCCGGGTTTAAAACCGTTCCACCAGTATCCGCTTGCAGCCGCCCGTTGACAACTGCGCCCAATGCCGCGCGTCGAAGTTTCTAATGGATTTTACCCTTATCCGTCCGCGGACGGGATGGCGCCGGCGCTGGTGCGTTCGTGGATGGCCTGGCGGCGGAAGCGGTACAACTCGGCGGGCCGGCCGCCGGTCTGGCTTTCATAGTGGCCGGTGGGCTCGACAAAGCCGCCGGAGATCATCAGGCGACGGAAATTCTGCTTGTGCACCCGCTCGCCCGACAGCGCCTCCACCACCAGCTGCAGTTGGTGCAGGGTGAAGGTCGGCGGCAGCAGCTCGAAGACGATGGGGCGGTAGCGCAGCTTGCCACGCAGCCGTTCCAGCGCGGTCGCCAGGACGCGCCGCCCGTCGCGCGCCATCGGCCGGCCGAGCGCCCGCGGCATCGGTCCGCCGGCCGGCACCGACGGATCGACCCGGGCGGCGAGGTCGCGGTCACGGAAGGCCTCCACCACCAGACCGGCCTCGTAGAGCAGTTCGAAGCGCTCCAGCACGCGCTCCATGTCCCAGTCGGCGCCATCCAGCCCGAAGGCCATCTGGGCACGTTCGGCCCGGCGCAGGCGGGTGCCCTCGTCGGGCGCCGAGGCGATCCAGCCGCCGAGCGCCGGGGCGATCACGGCGTCCAGCAGCGGCGGGCGCTGGTCGCGCCAGTCCTCCCACGGGAAATGATCGTAGAGGTCGCGCCATTCGGCCGAGGCCTCGCCGCCCAGCGGGCCATCGCGAACCAGCGCCAGATAGCCGACCACGACGGATCGCGGACCGCCGAACAGCTCGTGCGGATCGCGGTAGCGGTCGCCGAAGGTATAGAGCTGCTCGACATAGCGCAGCGCCAACCCCGACAGCCCCTCCGCCACCGCGCGGACGCCGTCCTGCAGGGTGCGGAAACGGTCGGGCTCGAAGGGGGCGCCGGGAAGCGCATCGCGATGCGGCAACGGCTCGTCGCCGCGCCGGTGGTCTTCCGGCACGGAAAAGCCGCTGCGCACCGTCACGACGCGCGGCGTCCCGCCGGTCACCGCAACAATGGCGACCGACAGGCCGAGTTGGAGGGGATGGGTCACGGTGCGCCCCTCTCCTTTTGGAGAGGGGACGCCGTAATTCGACCGATCAACGCTTGTCCAGCGGGACGAAGGGACGGGCAGCGTGGCCGGTGAAGAGCTGACGGGGACGGCCGATCTTCTGGGCCGGGTCCTCGATCATCTCCTTCCACTGGCTGATCCAGCCGACGGTGCGGGCCACGGCGAACAGCACGGTGAACATGCTGGTCGGGAAGCCCATCGCCTTCAGGATGATGCCGGAATAGAAGTCGACGTTCGGATAGAGCTTCTTCTCGACGAAATACTCATCCGACAGGGCGATCTTCTCCAGCTCCATCGCAATGGACAGATGCGGCTCGTCCTGGATGCCCAGGCGGTCGAGAACCTGATAGCAGGTCTCGCGCATGATCTTGGCGCGCGGGTCGTAGTTCTTGTAGACCCGGTGGCCGAAGCCCATCAGGCGGAAGCTGTCGTTCTTGTCCTTGGCGCGGCGGACGAACTCGGGGATGCGATCGACCGAGCCGATCTCCTCCAGCATCTTCAGCACGGCCTCGTTGGCGCCGCCATGAGCCGGACCCCACAGGGCCGCGATGCCCGACGCGATGCAGGCGAACGGGTTGGCGTGCGACGAGCCGGCAAGACGGACGGTGGAGGTCGAGGCGTTCTGCTCGTGGTCGGCATGCAGGATGAAGATCTTCTCCATCGCCTCCGACAGGACCGGATCGACCTTCCATTCCTCGCACGGCGTGCCGAAGGTCATGTAGAGGAAGTTTTCCGCGAAGGACAGGTCGTTGCGCGGATACATGAAGGGTTCGCCGACCGTGTACTTGTAGGCCATGGCGGCCATGGTCGGCATCTTGGCGATCAGGCGGTGCGCGGCGATTTTGCGCTGCACCGGATCGAAGATGTCGGTGGAGTCGTGGTAGAAGGCCGACAGGGCGCCGACGACGCCGCACATGATCGCCATCGGGTGGGCGTCACGGCGGAAGCCGCTGTAGAACTTGGTCAGCTGTTCGTGCACCATCGTGTGGTAGGTGATGGTGCGCTCGAAATCGGCCTTCTGCTGCGGGTTCGGCAGTTCGCCGTTCAGCAGCAGATGGCAGACCTCCAGGAAGTCGCAATTCTCGGCCAGATCGGCGATGGCATAGCCGCGGTGCAGCAGCACGCCCTGGTCGCCGTCGATGTAGGTGATGGCCGAATCGCAGGCGGCGGTGGAGGTGAAGCCCGGATCGTAGGTGAAATAGCCGGTCTCGGCGTAGAGCTTGCGGATGTCGATCACGTTGGGACCGGTCGACCCGCTGAGCACCGGCAGCTTCAAGGTCTTGCCGGTGGCGTCGTCGGTCAGCGTGACGGTGCCGACCTGGTTCACATCGCCGTGCGGCGTGTGCTTGCTCGATTCCATGACCTTCTCACACTCCTTGCTGGCCGGCCGGGCGGCGGCTCGCGGCCTCCGCTGCCGGACCTTGGTGGTTGGCCCGTCTTCGGCGCGCATGGGCGGCGCGCTTGTATCGCGCGCTCGTTCGCCCCTTGCGGCGCCGCGCCGTCTTCTCCCGGTCTGACGCAAGGACGAGCCGGGAGCGGAACCCCCACCCTTCCTGGTCGTTGACTCCTCCAGAAGATAGCAGAGGACATCATGACCGACACGCCTCAAACACGCACCCCCTCCGAAGGAATGCCCCCGCCGAGGAAATCCGGTGCCGATACGCATGACCAGACTCCGGCCGGCGAACGCTCCCCGCGTGAGGATATGACCAAGACTCCGGGCGACGGCACGCTGCAGGACGCCACCCCGGCCGGCCTGTCGTCGGACGAACTGCGGGAGCGGGCGGAGGACACCGACGGCTCGACCCAGCCCGGGACCGGTTGACCGCAGTCCAGAGGGCCGCAGGGAGGCTCAGGCGGCCGGCCGCCGCACGCAGGTGCGTTCGCGCAAGGAACGCTCCAGCCGGGCGGACTCGCGCAGCAGCACCGGCAGAAGTTGGCCCGCCTGATCCCTGTCGCCATTGCGGCAGAGGACTTCCATGTGCCAAGCGTGGTGCATGACCGTCATCCCGCCGAAGCTGCCGGCGAGGCTGGACAGGTCGTGCGCCTCCCCCGCCAGCGCCCGCAGGTCGGCGGTGCCGGCCAGCACGGACTCCGCCATCGCGGACAGCCGTTCCAGCCGGCGCGACACGTCGTCGAGGAAGCTGTCGACGATCAGCGCCAGATTGTCGGCGCCCACCGTTTCCACCAGATCGGCCAGAACCGCTTCGTCCAGTGCGTCGCCGCTCTCGTCGCCGCCGCTTCCGTCACCAGGATCCGCCGGAACGCCGGCGGAACCGGCACGGGTTTCCGATGCTCCGATCCAGCAGTCCAGCGCAGCCAGCAGGCCGGTGCGGCTGATCGGCTTGGTCAGATAATCGCTCATGCCCGCGCGCAGGCACAGTTCGCGCGTGCCGGGCATGGCGTCGGCGGTCAGGGCGATGATCGGCAGGTTGGCCATGGCCCCGCCGCGCGCCCGAATCGCCTGCGCAGCCTCCAACCCGTCCATCCCCGGCATCTGGACGTCCATCAGCACCAGATCGAAGCCGCCGCGGCAGGCCGCAGCGACCGCTTGCTCCCCGTCTTCGGCGACCTCGACCGCATAGCCCAGCTTGCGCAACAATGTGGTGGCGAACAGCTGGTTGGTGCGGTTGTCCTCCGCCAGCAGGATGCGGCCGCGGCGCGGCGCCTCCTCCGCCCCGGTGTTCGTGGCCGGAACGGCGGGAGCGGACGCCGGGGCTGCACCCGACAGCAGTCCGGTCAGGCAGCCCGCCAGCGAACTCTGGCGCAGCGGCCGGTTAAGCGTGGCGTGGGCCAGCCCTTGGACCGGCGCGCCGTCGGAGCGCGCGGCCGGCCCAAGCGTGACGATCAGAACGCGCCGCGTCGCCGCCAGCGTCGGATTGCCGGCAACCGCCGCCAGCAGCGCATCGCCGCCCATGCCGGGCATGGTCTGGTCGGCGAGCACCACGTCGAAGGGCCGTCCGCCGGCAGCGGCCCGCCGCAAAGTCTCCAGCGCGTCGGGTCCGTTTTCCACCGTGGCCGGCATGGCGCCCAGGCTGTCGAGCATCGACGCCAGCACCCGGCGGTTCACCGCCAGATCGTCGACCACCAGGACGCGGCGCCCGGCCAGCGGACGTTCGGCCTGCGGCAGGGTCTCGTCCGACAGGGTCAGCGGCAGGTCGACCAGGAAACGGCTGCCCGAACCCGGGCGGCTCTCCACCGCGATGCTGCCGCCCATCAGTTCCGACAGCTGGCGGCAGATCGCCAGCCCCAGGCCGGTGCCGCCGAACTTGCGGGTGATCGACCCGTCGACCTGCTGGAACTTGTTGAACAGGGTGGGCAGCGCTTCGGCCGGGATGCCGATTCCGGTGTCGGTCACGGTGATGCGCAGCACCAGATGGGAGTCGGTGGCGTCCAGCGCCTCCATCTCCACCGCGACGGACCCCTCGTCGGTGAATTTGACCGAATTGCCGACCAGATTGACCAGGATCTGCCGGATGCGCGTCGGGTCGCCCAGCAGCGTGCGGCGCAGCAGCGGGTCGATGTAGAAGCCGATCTCGATCCCCTTCTCGTGCGCGCGGGGGGTCAGCAGCTCCACCACCCCTTCCACCAGATCGGCGGCGTCGAAGGGCAGCGTCTCGATGGTGACGCGGCCGGCCTCCAGCTTGGAGATGTCGAGGATGTCGTTGATGATGGTCAGCAGCGCATTGGACGAACTGCGGATGGCCTGGGCGAACTGGTGCTGCTCGGGGGTCAGGGCGGTGTCGAACAGCAGTTCCGTCATGCCCATGATGCCGTTCATCGGCGTGCGGATCTCGTGGCTCATCGCTGCCAGGAATTCCGACTTCGCCTGCGTCGCCGCCTCGGCGCGGGCGCGGAGCGCGTCGGCCTCCTCGCGGGCGGCGTCGAGCCCTTCGGCCAGCGCGCACATGTCGGCGGCCTGACGCTGCAATTCCGCCTCGAAGCGCTTGCGCTCGGTGATGTCGGTGCGGGTGCAGACCAGCGAGCCGTTGCTGGTCCGGTTCTCCGCCACCACGATCCAGCGGCCGTCGGGCAGCTCCCGCTCGAACGGGGCGCCGGGGTTGCGGTGCTGGGCCAGTTCAGCCTGGATCCAGGCTTCATCGCTCGGGCCGTCCGGGTTGCCCGCGAACTCGCCATTGGCGATGGCGGCGCGCAGGATGTCCTCGAACGGGCGGCCGGGGGTCAGCAGCGGTGCCGTCAGCGGATGGGCTTCGCGGTAGCGCTCGTTGCACAGGATCAGCCGGTCGTCGGCGTCGAAATAGGCCAGCCCCTCCGGCACCGCCTCGATCGCGTCGTCCAGCGTCTGCTTGGCGAGCCGCAGCTCCTCCTCCGCCAGCTTCTCGCGCGTGATGTCGGTGTGGGCCCCGACCATGCGCACGACCCTGCCGTCGGCATCGCGGATGTGGATGGCGCGGCTGAGGATATAGACGGTGTGCCCCTGCTTGTGGCGGAAGCGCTGAACCGCTTCGAATTTCGGAATCAGCCCGGCATTGTAGGCGCGGACCATTTCCAGCGCGGCGATCCGGTCCTCCTCGAAGATCAGGCCGGCCCACATGTCCAGGCTGTTTTCCAGTTCGCCGTCGCGATAGCCCAGCTGCTCCTTCCATGTGGGCGAGAACCAGATCCCACCACCTTCCAGGTTCCAGTCCCAGATACCGTCCCGCGTCGCCTGGACGGTCAGGTCCAGAAGCTCGCGGTTCGACCGCAGTTCCGCCTCTTCCCGCTTCGCGTCGGTGATGTCCTGGACGACGCCAAGCAGGCCGATTGGCCGACCGGCCGCCCCCCACTCGGCCATTCCGCGGATGAAGACGTTGCGCAACGTGCCGTCCGGACGGATGATCCGCGCTTCGATGGAAAACCCTTCGCCAGTCGTTCGCGCCCGCTGGACCAGCGGGATGATCTTGGGCAGATCGTCGGGATGGTAGGCGCCACGCGACATGTCGACGGTCGGCGGACCGTCCTGCGGGCTCAGGCCCATGATGCGGTAGACCTCGTCCGACCAGCGGCGAGTCTCCGTGACGAAATCGATGTACCAGTGGCCGAACTGGCCGATCTCCTCGGCCAGGTTCAGCAGGCGCGAACGGTCGCGCAATTCCGCTTCCGCACGTTCGCGCCGGGCCACCTCGCGGCGCAGCGTCATCTCGTCCACCACCAGCTGGGCGAGCTGGACCAGCGTCTCCGCCTCTCGCTCGTCGAAGCCGGCGCGGGGCACGTCGTCGATGAGGCAGAGCGTCCCCAGTTTCTGCCCGTCCGCCACCAGCGGCGCGCCGGCATAGAAACGGATGTTCGGCGCCCCGGTGACCAGCGCATTGCCGGCGAAGCGCGGGTCCTTGGTCGCGTCCGGCACAACCAGCACGCCATCGTCCAGGATGGCGTGGGCGCAGAAAGCCAGATCGCGGTGGGTCTCCGTCGCCTCCAGCCCGACCCTGCTCTTGAACCACTGGCGGTCGTGATCGATCAGCGAAACCAGCGCGATTTGCGTACCGAAGAAATGCCGGGTCAGCCGGGTGATGTTGTCGAAGCCGGGTTCCGGCGCGCTATCGAGGATACAATAGGAGTCCAGAACCGCCTGTCGCCGATTCTCGTCAGGCGGCAGCGCCGCAGGCACCGCGCCCCCGTTCACGCAGCGCTCTCCCCGGCGGCGCGAGCCTTGGCAACGCGCCATTGCTGAAGCTTGCGGTAGATGGTGGACGGGCTGATCTCCAGCATCAGGGCGGCGCGCGGCACATCGTCGCCGGTCAGCCGCAGCGCCTTCTGGATCATGTCCTTCTCGACCATCCACAGCGGCTGCACGGCGTCATCCTCCTCAGGCGCATCGGCTGCCGGCGAACCACAGGCGGCGCACGGAGAGACGCCGCCATCAGGACTGCCGATTGCCGGACCGCCCATCGGCGGCAGCATATCCAGCGTGACCTGCGGCCCGTCGTTCAGCACCACGACGTTGCGGACGACATTCTGCAGTTGCCGCACGTTGCCGGGCCAGTCATGGGCGCGCAGCCGTGCCTCCACTTCCGGGGCAAAGGCCGACAGCGACCTCCCCTCCTCCCGCGCATAGTCGATCAGGAAGGAACGTGCGATCTCGATCACATCGTCGCCGCGCTCGCGCAGCGGCGGCAGGGCCAGCGGGATGACGTGCAGACGGTAATAAAGGTCCTCGCGGAAGCGACCGGCCTGCACCTCCGCCAGCGGATCGCGATTGGTGGCGGCGACGAAGCGCACGTCCACCCGCTCCTCCCGTCCGCTGCCAACCGGGCTGATGGTGCCGGTCTGGACGAAACGCAGAAGCTTGCTCTGCAGGTCGAACGGCATCTCGCAGATCTCGTCCAGGAACAGCGTGCCGCCGTCGGCCAGCAGCGCAGCCCCCGGCCGGTCGCCCGCCGCCCCGGTGAAAGCGCCCTTCACATGGCCGAAGATCTCCGATTCCAGCAGATCCTTCGGGATCGCGGCACAGTTCAGCGCGACGAAGGCGCCGTCGCGCCGCGGGCTGGCGCGATGGATGGCCTGGGCTGCAACCTCCTTGCCGGTCCCGCTCTCCCCGGTGATGAAGACATTGGCACGGCTGGCGGCCACGCTCTCGATGGTGCGGTAGACCGCCTGCATCTCCGGCGAGCTGCCGATGAAGCCGTGGAAGCGCCCGCGGTCCAGATCCTTGCGGTATCCTTCCACCATCCGCGCCAGCGTCCGCCGTTCCAGCGCGTTGCGCAGGGTCAGGTTCAGCCGGTCGGCGTTGAAGGGCTTCACGATGAAGTCGAAGGCGCCGAGCTTCATCGCCTCCACCGCCAGATCAATGGAGCCGTGGGCGGTGATGATGACCACCGAGACGCTGGCGTCGCGGGCCTGGAGCGCCTGCAGCACCTCCAGCCCATCCATGTCCGGCAGCTTCAGGTCCAGGATCACCGCATCGGGCGGCGATGCCGCCGCCGCGTCCAGCGCCTCTCCCCCACGGGTGCAATGCACGACCTCATGGGCGTCCGCGCGCAAGAACTCGATGTAGAGCTTGGCGAGCGGGACCGTATCCTCGATCAGCAGGATGCGGCGCTTCTTGGGAGAGGACACTGGGCGGCACTCTGACGGTCGGTGAAAGGGCATCGATCAGGCAAAACTGCCTTCGCAGTGTAACCCGGCCAAGGCTCCGCCGCCAGTCGGGCTGAGCCTACCTGCATATGACTTTTGATCGGGAGCGCCGGCCGGGGCCGCTGCGCTCTTCTACGCTCCGCTGTCGATCAGGTCGGTCCGACCGATCCGCCGCAGCGAGACCTGGACGCGGGCGTTGTGCTCGCGGATCTCGCGCAGGGTCTGCAGCGTGAATTCCACATGGGCGTCGGCCGCGGCACTCGCCGCAACCGCGTCGCCAGCCAGAACCGCGTCGGCGATGGCGAGATGCTGCTGCAGCAGGATGTCGCGCACCCCCGGCCGGGAATAGAGGTCGGCTCGGTTGTAGAACACGTCGTTGCGCAGCAGGTCGGACAGCGTCCGCATGATGTGCAGCATGACGACGTTGTGCGCCGCCTCGTAAACCGCCAGATGCAGCTCGGCGTCGGCATCGGCCTCTTCGGAGCTGTCGTCCTTGCCGTGGGCGGCCTGCATGCGGGCGACGATGGCGCGGATGCCGTCGCGGTCGAGATCGGTGGCCCGCTGCGCTGCCAAGCCCGCCGCCGCCGCCTCGATGGAGCGGCGGAACTCCAGATAGTCGAAGGACGCATCCGGCTTGTTGCGCAGCAGCGTCATCAGCGGATCGGCGATCTGCGAGAGGAAGCTGGCGACATGGGTGCCGCCGCGCCCGGTGACCAGCAGGCCACGTTCCTCCAGCTTGGCGATGGCGTCGCGCAGCGACGGGCGCGACACGTCCAGCTTAACCGCCAGTTCGCGTTCGGCCAGCAGCTTCTCGCCGGGACGCAAGGCGCCTTCCAGGATCAGCCGTTCCAGATGCTCGGCAATGGCGTCGGCCAGCTTGGCCGGTTTGATCGTCCCCTGCATTGGATCGGCGGCCCCTCCCTGCACGTCTCGTCCACTTCTACCGACCCACGGAACATCCGTCCAGCGCGGCCATCCCATCGTGGATACCGCATGTCACCGAAGCGGATCGTCTGGCCAACGATTCAGCCATTGCACAATTTGGTAAAATCTTTTATCCAGACCGAGCCGCATGGAAAAGACTTGTCTGCACCTGCCCGTCCGATGGGGGACCGCCCCCTGCCGTGGGCGGAGGACGCCGTACCGACGCCATGCCCTCCGTCCCTCTCCAGCAGGAGCCGCCGCCGATGCCGACCCTTCCCCAGGCCGCCACGCTGCCCGCCCCGTATGATCGCGTGCTGGCCGAGCTCCAGGCGGTTGTCCCGCAATCCCGGCTGGTCACCGATCCGTTGCGCACGCTGGCCTACGGCACCGACGCCAGCTTCTACCGGCTGATCCCCAAGATCATCGCGATGGTGGAGACGGAGGAAGAGGTGGTGCGGCTGCTGCGCATCACCCGCGGCCACAAGGTTCCGGTGACCTTCCGCGCCGCCGGCACCAGCCTGTCGGGGCAGGCGGTCAGCGACAGCGTGCTGGTGGTGCTGGGCGACGGCTGGCGCGGCTGCACCATCGGGCCGGCTGCGGCCACCGTCACCCTGCAGCCTGGCGTGATCGGAGCGGAGGCGAACCGGCGGCTGGCGCCGCTGGGGCGCAAGATCGGCCCCGACCCGGCCTCCATCGCCACCGCGAAGATCGGCGGCATCGCCGCCAACAATGCCAGCGGCATGTGCTGCGGCACCGCGCAGAACAGCTACCGCACGCTGGAATCGATGCGGCTGGTGCTGGCCGACGGCACGGTGCTGGACACCGCCGATCCGGCAAGCCGCAGCAGCTTCCGCGACAGCCATGGCGCCTTGCTCGACCGGATGGCAGAGCTTGGCGCCCGCACCCGCGCCGACGAGGCGCTGGCAACCCGCATCCGCGACAAGTTCCGCATCAAGAACACCACCGGCTACAGCCTGAACGCGCTGGTGGACTACGAGGATCCGGTCGAAATCCTCCAGCACCTGATGATCGGGTCGGAAGGGACGCTGGGCTTCATCTCCGCCATCACGTTGCGCACCGTGCCGGAGCATCCGCACAAGGCCAGTGCCCTGCTGTTCTTCCCCGACATCGGCGAGGCCTGCCACGCGGTGTCGCTGCTGAAGGCCGCCCCGGTCGATGCGGCGGAGCTGATGGACCGCGCCTCGCTGCGCTCGATCCAGGACAAGCCGGGCATGCCGCCGCAGATCCGCGGCTTCGGACCGGACGTGGCGGCGGTGCTGGTGGAGACCCGCGCGGAGAGTGCAGCAGCGCTGGAGGCCAATGTGGCGGAGATCGCCGCGGTGCTGGGCGACTGCATCACCATCGGCGACACCCGCTTTACCACCGACGCCAAGGCCTGCGAAGGCTTCTGGAAGATCCGCAAGGGCCTGTTCCCGGCGGTCGGCGCCATCCGCCAGACCGGCACCACCGTCATTATCGAGGATGTCGCCTTCCCCCTGCCCCGGCTGGCCGAGGCGACGCGCGAACTGCAGGCGCTGTTCCTCCGCCACGGCTATCACGAGGCGATCATCTTCGGCCACGCACTGGAAGGAAACCTGCACTTCGTCTTCACCCAGGCCTTCGACAGCCAGGAGGAGATCGACCGCTACCGCCGCTTCATGGACGATGTCGCCATGCTGGTGGTCACCCGCTATGACGGTTCGCTGAAGGCGGAGCATGGCACCGGTCGCAACATGGCCCCCTTCGTCGAGATGGAATGGGGTCCGCAAGCCTATGGGCTGATGAAGGAGATCAAGGAGCTCTTCGATCCCGACGGCCTGCTGAACCCCGGCGTCATCCTGAACGGCGATCCCGAAGCCCATCTGAAGAATTTGAAGCCGCTGCCGCCGGCCGATCCGCTGGTCGACACCTGCATCGAGTGCGGATTCTGCGAGCCGACCTGCCCGTCCCACCGCTTCACCCTGTCGCCGCGCCAGCGCATCGTCGGCCGGCGCGAAATGGCGCGGCTGGTGGCTGCCGGCGACGACGCCCCCCGCCTGGCCGAGATCAGCGCCGCCTACGACTACCAGGGCATCGACACCTGCGCCGCCTGCGGCCTGTGCGCCACCGCCTGTCCGGTGGGAATCGAGACCGGGCTGCTGGTCAAGTCCCTGCGCGGCGAGCGGCGCGGCGTCATGGCCCGCAAGGCGGGAGCGCTGGTCGCCGACCATATGGAAGGCACGCTGGGGCTCGCCCGCACCGGCCTACGGCTGGCCGACCTCGCCCGCCGCACGGTCGGGCACGGCGTCACCCAGGCGGCGGCGCGTGTGCTGACCGGCGGCAACCTGCCAGCCCTGCCCCGCAATATGCCGACCGCCGTGACCTTCTCGCCGCACCCGGACGCTCTTGGCATGGATGACGTACCGACAGTGGTCTATGCCCCCAGCTGCGTCAGCCGCAGCATGGGACCGGCGGCAAGCGATCCACAGCAGCGCCCCTTGCCCGAAGTGGTGGAATCGGTGATGCGCAAGGCCGGCTTCCGCATCCTCTATCCGGAAGCGGCAGACGGCCAGTGCTGCGGCATGCCGCTGGAAAGCAAGGGACTGACCGAGGCTGCCGACGCCAAGGCCGATGCCATGCTGGCGGCCCTGTCAAAGGCAAGCCAGGGCGGCCGTTACCCGGTGGTGATGGACACCAGCCCCTGCGCCCTGCGCCTGAAGAAGCGCCTGACCGACGCTGGCCTGCGCATCCTCGACGTGGCGGAGTTCCTCAGCGAGTTCGCCCTGCCCCGCCTCGACATCGCCAAGTCGGCGGAGCCGGTGATGCTGCACCTGACCTGCTCCACCCGCCGGATGGGGCTGGACGGCGCGCTGACCGCGGTGGCGAAGGCCTGCGCCGAGACGGTGGTGGTGCCGCCGGACGTCGGCTGCTGCGGCTTCGCCGGGGACAAGGGCTTCACCACGCCGGAACTGAACGCCCACGCCCTGCGCCACCTGCCGGCCGCGGTGCCGGAGGGCTGCGCGTCCGGCTACTCCACCAGCCGCACCTGCGAGATCGGCCTGTCCGATAAGGCGGGCGTGCCCTACCGGTCGATCGTCTATCTGGTCGACGCCTGCGCAACGAAGGTGAGGGAGAAGGCTCGCGTGGCGGAACCGGCATTTTGAGCGACCACCAGCCATAAGAAGACGCCCAGCGAGGAAACGCCCGATGTCCCTCACCACCAAACCCACCCGCGTCTATTACTTCGGCACCTGCCTGGTCGACCTGTTCTTCCCCGATGCTGGGATGGCTGGAATCGAGCTGTTGCAGTCCCAGGGCCTGACCGTCGTCTTCCCGCAGGGGCAAAGCTGCTGCGGCCAGCCGGCCTACAATTCCGGCTACCGCGCGGAGGCTCTGAAGGTCGCCCGCGCCCAACTGGACCTTTTCCCCGGCGACGACCCCATCGTCGTGCCGTCGGGTTCCTGTGCCGGCATGATGAAGAAGCATTGGCCCGACCTGTTCCGCGGCGAGCCGGACGAGGCGAAGGCGGTGCAGGTGGCGGCCCGCGTCTGGGAGCTGACGCAGTTCCTCGTCCATGTGCTGGATGTCCGACTCACCGACAAGGGCGAGCCGGTGCGCGTCACATGGCACGCCTCCTGCCATGCCCAGCGCGAAATGGGCGTGGTGGAGGAACCGAAGGCCCTGCTGCGCCAGCTCGCCAATGTCGAACTGGTGGAGTTGAAGCGGGAAAAGGAATGCTGCGGCTTCGGCGGCACCTTCGCCGTGCGCCATCCGGAGATCTCCGCCGCGATGGTCGGCGACAAGGTAGCGGACATCGAGGAAACCGGCGCCGCCCGCGTGGTGTCGGGCGACTGCGGCTGCCTGCTGAACATCGGCGGCGCGCTTGAGGCCGGAGCCAAGGCCGCGCGCGGCCAACACATCGCCCAGTTCCTGAAGGAGCGCATCCATGGACGGTAACGCACCGGATTTCGCCGCCGCCTCGCGCGCGGCGCTGGCCGACCCGCAGCTGCGCGGCAATTTCCGCCGCGCGATGGACGGGCTGATGACCAAGCGCGCCGCCCAGTTCGCCGACCAGGATGAATGGCACGGCGTGCGGGCGCTGGCCGCCTCGGTCCGGCTGCGCGCCCTCTCCAAGCTGCCGGAACTGCTGGAAAAGCTGGAGGAGAACTGCACCCGCAACGGCATCACCGTCCATTGGGCCGCCACGACGGACGAGGCCAACGCCATCGCGCTCGACATCCTGCACAAGGCCGACGCCAAGCTGGTGGTCAAGGGCAAGTCGATGGTGACGGAGGAGATGCACCTGAACGCCGTTCTGGAAAAGGACGGCATCGAGGTGCTGGAAAGCGACCTCGGCGAATACATCGTGCAGTTGGACGGCACCATGCCGTCGCACATCATCATGCCGGCGATCCACCTGAACACCAAGCAGATCGCCCATCTGTTCAAGCGCAAGATCAAGGACGCCGAAAGCCGGGAGGACGCGGCCTATCTGACCGACCTTGCCCGCCGGGTGCTGCGCGCCAAGTTCCAGGCCGCCGATGTCGGCATGTCCGGCGTCAACGCCGCGGTGGCGGAGACCGGCACCCTCTGTCTGATCGAGAATGAGGGCAACGGCCGCATGTGCACCACGGTGCCGCCGGTCCACATCGCCTTCATGGGGCTGGAGAAGGTGGTGGAAAAGCTGGAGGATGTGCCGCCGGTCATCAGCCTGCTGCCGCGCTCCGCCACCGGCCAGCCGATCACCACCTACGTCAACATGATCTCCGGCCCGCGCAAGGACGGCGAGAAGGATGGCCCGCGCGAGGTGCATCTGGTCATCCTCGACAATGGCCGCTCCAGCATCTACGCCGACCCGGAACTGCGCGACACGCTGCGCTGCATCCGCTGCGGCGTCTGCATGAACCATTGCCCGGTCTACACCAAGGTCGGCGGCCATGCCTATGAGGCGCCCTATCCCGGCCCAATCGGCAAGATCCTGGTGCCGCAGATCGAGGGGTTGGCCAAGCGCGGCGCCATGCCCCACGCCTGCACCATGTGCAACGCCTGCGTCGAGATCTGCCCGGTGAAGATCCCCATCGTCGAGATCATGGGGCGGTTGCGGGTCGAGGCGGTGAAACCCGGCGGTGCGGTGAAGGACGGCGGCGCCAAGGCCAGCCGGGCGGAGTCGATGGTTTGGAGCGGCTGGGCGGCAATGAACGCCTCCCCCACCGCCTACCGCATCGCGACCACGGCGATGAGCAGGCTCGGCAATGCGGCGCCCTCGTCGCTGCCCATGCTGAAGGAGTGGACGAACGTCCGTACCAAACCGCGCTTCGCCGGCCGCACCCTGCACGACCTCGCCCGCGCCAAGGGGATCCCCGATGTCTGACACTCGCAACTCGATTCTGACGAAGCTGCGCAAGACGCGCGACGCCCACCCGCTGACCCCGCCCGCGTCTGACTTCGCGCCGATCGAGGCGAAGCACTGGCTGCCCGAAGAGCGCCTGCCCCGTATCCGCCGCCTGATGGAGGCGGTGCACACGGAGTTCCTCGACGCGACCGAGGCCGACTGGCCGGCGGTGCTGCGGGAGTTCCTGGAGCGGGAGAGCGTCGGTTCATTGATGTATGCGCCGGGGACCGAAGCGGGAATGAGGCTGATCGAAGGGTGGGACGCAGCATCCACCACCCTCATCCCCTACGACCGCCCGCTCGAAGACCTCAAGACCCAGCTGTTCGAGTCAATTGAGGCCGGCCTGACCACCACCCGTGGCGCCATCGCCGAGACCGGAAGCCTGATCCTGTGGCCGACGGTCGAGGAGCCGCGCACCCTCTCGCTAATCCCGCACATCCACGTCGCAATCCTGCGCACCGACGCCCTCTACGACACCTTCCTGCAGGCCATGCGCGAACAGGGATGGGCGCAGGCGATGCCGACCAACGTGCTGCTGGTGTCCGGCCCCAGCAAGACCGCCGACATCGAGCAGACGCTGGCCTACGGCGTCCACGGCCCGAAGCGGCTGGTCGTGCTGGTGGTCCATCCATGACGACCCGCCCAACCAATGAGCCGGCGACCCGGCTCTACGAGGCGATCCTGCATCTCAGGCGCCTCGGCCACCAGGTGGAGAAATGCGAAGGGCGGCGTGGGCGACATCGGCTGGATGGAGCCGAGATCACCGACGCCGCCCTTCTGGAGCTGGCGATGACCCGCGTCCGCCGGGCGGCGCGGGTATCCTATTCGGATCAGGCCGGACGCACCGCTGCCGGGCGCGACACCGCCACCGTCGGCTTGCGGCCGTAGCGCTCGACGCTCAGCCCGTCCATGTCGATCTCGGTCCGGCGGCCGCTGACCACGTCGGCCAGCACGCGGGCAGAACCGGCGGACATCGTCCAGCCCAGCGTGCCGTGGCCGGTGTTGAGATACAGGTTGCGGACATGGGTCGGCCCCAGGATCGGCGTGCCGTCCGGCGTGTTCGGGCGCAGGCCGGTCCAGAACTCCGCCTTCGACAGGTCGCCGCCCTTGGGGAACAGGTCGCTGACCACATGGTCGAGCGGACCGCGGCGGCTCTCACGCAGGGTCAGGTCGAAGCCGGACAGCTCCGCCGTGCCGCCGACACGGATGCGGTCGCCGAGCCGGGTGACGGCGATCTTGTGCGTCTCGTCCATCACCGTCGATTCCGGCGCGTGGCCGGCGTCGGTGATCGGCAGGGTCAGCGAATAGCCCTTCACCGGATAGACCGGCAGGTCGATGCCCAGCGGCTTCACCAGCTTCGGCGAATAGCTGCCCATGGCGACGATGTAGCTGTCGGCGGTCAGCGTGCCCTGGTCGGTCAGGACGCCGGTGATCTTGCGCCCGTCGCTCTCCAGCCCGCGGATGGAGACGCCATAGCGGAACTCCACCCCGCGCTTGGCGGCATAGGCGGCCAGCTTGTTGGTGAACTGGAAGCAGTCGCCCGTCTCGTCGCCCGGCAGGTGCAGCGCGCCCACCAGCTTGTCCTTCACATGGGCCAGCGCCGGCTCGACAGCGGTCAGTCCATCGCGGTCGAACAGGCTGTAGGGCACGCCGTAGCGCTCCAGCACTTCCATGTCGTAGCCGGCGGCGTCCATCTGCTTCTGGGTGCGGAAGACCTGCAGCGTGCCCTGGGTGCGCTCGTCATAGGTGATGCCGGTCTCGGCGCGCAGAGCCTTCAGGCAGTCGCGGCTGTATTCGGCGACGCGGACCATGCGGCTCTTGTTCAGCTGGTAGCTCGCCTCGTTGGCGTTGGCCAGCAGCTTCAGGCACCAGGACCACATCGCCGGATCCAGCTTCGGCCGGATCACCAGCGGCGAATGCTTCATCATCATCCACTTGGCGGCCTTCAGCATCAGCCCCGGCGCCGCCCAGGGAGCGGAATAGCCCGGCGACACCTCGCCCGCGTTGGCGTAGCTGGTCTCAAGCGCCGGGCCGGCCTGACGGTCGATGACGGTCACATCATGTCCGGCGCGCGCCAGATAATAGGCGGTGGTGACACCGATGACGCCGCTGCCCAGAACGATCACGCGCATGAGACTGGCTCCCAAAGGGATGGATGACTTTCGCTTGGGGGTGAATCGCAAACACTGTGCCAGAACGGAAAATGGCGGATTTGCTGCGGTGCTGGGGAGCGGCGGGCGCGCGTGTGTATGCAATTGTTTACAGAAGGATGGCTTTGATGGTGATGAGTGTTGGAAAGCAATGAGTTGAGGGTGTGTAAAGTTTTTGATACGGCGTAACGTTTTGTGTACGGTGGGTGCCGGAGCCCCCACCCCCGAACCTCCACCAGCCCCCATGCGCATCGAAGTCACTTTCACCGACCGCGTCGGCATTGCCCATGAGATCCTCGCCGTGCTGGCGCTACGCCGCCTCAACGTCGTCGGTGTCGAGGTTGACCCGCCGCTGATCCACATCGATGCTCCCGGCCTGGACCCGGCGGCGCTGCCGGCCCTGTCGGACGCGTTGCGCACCATCGCCGGGGTGCAGTCGGTGGCGGCCATCGACATGCTGCCGGGCACGCGGCGGCGGCTGCATCTCGACGCCCTGCTCGCCGCCTTGCCCGACCCGGTGCTGGCGGTCGACCGGACGGGGCAAGTGGTGGTGGCGAGCACCGCCGCGGCCCAGGTTGCGGGATTGCCAGAGTCGCGCCTCGCGGGGCTCGATTTGGGCGAGCTGTTCGGCGAACCAGAGTTGACGCGCGAATTGACCGTCGGCGGCTTCCGTATGTCGGGCCGCGAGGTGACGCTGAACGGCCAGCCCTTTCTGCTGGAGGTGACGCCGATCGTCGATGTCGAGGCGGCGGGCGCCGTCATCACCCTGTTCACCCCGTCACGCCTGGGCGAGCGGCTCGACGCCATCCAGAATTTCGATGAGGGCGGCTTCGACCGCATCCTCGGCGAATCGTCGCCGGTCAGGGCGCTGAAGGCTCGGGCCGCACGGGTCGCCGCGATGGAGGCGCCGCTGCTGATCCTGGGCGAGACCGGCACTGGCAAGGAGCTGATCGCCCATGCCTGCCACCGCGCCAGCCCGCGCCGGGACAAACCCTTCCTGGCGCTGAACTGCGCCGCCGTGCCGGAGAATCTGGCGGAGAGCGAGTTGTTCGGCTACGCCCCCGGCTCCTTCACCGGGGCTCAGCGCGGCGGCAAGCCCGGCCTGCTGGAGCTGGCCCATGGCGGCACGGTGTTCCTCGACGAGATCGGCGAGATGTCAGCCTATCTTCAGGCCAAGCTGCTGCGCTTCCTCAACGACGGCAGCTTCCGCCGGGTGGGCGGCGAGCGCGAGCAGAAGGTGGATGTCCGCGTCATCAGCGCCACCCACCGCTCGCTGGAGGCGATGGTCGCCGACCACAGCTTCCGCGAAGATCTGTTCTACCGCCTGAACGTGCTGTCGCTGAGCGTCCCGCCGTTGCGCGAGCGCGGCCATGACATCCTCCTGCTGGCCCGCCATTTCATCGCCCGCGCCGCGGCACAGGCCCGCCGGCCGCCCGGCCGCCTAACCCCGGCGGCGGCGGCGGCCCTGCTCGCCAACCGCTGGCCCGGCAATGTGCGCCAGTTGGAGAACGTCATCTTCCGCGCCATGACCATGAGCGACGGCGGCGCGCTGGATGCCGCCGACCTGGAACTGGCCGGTGCCGGCATGCAGTCGGCCGGGGTGCCGGCGGAAGAGGCGGACAGCTGGGAGGACGCGGTGGAGGGGTTCGAGCGGACGCTGCTGCGCCGGCTCTATCCGCGTTTCCCGTCCAGCCGCAAGCTGGCGGCGCGGCTGAACACCTCCCACACGATGATCGCCAACAAGCTGCGGAAATACGGCATTCCGGAGCGGTGAAGACGCCGATTTCGGGACGGGTCAGTGGCCGCTGGAATGTCCGGATGCCTTGGCCGGGGCGGCATGGCTGTCCGCCGCCGGCTTGGCGTGGCCGGCTGCCTTCTCCGGGGCCTTCTCGGCCGGCTTCTCGGCGGCAGGGGGCTCCAGGCCGGGGGGCGGGCCGCCGAAGGTGATGGTCACCTCGGTCACCGGACCGGGATCGGGCTGGCTGTGGTGGAAGTTCGCCGATGCGCCGGGGCCCAGGGTCTCGGCCGACGGCTCGATGGTCCAGCTCTGCAGCAGCTTGTGCTCGGGACCGAAGGTGATGACGCGCAGCGGCGGCAGGGTGCGCTCGACCTCGGTGCCGTTGGCGACCTCGCCGTCGAGCAACAGGACGGTGGTTCCGCCCTCGATCTTCTGTTCGGAACGGATGTTGCGCAGTTCGAGCCCGAACCCCGGCGGCTCGGCCGGCATGCCGAGGGTGTCATAGAGCAACGCTGCGGGCGGCCAACTGCGGACGATGGCGTCGCGGCCGAAATAAGCGCCGGCAACGGCGCCGGCGACCAGCAGTCCCAGCACGGCGAATCCGATCACCGTGCTCCGCGCCGGCTTGGCGCGCGGGGCCTTGGCCATCTTGACTTTGGTCTTGGCGGCCGTCTTCGCTGCGGACTTGATGGGACTGGCCGGCCGGATTTCCGTCAGCGCGTCCGGAACCACCTCATCGGGTTCCGGCCGGTCGGGCATCTGCCACCAGGTGTGCCCGCAGCGGGCGCAGCGAACCTTCCGGCCGTCCTGGCCGAGCGACTCGTCGGACAGGGTGTAGCGCGTCGAGCAGGTCGGGCAGGAAACGATCATCGCGCCGTCGCAGAAAGGTTACCCCCTGCTTTATAGATAGGAGTGGCCCCCGGCGCAACCGACACCCGACTGACTGCCGCCTGCCCCCTCCCTCCCACGCTGGCGCGTGGGTCCCTCCCTCCCCCACCTACGGCGGTGGAGGGGAAGAAAGCGGCAGTTCCCTCTCCCTCGAAGAGGGGGAGGGTTAGGGAGGGGGCAAATGCTCCGACTCTTACATGCCGCCCGGATAGTTTGGGCCCCCGCCGCCTTCCGGCACGACCCAGTTGATGTTCTGGGTGGGGTCCTTGATGTCGCAGGTCTTGCAGTGGACGCAGTTCTGCGCGTTGATCTGCAGGCGCGGGTCGCTGCCGTCGTCGTTGCGGACGATCTCGTACACGCCGGCCGGGCAATAGCGCTGCTCCGGCGCGTCGTAGAGCGCCAGATTGACGCTGATCGGGACCGACTTGTCCTTCAGCGTCAGGTGCGGCGGCTGGTCTTCCTCATGGTTGGTGTTGGAGAGGTAGACCGAGGACAGGCGGTCGAAGCTGACCTTGCCGTCCGGCTTGGGGTAGGCGATCTTCGGCGCCTCGCTGGCCTTCACCAGGGTGGTGTGGTCGGCGTGGTGCTTCAACGTCCAGGGCGACTTGCCCTTCAGCGCCGTCTCGTAGGCGGCATTGGCCAGACCGGCCCACAGGCCCTTCTGGAAGCCCGGACGGATGTTGCGCACCGCGTACAGTTCCGGCCAGACCCAGGACTGCTTCAGCCGCTCCGGATAGGCGATGACCTCCGGACCGTTGTCGCTGCCGCCGGTGAGGTGGTCGAAGACGGCCTCGGCCGCGACCATGCCCGACTTCATGGCGGTATGGTTGCCCTTGATCTTCGGCACGTTCAGGAAGCCGGCACCGTCGCCGATGAGGAGGCCGCCGGGGAAGGTCAGCTTCGGGATCGACTGGAAACCGCCTTCCGACAGGGCACGGGCGCCATAGGCCAGACGCCGGCCGCCTTCGAAGGTCGGGCGGATCGCCGGGTGGGTCTTGTAGCGCTGGAACTCCTCGAACGGGCTCATGTGGGGGTTCCAATAGTCGAGGCCGACGACGAAGCCGACCGACACCAGATTCCCTTCCATATGATAGAGCCAGCTGCCGCCGTAGGTTTTGGGGTCCATCGGCCAGCCGATGGTGTGGACGATCAGGCCCGGCTTCGACTGGGACGGGTCGACCTCCCACAGTTCCTTGATGCCGATGCCGTAGGTCTGCGGCTGGCAGTCGCGGCGCAGGTCGAACGTCTCAAACAGGGTCTTGGTCAGCGAGCCGCGGCAGCCCTCGGCGAAGATGGTCTGCTTGGCGTGCAGCTCCATGCCGGGGGTGTAGTTGCCGGTCTTCTCGCCGTCCTTGCCGATGCCCATGTCGCCGGTGGCGACACCCTTTACCGCGCCCTTGTCGTCATACAGCACCTCGGCAGCGGCGAAGCCGGGGTAGATCTCCACCCCCAGCTCCTCGGCCTGGGTCGCCATCCAGCGGGCCAGATTGCCCAGGCTGATGATGTAGTTGCCGTGGTTGTTCATCTGCGGCGGGGCGAAGGGCGACTTGTAGGCCTTCGTTTCCGTCAGGAAGAGGAAATGATCCTCGCGAGCCTTTGTGGTGAGCGGAGCGCCCTTTTCCTTCCAGTCCGGGATCAGCTCGTCCAGCGCATGCGGTTCGAAGACGGCGCCGGACAGCAGATGGGCGCCCACCTCCGACCCCTTTTCGATCACGCAGACGCTAAGCTCCTGGCCGCTTTCGACCGCGCGCTGCCGCAGGCGGATCGCTGCGCTCAGGCCCGACGGGCCGGCGCCGACGATCAGAACATCGTATTCCATGACCTCGCGCGGTTCGCGTTCCATCACCACACTCCCCCACCGTCTTGTTTTGGTACTGTTTCCCTTGGGACGCCCTATGGTGTTTTGCGGGCGCGTGCTTGTAGCACGGTTTGCGCCGCACCCAAATTGGGTATCTGGACATGTAAGACCACACGATCTGTGGTAAGGTCAAACGATGATTGACGTATGCGACATCCTCGACGCGCTGCGCTGGCATGCCGACATCGGCTGCGACGAGGCCATCGGCGACGAGCCGACCGACTGGGCCACCTTCACCGCCCGACCGGTGGCGCGGGCGCCGTCTTCGGGCACGCCCGCGGCCGGTATGGCACCCGGTGCCGCCATGGCGCGCGGCCCGGCGCCGACTCGGGCGCCTGCCCCAGCAGCCCCCGCCGCCGCACGTCCGGCCGCCCTTTTCGCCTCGCCCGATCAACCGCTGGGCGCCAGCGAGGCCGGCATCCAGGCCCGCGCCAGGGCCGGAGAGGCGCAGACGCTGGAGGCGCTGGAGGCGGCGCTACGCAGCTTCGACGGCTGTCCGCTCAAGGCCACGGCGATGAACACCGTCTTCGCCGACGGCAACCCGCAGGCACCGGTCATGCTGATCGGCGAGGCGCCGGGCGAGGATGAGGACCGGCAGGGCAAGCCCTTCGTCGGGGTCAGCGGCAAGCTGCTGGACCGCATGCTGGCCCAGATCGGGCTGGACCGCGGCAAGGTCTATATCTCCAACATCCTGCCCTGGCGCCCGCCCGGCAACCGCAGCCCGACCCAGGCGGAAATCGCCGCCTGCCTGCCCTTCCTGGAACGGCATGTCGAACTGGTGCGGCCGAAGCTGCTGGTGGCGCTGGGCGGGGTGTCGACCAAGACCCTGCTGAACCGGGCAGAGGGGATCACCCGCCTGCGCGGGCAATGGAAGACATATGAAGTCGCGGGAACAGCGGTCCCACTGATGCCGATGCTCCATCCGGCGTACCTCTTGCGCAACCCTATCGCAAAGCGGGAAGCGTGGCGGGACATGCTTGCGTTGCAGCAAAGGATCGGCGAAGAAGGTATCAAGTATTCCCAAGACTAAAAGCAATGTCACAGCACCGCCTAAATCGTTCGTATGACTGCGGTCGGCGCACAGCACAAATGCCATCGCTCCATGCCGAAAGGCACCTTCCCAATGGGCTAGAGCCTTTTTTCCAGTCCTGTTAAGCCGTTGTAACATCTGCTGAATACCAGCCATGAAACATTCCGTGCGAATCCGTTGCTTGCGGTTCGCGCGGTCGTGGGGTATCCCGGAGCCATGCTCCGGATATTTTGCAGTGCAGCATACCGGGTCGCGAGCGCGGCCCCGCTGCGGCGGAACCTTCTGGGGGTGCTGGGTCTCACGGTGGCTTACACCCTGGGACCCGACGGTGCGGTCGGGTTCCGGCCCGCTTGCGCCGCCCTCATCATCCACGCGCCGGACGGTCACGCCGTCGTCCCGCCCGGCGGGGATTCCGTGCCTGACCCCGACAGCCCCGTTTTCGGCGAATCGCTTGGCGATCCGTCCGCGGGGCTCCCTGAAATCGCAGCCCCCGAGTCCGCCGATGGTGGCCCCCCGGCAGTCCCTGCGGTGGACGAGGCGCCCGGCCCTGTCGGCGTCCCGCTTCTGCTCGCGACCGACGACGATGCCCGTGCCGTCCAGCTGGACGAGGAAGATGCCGCCCGTTACCGCCGCATCTTTGCGGCGCAGGAGCGGGCGGACTGGGACGCCGCCGATGCCGAGATGGCGAAGCTGAAGGACCGCCGTCTGGTCGGCTACGTCCTGCGCCAGCGCTATCTCCATCCCGACCGCAAGGCCAGCTACGAGGAACTCGCCCGCTGGATGCAGGATTACGGCGATCTCGCCGGAGCGGAGCGGATCCACAGCCTGGCCCAGAAGCGCCAGCCCGCCGGCCAGCGGGCGCCGAAGCCGCCGCGGGGCGAGGAGCGCGTGCGCCTCGTCGGATCGCTGGAGCGGCTGGGCGGTCTGCGCACCGTCGCCAGCAACGAGGACGATGATGATGACAGCGTCACCGTCGCGCCGCGCAGCCGCACCGTGTCCCGTGCCCGCAGCGACCGCGCGGCGGTGGCCCGGGTGGAGGAACTGCTGCGCTCCGGCCGCACCGCCACCGCCCTCAGCCTGCTGGGCCAGGATGATTTCGGCGGCAAGCTCGACACCGTGCAGTATGACGCCGCCCGCGCCCGCATCGCCGCATCCCTCTTCTATTCCGGCGAGACGGCGCAGGCGCTGACTCTCGCCTCGGCCAGCGCCGCGCGGTCCGGCGACATGCTGCCGGAAGCGCATTGGATCGCCGGGCTCGCCGCCTGGCGGCTGAAGCAGACCGACCGGGCCGCCCGCCATTTCGAAGGCATGGCGGCGGCCGGCCCGCGCTCCCCCTGGAAGGCGGCGGCTGCCGACTATTGGGCGGCCCGGGCGCTGGCCCGCAAGCCCGGCAAGGAGAAGGAGGCGGCGGAGCATCTGGCCGCAGCCGCCCGCTATCCGCACACCTTCTATGGCCTGATCGCGTTGCGCACCCTGGACGGGCTGGAAAAGGTGCACTGGCAGGCGCCGGAACTGACCGGACGCCAGCTGGCGGCGATGGCGGCCAAGCCGGCCGGTGCCCGTGCCATCGCCCTGCTCCAGGCCGGTCAGCGCGAACTGGCGGGAATGGAGCTGCAACGCATCGATCCGCAGGGCGACCAGCTGGTCGAACAGGCGATGGTGGCGCTGACCGACCGCGCCGGCGTCGCCTCGCTGTCGCTGCGGCTGGGCAATGCGGTGGCGGGGCCGGACGGCGCACCCTATGCCGCGGCGCTCTACCCGCTGCCGCACTGGAAGCCGCGCGATGGCTTCGCGCTGGACCGCGCGCTGGTCTTCGCGGTGATGCGCCAGGAATCGCGCTTCGACCCGCGGCTGGTCAGTTCCGCCGGGGCGACCGGGCTGATGCAGATCCTGCCCAGCACGGCCCAACATGTGCGCGAACGCAATGCCGACATCGGCAGCGACGACGCCAGCCGCGACGCCCTGTTCGACCCGTCCCGCAACATGGAACTGGGTCAGCGCTACCTGTCGGAACTGCTGGGCATGCCGGATATCGACGGCAACCTGTTCCTGGCCGCCGCCGCCTACAATGCCGGGCCGGGCAATCTGGCGCGCTGGCGGCGCGACCTGAGTGACATCACCGACCCGCTGCTGTTCATCGAAAGCCTTTCCTTCGGCGAGACACGCGACTATGTGGAGAAGGTGATGGCGAACTTCTGGATCTACCGGCTGCGGCTGGGCCAGGAGACCGCGTCGCTCACCGCCGTCGCCGATGGGAAATGGCCGACCTACACCGCGGTGGAGGCCCGCCCGACCGAGGTCGCGACCCGTCCGGATCCGCTGCCCGCGGTCAAGTCGGCGCCCCCCGTCGCGGTGGAAACGGTGGCGGAGCGGGGAGAGGCCAGCCCGACACCCTGACCGCCGGCGCCCCCTTGTCGGGCTCCGGCCCGACATGAGGACACGCCTGCCGCCATGCCGAAGATCGACGAGAGCCGCCCCTTCCTTCCCGTGAACATCGCCGTGGTGACGGTGTCCGACACCCGTACCGCCGCCGACGACCGCTCCGGCGACGCGCTGGCGGAGCGGATCGCCGGAGCCGGCCACAAGGTGGCCGCCCGGACCATCGTCAAAGACGACATCGCGGCGATCCGCGCCCAGGTCCAGGCCTATATCGCCGATCCGCAGATCGATGTGGTGCTGACCACCGGCGGCACCGGCGTCACCGGCCGCGACGTGACGCCGGAAGCGGTCGAGGCGCTCTATGAAAAGGCGATCCCCGGCTTCGGCGAGCTGTTCCGCTATCTCAGCTATGCCAAGGTCGGAACCTCCACCATCCAGAGCCGGGCGACCGGCGGCGTCGCCAACGGCACCTACATCTTCGCCCTGCCCGGCTCGCCCAGCGCCTGCCGCGATGCCTGGGACGACATCCTGGTCTGGCAGCTCGACAACCGCCACCGCCCCTGCAACCTGGTGGAACTGATGCCCCGCCTGCGCGAGCATATGGCGTGAGCGGAGTTGGAGTGAGCGGGCCGGCTGGATTCTCGATCGCGGCCCTGCACGTCGCGCTGACCCGGCTTCCGCGCCTTGCCGACCTACCCGCCGACGCGCTGGAGCCGATGCCGCTGAAGGGCGTCGCCCACGACCATGTGCGGCTGCGCGGCTGGCGGCTGGTCGCCCGCATCCCGCGCTGGAGCCAGCTTGGCCTCGACGCCTGGACGGCGCTGGAGCGGCAGGCCGCCGCCTTTCAGCGGGCGGAAATGTCGGGCCACACCCCGCGCTTCGCCGGCCTGCTCCCGCCGGGAGACGGGTTGCCGCTCGGCGCCCTGGTGGTGGGCGAGGTGGAGGGGCGCACCCCCACCCTACCCGGCGACATGCCGGCCATCGCCCGCGCACTCGCCGCCCTGCACCGCATGGCGCCACCGGATTTCTACGAGCCGCTTCCCGCACCACCGGACCCGGTCGCCGCATTGCTGGCCCAGGTCGAACGGCAGGCGGACTGGTTCGACCGCGCCGACCTGTCGACCGAGGCGCGCGCGCTGATCGCGGAGGAACTTGCCGCCGCCCGAGCCGACGACCTCGCCCCGCCCCAAGAGACCCCGATGCCGCTGACCGCGGTGGGGGTGGACGTGCATCCCGGCAATTTTCTGATCGACGCTCACGGGAAGGCGTGGTTCACCGATTTGGAAAAGCTGCAATACGGCCACCCGGCCAGCGATCTCGCCCATGCCAGCCTCTACACCTCGACCAAATGGGATCCGGAGGTGAATGCGGAACTGAATCCGGCCGACGTCGATGCCTTCATCGAAGCCTGGGCCATCGCGGTTCCGGGCGACCTCGCTGACGAGGTGCGGCCCTGGCTGAAGCAGCTGCGCCGGCTGACATGGCTGCGCACCCTGTCCTGGATGGCCCGCTGGTCGGTGGAGGGCGCCACCCTCTCACCCGGGATGCCGGAGGCGTTGCGCACCCATATGGACGCGCACGCCACCGACATCCTGCGCCCGGAGCGGATCGAACAGGTGCGGCGGGAGTGGCGTTAGCGGGTGTGAAAACGGGGCGCACGCGAAAGTCTCTTGCCCGCGCCCTGCCGAAAATGATGGGATACCGACTCG
>CBFGPE010000100.1:0-27915 GCA_965650625.1 uncultured Azospirillum sp. | reverse complement strand
GGCACCCGCCGGGTTTTCCACGGCGACGACGTGCCGGCGTTCCTCGGCGCCAAGAAGATGAGCCTGCACCAGACCGGCTTTCAGGAGGTGCTGGCAAGCGCCATGTTCCTCGGCCGTTGCCCGCAAAAACTGATCCTGGTCGGCGTCCAGCCGGAATGCCTGGAGGATTACGGCGGCGGCCTGACCGACACCGTCGCCGCGCAGGTCGCCCCCACCATCGACGTGATCCTGACCCTCCTGCGCGACGAGTTCGGCATTGAGGGCATGCCCCTCGATGCTGCCTCCGACATCGCCGCCCCGGCCATCGCTCGCGATGCCTATGAGGGTGGGCGCCCGAGTGCCGAAGACGCCTGCCGCATCGGCGATCCGCGTATTCTGGTAACGCTGTCCGCCCCTGAGACCTGAGCGGAGCGCCCGACCATGTGCATCGGCATTCCCCTGCGCCTGTCCGGTGTCAACGGCGTCGCCGGCCGGACGGAGGACGGGACGCTCATCGACCTGTCGCTGGTCCCGGAGGCGGGTCCCGGCGACTGGGTGCTCGGCTTCCTCGGTGCGGCACGCCGCCTGCTGGAGCCGGAGGAGGCCGTCCAGATCCTCGACGCGCTGGCGGCGATGGCCGCGGCGCTGGACGGGGAACGGCTAGACAGCGCCTTCGCCGATTTGACTGACCGCGAACCGCCCCTTCCCCCCCACCTGGAGGCGGCCCGCGCGGCCGGCCTGACGGAGGCCTGACGCCCATGACCGACCTTGCCCCGCCGCTCGCCAAGCCGCGCCTGCCCTTGCCGCCGCTGGTCGATCTGCTGACCGACGTCCATGGCTATCTGCGGCTCGACCATGCCGACGACCGGCCCTGGCTGCACGATCCGGCGAAAAGCTGGGTGGTCTTCCTGCCCGGCCATGGCAAGGGCAATGCCGAGACCGCCGACGTCGCCGTCATCCTGCCGGAACTGGTCCGCGCCCTGCACCCGCGCCTGACCCC
Organism: uncultured Azospirillum sp.; assembly: GCA_965650625.1. Lineage (GTDB taxonomy): Bacteria > Pseudomonadota > Alphaproteobacteria > Azospirillales > Azospirillaceae > Azospirillum. Next base: position 26,936 of record CBFGPE010000100.1, on the reverse strand, counting down.
GGCGGTGGCCGGCGAGGCGGCGGAGCGCGCGATCCTGGTCCTGACCGGCATGATGAGTCTACCGGCCCTGGTCTTCCTGCGCGGCGACCGGCTGTTGGGCAGCATCCCGCGCGTCCGGGACTGGGACGATTATCTGCAGCGGATCGGCGAGATTCTGGAAGGCGGTGCGGCATGAGTTCCCTGTTCGGCATGACCCATCCGCCGGTCGGCTTCGGCCCCGGCAGCCAGCCCGACGCGACCGAGGAAGGGCTGGAATACCTGCCGATGCCGTCCGGCATGCGCGTCTACGAACCGCACCTGCCGGAGGTCGCCGACCCCGTCCGCGCCGTCGCCGCCCGTGCCGTGCTGACCCGCATCCATACGGCGCTGGCCAGTTGGACCGCCGGCGAGGAAATCCGCATTCCGGTCGACGATCTCGACGACCCTGTCCTGGCCCTGGTCGACGAAGCGCTGGGCGAGGGCGAAGTCGCGGTCAAGGTGGAGCGGGCCGGCGATCGGCTGGAGATTCAGGAAGCGTCGCTGGCCGGCGTCTGGCGTGTGCGTGGCTTCGGTGACGGGGCCGTGCGCGAAAGCCTGCTGGTCGGCGCCTTCCCCAGGGTGGCGCTGAACCGCGCCTTCACCGCCGCCGCAGCGGTCGCGACCGGGCCGGCACCGGCCGGGCTGATGAACGGACAGCCGATCCTGACCGAGTTGCTGGACCGTAGCACCGCCTGGCGCCGCAGCGACGCTCCCCACGCGGTGAATTTCAGCCTGCTGCCCCACACGCCGGAGGATCTGGCCTTCATCGAGCAGAGGTTGGGCGTCGGCGCCACCACCATCCTGTCGCGCGGCTACGGCAACTGCCGCGTCACCGCCACTGCGACGCCGAACGTCTGGTGGGTGCGCTATTACAACTCGGTCGACACGCTGATCCTCGACACGGTGGAGATCGTCGACGTGCCGGCGGTGGTCTGCGCCGCGGCGGAGGACATCGCCGACAGCGCCGAACGGCTGGCCGAGATTCTCGACGCGCTGGTGACCGATTTGGAGCGGGTGCGATGAGCGCCGCCGCCTCCCGCTTCGAGGGCTCCTATCTCGGCGATGCCACGCGCATTGGCGCGGCCACCCGAATGGAATGCAAGATTTGCTGGCACGTCTACGACCCGGCGGAGGGTTGCGAACACTGGCAGGTGCCGCCCGGCACGGGCTTCGCCGCCCTGCCCGACCATTGGCGCTGCCCGGTCTGCGACGGTGCCCGCGACCAGTTCATGGCGCTGGATGGCGAGCCGGTGACGCCCGAAGCGGCGGCGGCGGCTGTCATCCCGGTGGCGGATGCCGGCCCTGCCCTGCCGACCGAAACCATCGCCCGGCTGGAAGCGGCCTTTCGCGAGATTCACACCGCGCAGATGCGTGGCCTGCCCATCGTCAACGACGCGCTGGCGGTGAAGGCGGTGGGCTTCCGCCGCCATAACGAGCGCTGGCTCGGCGCGCTGGTGACGCCTTGGTTCCTGAACATCGTCCTGCTGCCCGGTGAAGGCGAAGACTGGTCGGAACTGGTGCCGGGCGCCAAGGAGCTGATCGAGTTCCCATCCGGCCGCTACGAATTTGTGCATGCCAACCGCAAGGGCGTCGGCGCCTACAAGGCCTGCTCCCTGTTCTCGCCGATGTTCGAGTTCGCCTCAATGCTCCAGGCGACTGAAACGGCCTCGGCGGCTCTGGTTTCCCTCTTCGACCCCTCCATCCGCGAAGACGGTGCCCAGACCGCCGAGATCCGTCGCCGGCGGGAAGAAGAACTGGCACCGCCGCCCGATCCCGTGCCGGCTCAGGCTGAGCCGGTGCGCCCGTCGCGCCGGGCGCTGCTCGGCATGGGGTCCGCAGAGGCCGCCGATGCATGAGATGGCGCTCTGCGAAAGCCTTCTTCAGGCGATGGAGGAGGCCGGGCGCGCGAACGGCTTCAGCCGCGTGACCAGGGTCCGGCTGGAGATCGGCCGCTTCGCCGGGGTGGAGGTGGAGGCGCTGCGCTTCGGCTTCGACGTGGTGACGCAGGGATCGCTGGCCGACGGGGCGGAACTGGTGGTGCTGGAGGTGCCCGGCCGCGGCTGGTGCTTCGACTGCAACGACACGGTGGATCTGGACGACCGACTGTCGCCCTGTCCACACTGCGGCGGCAGCCGGCTGCACCCGAATGGCGGCACCGAGATGACTATCAAGGACCTCGAGGTCGAATGAGGCAGGTCGAATGAAGAAGGACCTCGCGCGATGACCGATCCCGCCCGTCCCGGCATCCTGGTGGTGGATGACGAGCCGCGCTCCGTCGAGGTCATCGCCCGCCTGCTGGACGAGGAGTTCGAGGTCTTCACCGCCCTGTCGGCGGAGGAGGCCCTGCGCCTGCTGGAAACCGAATGGATCCAGGTCGTCTTCTCCGACCAGCGGATGCCGGAGGTCAGCGGCGTGGAGTTCCTGACCCAGGTGCGCGAACGCTGGCCCGACGTGGTGCGCATCGTCATCACCGGCTACATCGACCCCGAGGATATCATCGGCGCCATCAACACCGCCGGCATCCACCAATTCATCACCAAGCCCTGGCACCCCGACCATCTGCTGCTGACCGCCCGCAACGCCGCGAAGCTGTACCAGCTTCAGCGCGAGCATGACCGGCTGACCAGCGAGCTGAAGCTGCTGCCGCCGCTCGCCGAAACCCGCGTCGCGACCAAGCGCGAGCGGGTGCGGCAGTCCTACCGCTTCGACGGGCTGATCCGGGCCGAGGGCAGCCCGGTCGAGGAGGTCTGCCGGCAGGCGGAGCGGGTCGCCGGCTTCAACGTCCCGGTTCTGGTGCTGGGCGAGACCGGCACCGGCAAGGAACTGCTGGCCCGCGCAATCCATTACGGCAGTCCGCGTTCCGACCAGCCCTTCTACTGCGAGAATTGCGGTGCCATCCCGGACGAACTGCTGGAAAGCGAACTGTTCGGCCACAAGAAGGGCGCCTTCACCGGTGCCCACACCAACCGTGTCGGCTTGCTGGAGCAGGCGGACGGCGGCACCATCTTCCTGGACGAGATCGGCGACATCAGCCCGGCCTTTCAGGTCCGGCTGCTGCGCTTCCTGCAGGAAGGCGAGATCCGGCCGGTGGGATCGAACGAGACGCGGCGGGTCGATGTCCGCGTCGTCGCCGCCACCCACCGCGACCTGACCGCCGAGGTGAAGGCCGGCCGCTTCCGCGAGGATCTCTATTACCGGCTCAGCACGATGACGCTGACCATGCCGCCGCTGCGCGACCGGCCGGACGACATCCCGGTGCTGGCCCGCCACATCCTGGACCGGCTGTCCGTCGCCCATGGCAAGCCTGTCGCCGGCTTCGCCCCCGACACCATGGCCTGCCTGGAGACCTATGGCTGGCCCGGCAACGTGCGCGAGATGCAGAACGAGATCATGCGCATGCTGGTGCTGTGCGAGGGCGAGACGCTGGGGGCCGACCTGCTGTCCGACCATGTGCTGCGCGGTGCGGCGCTGAACGCCCGCCCGGCCTCGCCGGAGGATGGACCGCTGCCGCCGCTCGACCTGATCGGCCAGGGCGGGCCGCTGAAATCACGGATCGAGCGGCTGGAGGCCGGCATCCTGATGGAAACGCTGGTCCGCTGCCGCTGGAACAAGAGCAAGGCCGCCGACGAACTGGGCCTGTCGCGTATGGGCCTGCGCGCCAAGCTGGAGCGCTACGGAATCGAGCGCGGGCCGGCGCAGCGGCATTGATGCCGCGCTCTCCCTATCACCAAACCACAAGAACCCCGAGGAGCCGTTCGATATGTCGAAAACCACTCGTCTTGCCGTCCTCTCCGCGGCCATCGCCCTTGCCGCCACCCCGGCGCTGGCCCATCCCGGCCATCTCGCCGGGGCTGGCTTCCTCGACGGCGCCGCGCATCCGCTGGGTGGGCTCGACCACCTGATCGCCATGGTCACCGTCGGCGTCTATGGCGCGACCATCGGCGGACGCGCCGTGCTGGCGGTGCCGGGGGCGTTCCTGGCCGCCATGCTGGCCGGCGGCCTGTTCGCGCTCATGGGTGGCGAACTGCCGCTGGTCGAGCCGACCATCTACGCCTCCACCGTCGTGCTGGCGCTGCTGTGCGTCATGCCGATGTCGCGTAATGGCCTGATCGGCGTCGTCTTCGCCGCCGGTTTCGGCCTGTTCCATGGCTTCGCCCATGGGGCGGAGATGCCGGCCGAGGCCGCGGCGCTGGGTTATGCCGCCGGCTTCCTCGCCAGCACCGCCGGGCTGCATGCCATCGGTGTGGTGATTGGTTACGCGATCCATCGCCTGATCGGCCGGCCGGAAGAGGATGGCCAGACCGCCTGATCCCACCGGCAATTCTCCTTCCACCCCGGCCGTCGTTTCGGCCGGGGAGTTGCCAGCGGCAGAGGCCCCTGTCCCTTTGTGACCGTTGGTTTGCCCAATGTTCGTACTACGGCACGATTGTTGCCTATGGCCCGCGGAGAAGCGCACCGGATCCTCGCACGCCGGTGCCGCCCGACGGGAGAAAACAAACCGATGGCAACGCTGGAAACCTTCTACGAGGTGATGCGGCGGCAGGGGATCACACGCCGTTCGTTCCTGAAATACTGCTCGCTGACCGCGGCGGCGCTCGGCCTCGGGCCGGAACTGGTGCCGCAGATCGTCCACGCCATGGAAACCAAGCCGCGCACCCCGGTGCTGTGGCTGCACGGGCTGGAATGCACCTGCTGCTCCGAATCCTTCATCCGCTCGGCGCACCCGCTGGTGAAGGACGTGGTGCTGTCGATGATCTCGCTGGACTATGACGACACGCTGATGGCGTCGGCCGGCCATCATGCCGAGGCGATCCTCGACGAGGTGATGGAGAAGTACAAGGGCAACTACATCCTGGCGGTGGAGGGCAATCCGCCGCTGAACCAGGACGGCATGTCCTGCATCGTCGGCGGCAAGCCCTTCACCGATCAGCTGCGCAAGGTCGCCAAGGATGCCAAGGCGATCATCTCCTGGGGCTCCTGCGCGTCCTTCGGCTGCGTCCAGGCGGCGCGCCCGAACCCGACCCGCGCCACACCGGTGCATGAGGTCATCACCGACAAGCCGATCATCAAGGTTCCCGGCTGCCCGCCGATCGCCGAGGTGATGACCGGCGTCATCACCTACATGCTGACCTTCGACCGCATCCCGGAACTGGACCGCCAGGGCCGGCCGAAGATGTTCTACAGCCAGCGCATCCACGACAAATGCTATCGCCGGCCGCATTTCGACGCCGGCCAGTTCGTGGAGTCCTTCGATGACGAGGGCGCGCGCAAGGGCTATTGCCTCTACAAGGTCGGCTGCAAGGGTCCGACCACCTACAACGCCTGCTCCACCGTCCGCTGGAACGAAGGCACCAGTTTCCCCATCCAGTCCGGCCACGGCTGCATCGGCTGCTCGGAGGACGGCTTCTGGGACAAGGGGGCCTGGTACGCCCGCCAGTCCGACATCCTCCAGTTCGGGATCGAGGCCAACGCCGACCAGGTCGGCACCACCGCCGCCGTCGGCGTCGGCAGCATCATTGCCGCCCACGCGGCCGTCAGCGCCCTGAAGCGCGCGCAGCACAAGGGAGACGTCTGACCATGGGCATCGTCCAGACCCCGAACGGGTTCTCGCTCGACAATGGCGGCAAGCGCATCGTCGTCGATCCGGTCACCCGCATCGAAGGGCACATGCGCTGCGAGGTGAACGTCGACAGCGACAACATCATCCGCAACGCGGTGTCGACCGGCACGATGTGGCGTGGCCTCGAGGTGATCCTGAAGGGCCGCGACCCGCGCGACGCCTGGGCCTTCGTCGAGCGCATCTGCGGCGTCTGCACCGGCTGCCACGCGCTGACCTCGGTCCGCGCGGTGGAGGATGCGCTGCAGATCCGCATCCCGAAGAACGCCCACCTGATCCGCGAGATCATGGCGAAGACGCTGCAGGTCCATGACCATATCGTCCATTTCTATCACCTGCACGCGTTGGACTGGGTCAATCCGGTCAACGCGCTGAAGGCCGATCCGCAGGCGACCTCAGCACTGCAGCAGGCGGTCTCGCCGCGCCATGCCAAGTCCAGCCCCGGCTATTTTCGCGACGTCCAGACCCGCCTGAAGAAGTTCGTGGAGAGCGGCCAGCTCGGCATCTTCAAGAACGGCTATTGGGACAACCCGGCCTACAAGCTGTCGCCGGAAGCCGACCTGATGGCGGTGACCCATTATCTGGAGGCGCTGGACCTTCAAAAGGACATCGTCAAGATCCACACCATCCTGGGCGGCAAGAACCCGCACCCGAATTACATGGTCGGCGGCGTTCCCTGCGCCATCAACATGGACGGCACCGGGTCGTCGGGCGCGCCGCTGAACATGGAGCGGCTGAACTTCATCCGCGCCCGCATCCAGGAGGCCACGGCCTTCGTCGAGAACGTCTATCTGCCGGATGTGCTCGCCATCGCCAGCTTCTACAAGGACTGGCTCTATGGCGGCGGGCTGTCGGCGACCAACGTCATGGACTATGGCGACTACGAGAAGGTGCCGTACGACCATTCGACCTGCCAGCTGCCGGGCGGCGTCATCCTGAACGGCAACTGGAACGAAGTCCATCCCATCGACCCGCGCGACCCGGCGCAGGTGCAGGAGTTCGTCGCCCACAGCTGGTACCATTATGAGGACGAGAGCAAGGGCCTGCACCCGTGGGACGGCGTGACCCAGGCCAAGTTCGAACTCGGCGCCAACACCAAGGGCACCCGCACCGACATCAAGGAGTTGGACGAGGCCGCCAAGTACTCCTGGATCAAGGCCCCGCGCTGGCGCGGCCACGCGGTGGAGGTCGGCCCCCTGCCCCGCTACATCCTGGCCTATGCCCAGGGCGTCGGTTATGTGAAGGACCAGATCACCGAATCGCTGGGCGCCTTCAACAAGCTGGCCGGCACCAGCTTCACGCCGCAGCAGGCGCTGCCGACCACCATCGGCCGCACGCTGGCCCGCGCGCTGGAATGCCAGTACTGCTGCACCATGATGATGGACGACTGGAACGCCCTGATCGCCAACATCAAGGCCGGCGACACGGCCACCGCCAATGTCGAGAAGTGGGACCCGAAGACCTGGCCGAAGGAAGCCAAGGGCGTCGGCACCGTCGCCGCCCCGCGCGGCGGGCTCGGCCATTGGATCAAGATCAAGGACGGCAAGATCGACAATTACCAGTGCGTCGTGCCGACGACCTGGAACGGCAGCCCGCGCGATCCCAAGGGCAACATCGGCGCCTTCGAGGCCTCGCTGCTGAACACGCCGATGGCCCGCCCGGACGAGCCGGTGGAGATCCTGCGCACCCTGCACAGCTTCGACCCGTGCCTTGCCTGCTCCACCCACGTCATGGCGCCGGACGGCGCCGAACTGGCCCGCGTCACCGTGCGCTGACCGGCAACCGAAGAGGATTACGTCATGGCTCCTCTCGACGACGCGAAGCCGGTCGCGACACCGGACGAGGACGGGACGGCCGCTCCGGCGGCCGGCCGCTTCCTGAAGGCGATCTATGTGTACGAGGTGCCGGTGCGGGTCTGGCACTGGGTCAACGCGCTGGCGATCATGGTGCTGTCGGTCACCGGCTACCTGATCGCCAACCCGCTGCCGACCATGCCGGGCGAGGCCAGCGCCAATTTCCTGATGGGCTACATCCGCTTCGTCCATTTCGCGGCGGCCTACATCTTCGCCGTCGGCTTCGTCGGCCGGCTCTATTGGGCCTTCGCCGGCAACCACCATGCGCGGCAGCTGTTCCGCTTCCCCTTCTGGGACCGCCATTGGTGGGGGGAGTTGTTCCTGGAGGCCCGCTGGTACCTGTTCCTGGAACGCAAACCGAAGCTGTATGTCGGCCACAACCCGCTGGCGCAGTTCGCCATGTTCTGGGCGATCGCCGTCGGCAGCGTCTTCATGATCGTCACCGGCTTCGCGCTCTACAGCGAGGGCGCCGGCCAGAGCAGCTGGCAGGACACGCTGTTCGGCTGGGTCATCCCGCTGTTCGGCCAGAGCATGGACGTCCACACCTGGCACCATCTGGGCATGTGGGCGATCCTGCTGTTCGTGATCGTCCACGTCTATGCCGCGGTGCGCGAGGACATCATGTCCCGCCAGTCGATCATCTCCACCATGATCAGCGGCGTCCGCACCTTCAAGGACACCGAGGCCCCGGCGGACGAGGAGCATGAGCGACCGGTGAAGAAGGCGGCGCGGGCGGGATAGGATTCCTCCACCAGCACGCCACACCCGTTGAAAACCTTGATTTGTTCCGCATGTGTTCCCATATCTGGGAGGTTCCGAAACAACGGAGTCTCCCAGATCAGCGCCGCCCTCTCACGAGTGCGGCCGGAGGACGTCATGCCCTATTTTCCGACCATTGACCTGACCCCGCAGGTGAAGATGTTGCTGGCGCGCGGGGCGCTGACGCTGAACCCCGGCCAGTGGGTGCGGGGCGAGAAGGGGCGCGGGCGGTTCCTGCGCACCGATCCGCGCACCGGCACCACCTACGTCAGTTGGCTGCGGCCCGGCGACGATTGGGAAACCGCGTCGCAGCGCTTCCACCGCGCCTGCCGCAAGGGGTACATCGGCAAGTATCGCGGCCTGTACGAGTTCGACAAGGCCAACCGAACCGCCGAAATCGCACCGCGCCGTGAAAAGATCCGGGCGCCGGTGCAGATGCCGCTGTTCGGCTACAAGGCGAAGGATGCCGTCCATGCCTGACCGAGGCTGAGCCCGCCGTCATTGGCGGGTGCCAGCCGCGGCAGCAGCGCCTCCACCGCGGCGGAACGGAAACCTGCCACCAGTTCCTCTGCAAGCACCGCGTTCATCAGGCAGCCGCCGGACAACACCACCCGGCGGAATCCGTGGGAACGCAGTGCCGGCAGCGTCCAATCCACCAGCGCCGCGGCCAGCGTGCCGTGGAACAGTTCCGCCCCCTCCGCCGCGTCGGCAACGGACAGCAAGCGCTCCAGCAGGGGCGTCATGTCAAGCTCGCCGCTCTCGATCCGCCACGCGCCCTCCGCCACCCGTGGCCGGCGCACCAGCGATTCCAGCGCCATCGGCGCCTCGCCCTCGAAACCAGCAACGGCGCGGACGCCCAGTAGCCCGCAGGCGGCGTCGAACCAGCGCCCGCAGGAACTGGTCAGCGGCGCGTTGATGCCGCGCTCGATCATTCGCCGCACGCCCTCGGCCGGGCCATGGCCGGCGAAGCGGGGGACGATCTCGTCGGCGCGGCCCATGCGCACCAGGGCGGATGCCGCCATCCGCCAGGGCTGGCGGGCCGCGACGTCGCCGCCGGGCTGGGCGAGCGGAGCGAGACTGCCGAGCCGCTCGGCCCGCAGCCCGTCGACCAACAGCATCTCCCCACCCCAGGACCCGCCGCCCTCCCCCAGCCCCAAGCCGTCCAGCGCAAGGCCCAGCGCCGGCCCCTCCACACGGTGTTCGGCCATTACGGCGGCGACATGGGCGTGATGGTGTTGAACCGCGATGGCGGGCAGGCCGCTCATCTCGGCGAAGCGGGTGGACTGGAAATCCGGGTGCTTGTCATGGGCAACCGCCACCGGCTCCACACCCAGGATGTGCAGCAGATGGGCGACCGTCTCCTCCAGGAAGCCCAGCGTCGCGGCATTGTCGAGGTCACCGATGTGCTGGGACAGGAAGGCCTCATCGCCGCGGGTGACGCAGACCGTCGCCTTCAGATGGCCGCCGACCGCCAGGATCGGCGGCACCGGGCGGGCCAGACGGATCGGCTCCGGCACATGGCCACGGCCCCGGCGCAGGAATGCGGTCGCGCCGGCCAGCTTGCGCACCACGCTGTCGTCGGCGCGGATGACGATGTCGCGGTCGTGATCGACAATCAGGTCGGCGATACCGTCCAGCCTCTCCCGCGCTTCGTCGTTGCCGATGGCCAGCGGCTCGCCGCCGGGATTGGCGGAGGTCATGACCAGCGTCAGGTCCTGCGGTTCGCCCAGCCAGCGGGTGCCGTCGGGGCGGCCGGCCGCCTCGTGGAACAGCAGGTAATGCAGCGGCGTGTAGGGCAGCATCACGCCCAGCCATGCCAGACCGGGGGCGATGTCGGGCGCGAGATCCGGCGCGTCGTCCCGCCGGCGCAGCAGGACGATGGGGCGCGCCACGCCCTCCAGCACGGCACGTTCGTCGGCATCCATGCAGACATGCCGGGCGGCGGACCCCGCATTGGCGACCATCAGGGCGAAGGGCTTGCCGTTGCGCTGCTTGACCCGACGCAGCCGCTCCACCGCATCCGCCCGCGTGGCGTCGCAGGCGAGGTGGAAACCGCCCAGCCCCTTGATGGCAACGATCCTGCCATCCCGCAGGGCAGCGAGGATGTCCTCCGGAGGGTGCGACAGCCGGGGACCGCAGGCCGGGCAGGCCGTCGGTTGGGCATGGAACCGGCGGTCGGCCGGATCCTGGTACTCCGACCGGCAGTCCGGGCAAAGCGGGAAACCGGCCATGGCCGTCTGCGGTCGGTCATAGGGGAGCCGCCGGGTGATGGTGTAGCGCGGACCGCAATGGGTGCAGTTCAGGAAAGCGTAGCGATAACGGCGGTCGGCAGGATCGAACAACTCGGCGAGGCAGGCCGGGCAAACCGCGGCGTCTGGTCCAATGCCGGTGGCGACGGCGCCCGCTGATTCACTGTGGTGGATGGAAAAGGAGACCTCGCCTGGAAGCGAGACGATGGCTTCGCACTCCACGGCATCGATGCGGGCCAACGGCGGTGCCTCCGCCGTCAGGGCGGCGACCAGATCGGCGGCGGCGGTCCCCTGCACTTCGATCAGCACGCCCTGCGGGTCGTTCAGAACCCAGCCGGTCAGGCCGAAACGTCGGGCAAGCGCATGGACATGCGGGCGGAATCCCACCCCCTGCACCCGTCCCCGCACACGGATGCGCAACCGTTTGTCGTCGTAGGGCATGAAGGCCTGTCGGATGATCTTCGGCTGCGCCGAACTCCCTCATCCTAACCTTTCCCCCGCCGACAGCAAGCTGCCGCCGGGGGAGAAAGGGATTTCGCAACGATCCCGGCGGTCACCGGTTGACAGGGGGTACATGCGGAACCGGAACGGAGACGCCGTCATGAGCGCAAGCAAGCACGACAAGACCGACAAGCCCACCGACGCCGACCTGAAGAACAATCCGCAGATCGGCGGGACCAAGGGCGCCCGCGCCGCCGGGATGACGGCGGACGACATGGATCTGGCCCAGGGCGAAAGCACCTTCGAGGGCGACGTCGAGAACCAGACCAACAACAAGGGCGGGGTCGACAAGCCATTCCGCGACACTGCCCCGCTCAAGCCGCGTCAGGCTTAGCGGAAGGGTCTTTTAAAGATGACAGGGGGTGGCGCGCCTAGGAGCGCCACCCCCTGTCATTTCTGTCAAGACAGGATCGGCAGGGTTGCCGTGCCTGCGGCAATCTGTTACGTCTGGGCCATGCTGCACCGCGTCACGCCGCCTTAACGGCCTGCTCACCGCATTGACATGAAGCCCGACGGCCCCTTTCCGGGCCGATCGCCGCTTCGCAGCCATTCCATTCTTCCGATTCCAATTCCCACGATACGACACGCCGCCCAGCCTGTGCCGGGTCCGGCGTCGGCCGTCTTCGTGCGCCTCAAGCTTGCGAGATCCATGACCATCGATTTGCAACGACTTCGTCAGGAGTGGTTCGGCAACACGCGCGGCGACCTGCTGTCCGGGCTTGTCGTCGCCCTTGCCCTGATCCCGGAGGCCATCGCCTTCTCCATCATCGCCGGCGTCGATCCAAAGATCGGACTTTACGCCTCCTTCGCCATCGCCATGACCATCGCCATCGTCGGCGGCCGGCCGGGCATGATCTCCGCCGCCACGGCTGCTACGGCCGTGCTGATGGTCACGCTGGTCAAGGACCACGGGCTGCAATATCTGCTGGCCGCCACCGTCCTGGCCGGAGTGCTGCAGATCGGTGCCGGATTCCTGCGGCTGGGGGCACTGATGCGCTTCGTATCGAAATCGGTGATGACCGGCTTCGTCAACGCGCTCGCCATCCTGATCTTCCTGGCGCAGCTGCCGGAGCTGGTGGGCGTGCCGACCGTCACCTACGCGCTGGTCGCGGCCGGGCTGGCGATCATCTACCTGCTGCCGCGTTTGACCAAAGCGGTGCCGTCGGCGCTGGTCAGCATCCTGGTCCTGACCGCGGTCACCATCGGCTTCGGCATCGACGTGCGCACCGTCGGCGACATGGGCGAGCTGCCCAGCACCCTGCCGGTCTTCCTGCTGCCCGACATTCCGCTGACGCTGGAAACGCTGCGCATCATCCTGCCCTATTCCGCCGGCATCGCCGTGGTCGGGCTGCTGGAATCGCTGATGACCGCAGCCATCGTCGACGACATGACCGACACCGGCAGCGACAAGAATCGCGAATGCGTCGGCCAGGGCGTCGCCAACATGGTTTCCGGCTTTCTCGGCGGCATGGCCGGCTGCGCGATGATCGGCCAGTCGGTCATCAATGTGAAGTCGGGCGGCCGGGGCCGGCTGTCGACCTTCTGCGCCGGGTTGTTCCTGCTGTTCCTGATCGTCGTGCTGGGCGATTGGGTGAAGCGGATCCCGATGGCCGCCCTGGTGGCGGTGATGATCATGGTGTCGGTCGGCACCTTCAACTGGCGGTCGTTCCAGACGCTGGTAACCCACCCGCGCAGCTCCAGCGCGGTCATGCTGGCAACGGTGATCGGCGTGGTCTTCACCCACAACCTAGCCATCGGCGTGCTGATCGGCGTGCTGCTGTCCGGCATCTTCTTCGCCGGCAAGGTCGCCCGGCTGTTCCGCGTCACCTCCACCCTGTCGGAGGATGGCCGCACCCGGACCTATCTGGTGGAGGGGCAGCTGTTCTTCGCCTCCGCCGACGATTTCTCCGCCGCCTTCGATGTGCGGGAGAAGCTGGACGCCGTCGTTATCGACGTGTCCCGCGCCCATATCTGGGACATCTCCAGCGTTGCGGCGCTGGACGGCGTGGTGCTGAAGTTCCGCCGCGCCGGGGCGGAGGTGCGGCTGGTCGGCCTGAATGCGGCGAGCGAGACCATCGTCGACCGGCTGGCGATCCACGACAAGCCGGGCGCGGAGGAACGGGCATTGGCCCACTGACGAACCTCTACCAGCGGCCTTTTACCAGGGGTTGCCGGTCGACGGACATCATTCTTGTCAAAGTGCGCCCGTGCGCCCGAAAGTCGATAGACTTTTGAGCAGGCGGGCGCCGACGCAACGGGTGCACAATATTCCTGTTGTCTGATATGGCGGGGTCACCGCCCCGCCCGTGGTTTTGCCCGACGGCAGCATGCAGGAGGCAGGATGTCACCCGATCCGCGGCTGTTGTCGGTCGCAACCGCGTTACCGCCCCACCGATTCGAACAGACTGAAACGCTGACCGTCGCCCGGTCGGTGTTCGCCCATCACCTACGCGATTTCGACCGGCTGGCCCCGGTCTTCGCCAACACCGGCATCCGCACCCGCCACGCCGCCTGCCCATTGTCCTGGTATCTGGAGCCGCATGGCTGGGCCGAACGTGCCGCCGTGTTCGAACGGGTGGCGCTGGACCTGCTGGAAGAGGCCGCGGGCAAGGCGCTGTCCGCCGCCGGCCTGCGCCCCGCCAATGTCGACGTCATCGTCTGCGCCACCACCACCGGCATCGCCACCCCCAGCCTGGAGGCGCTGCTGCTCGACCGCATGGGCTTCCGGCCCGACACGGTGCGGCTGCCGGTCTTCGGGCTGGGCTGTGCCGGCGGTGCATTGGGGCTGGCACGGGCCGGCATGATGGCGCGTGCCATGCCCGGCCGCACAATCCTGTTCCTGGTGGTCGAGCTGTGCACCCTGTCGCACCGGCCGGAAGAGGCCACCCCCACCAATGTCGTCGCCAGCGCGCTGTTCGCCGACGGTGCCGCCGCCGCACTTCTGCGGACCCCGGCGACCGATGACGACGCCCCCGGTCCGCGCTTCGTCGACAGTGCCGAGCACACCTGGCCCGGCACGCGGCGGATCATGGGCTGGCGCATTGAGGACGAGGGCTTCGGCGTCGTCTTCAGCCAGGACATCCCGCGCCTGATCCGCGACAGGCTCCCCCCGGTGATCGACGGTTTCCTGACCGGCCGCGGCATGTCCCGCGCCGATCTGGCCGGGGTGATCTGCCACACCGGCGGCGCCAAGGTCCTGCAGGCGTTGACGGAGGTGCTGGATCCCGCCATCGCCGGCATGGAGGAGTCCTGGGCGGTGCTTGGCGACTGCGGCAACATGTCGGCCGCCAGCGTGATGTTCGTTCTGGACCGGCGGATGCGCAGCGGGGCGACCGGGCCGCATCTGATGCTGGCGCTCGGCCCCGGCTTCACCGCCGGCCTCACCCTGCTGGATCTGTGACCATGGACGCAATCGGCTGGCCGCAGGTCATCCTGCTGGCGGTGGCGGCGCAACGGCTGCTGGAACTGGTGATCGCACGCCGCAACACCGCCCGGCTGCTGGCCGACGGCGCGCGGGAGGTCGGGGCGGCGCATTACCCGCTGTTCGTCGCGCTGCATGCCGGCTGGCTGCTGGCCCTGTTCGTCATGGTGCCGGCCGACGCGCCGGTGAATGGCTGGCTGCTGGCGCTGTTCCTGCTGCTCCAGGCCGGACGGGTCTGGGTGATCGCCACGCTTGGCCGGTTCTGGACGACGCGGATCATCACGCTGGACGGCGCGCCGCTGGTCCGCCGCGGCCCTTTCCGCTGGATCCGGCACCCCAACTACCTCGTGGTGGCGGGGGAGCTTGCTGTGCTGCCGCTGGTGTTCGGCGAGGTCTGGATCGCCATCGCCGCCACGCTGCTGAACATCCCCCTGACCCTGCACCGCATCCGGGTGGAAGAGGGAGCGCTAAAGGGACGGGACGGAACCGGGGGCGGTGCCGCGAGTTGGACAGGATGGAGCGGCAGACGTCCACCCCCCCGGCCAACCCCCCGGCCAACCCCTGACCGCTTCTGAGGCGCAATAAGAACAGGACCATCGCCATGTACCCGACCAACGGCCTCCCCCACTCCCCTGTCGTCTGCATCACCGGCGCATCCGCCGGCGTCGGCCGCGCCACTGCGCTGGCCTTCGCCGCCTACCGCCAAGCGTCCATCGGCCTGATCGCCCGTTCGTCCGAGGCGCTGGAGGAGGTGAAGGCGGAGGTCGAACGGCTGGGCGGCCGGGCGCTGGTCCTGCCGCTGGACGTCGCCGATCCGGACGCGCTGGATGCCGCCGCCGACCGGGTGGAGGAGGCTTTCGGCCCCATCGACGCCTGGATCAACGTGGCGATGGTGACCGTCTTCGGCCCGGTGCATGCCGTGACGCCGAAGGAACTGAAGCGGGTGACAGAGGTGACCTATCTCGGCTCCGCCTACGGCATCCAGACGGCGCTGCGCCGGATGCGGCCGCGCAATGCCGGAACAATCCTGCAGGTCGGCTCGGCGCTGGCCTACCGGTCGATTCCGCTGCAGTCGGCCTATTGCGCGGCCAAGCATGCGATCACCGGCTTCATCGACAGCCTGCATTCCGAGCTGATCCACGAGGACAGCGCGGTCAGGCTGACCACCGTGCATCTGCCGGCGGTCAACACGCCGCAGTTCGATTGGGCGCGCAGCCACATGCCCCGCCGGGCACGGCCGATGGGCACCATCTTCCAGCCGGAGGACATCGCCCGCGCCATCCTGCACGCTGCCGAGAATCCCCGGCGCGAATATTGGCTGGGCTGGTCGGCGATGCAGGCGATCCTGGGCAACTTCATGGCGCCGGCCTTCGCCGACCGCTACCTCGCCAACAACGCCGTGGACGGCCAGATGACGGAGGAGCGCGAGACGCCCGGCCGGCCCGACAACCTGTTCCACCCCGTCGACGGGCTGCACCGCACCCGCGGGCGCTTCGGCCTGCCGCACAACACGTTGCGGCTGGAGGCACCAAGCGCCGCCGCCCGCGGCGTCGCGGTGGCGGCCGGCTTCCTCTTGGCGGGCGGCCTGGGCTTCGCCATGAGCCGGATGACCCCGCGCCTGCGCTAGGCGGTCGGCCATTGATGTGGCAAGGGCCGGTTTCCGCGATCCGCGGGCCGGCCCCTTTTCTTGCGAAAACAGTTCGGCGTCGATGGTGGTGGAATGCGAACATTCCGCCCGAAACGCTATTGCCAACAGGCATCATGCATACTACCATACCAGTGACTGAACAAGCTGGTTATCGGCCATCCCCTTCCCTGCTGGACCGCCCCTTGACTTGGGGCGTTCGCCGGTGTCCCGGCGGCGGGCCGAACACGCACCAGTCGAATGCCGGCCGTCGGTCGCCGGCGGTCCATATTGCTGGGAGGAAAAGGAATGTCTGTCATGGCGAACGCCGTGCGTACGGCGCTGTTCGGCGCGGTGGTGTCCCTGGTCTCGTTCGGTGCCTCGGCGGCCGACTATACGCTCAGTGTCAACACGGCGCTGTCGCAGCAGGATCCGCTCTATAAAGGCCTGGAGGAATTCAAGGCAAATGTAGAGAAGCGGTCGGCCGGCAAGATGGCCGTCCGCCTGTTCCCCGCCTCGCAGCTGGGCAAGGACGAGGATCTGCTTGAACAGGCCCGCGCCGGCGCCCCCGTCGCGGTGGTGGTGGACGGCGGCCGGCTTGCCGTGTTCGTCAAGGAGTTCGGCGTGCTGGGCGCTCCCTATATCGCCCAGGGCTATGGCGGCATCCGCAAGGTCGTGACCTCCCCGATGTTCGAGGAGTGGGTGCAGAAGCTGCGCAAGGCTTCCGGCCATCAGGTGCTGTCCTTCAACTGGTGGCAGGGCGAGCGCCACATGCTGACCAACAAGCCGGTGAAGGTGCCGGCCGACCTGAACGGCGTGCGCGTCCGCACGCCGGGTGCGCCGGTGTGGATGGAGACCATCCGCGCCATGGGCGCCACCCCGACGCCGCTGCCCTGGTCGGAGGTCTACACCGCCATGCAGCAGCAGGTGATCGATGGCGCCGAAGCGCAGGATCCCGCCATCTACGGCTCGCGCCTGTACGAGGTGGCGAAGTACCTGACCAAGACCGGCCACATCAACCTGATCACCGGCATCGTCACCAGCGCCGCCTGGTTCGACAGCCTGCCGAAGGACATGCAGACGATCCTGCGTGAGGAGTCGCTGAAGGCCGGCGACGATGCGTCGAAGGCGACCGAGGCGTCGCTGGCCGATTTCGAAAAGCAGATGACGGAGAAGGGCATGCAGGTCGTCGACATCGACGTCACGCCCTTCCGCACCGCCACCGCGTCCGTCTATGAGAAGCTCGGCTATGGCGAGCTGCACAAGCAGGTCGACGCGCTGCTGAAGCAGTGACCGGCCGGCTTTTCCCGTCGTGACCGGAGCGGGGCCGCCTTTGCCGGGCTGCCCCGCTCCCCTCCCACAACCGACGCCCGCACCCTACGCCCACTGCCATCCCGCACCACCGGCGCACGCCCGCGGGCCGGACCGGAGCACCCCCTTGCGATGAAATCCCTTTACGTCAAGGCGGAGACGGTGCTGGCGACCACGCTGCTCGCCGTCATCGTCCTGCTGGTCTTCGTGGCCGGCATCAGCCGCTGGTTCGGCTATCCCCTGGTCTGGTCGGTGGACGTCGCGCAGCTGCTGTTCGCCTGGGCCAGCTTCCTCGGCGCCGACCTCGCGCTGCGCAAGCATGCCCATATCGGCATCGACTACATCGTCAAGCGCCTGCCGGCGCGCGTGCGCGCCATCCTGGACATCCTGCTGGCTCTGCTGGTGCTGGCATTCCTGCTGACCATGGCGGTCAAGGGCTATCAGCTGACGATGCTCAACCTGGAACGCCAGTTCGGTGACAGCGGCATCAGCTATGCCTTCGTCACCTCGGCGGTGCCGGTCGGCTGCCTGCTGTTGTCCTTCACCCTGCTGGGGCAGACGGTGGCCGCCATCGGCCGGCTCCGCCACACCCCACGCCCGATCTTCAACACGCCGTCGGACGTTCCGGCGGCAGAGGAGGTGATGCCGTGATCCTGCTCGCCCTCACCTTCTTCGTCCTGATGGCGCTGGGCGTTCCCATCGCCTTCGCCATCGGCATGGCCGGCTTCACCTTCTTCCTGACCAACGGCATCATCCCGGTGTCGATCGGGGTTCAGCAGGTCGCCACCGCGTCGCAGAGCTTCCCGCTGCTGGCCGTTCCGTTCTTCGTGCTGGCCGGTCACATGATGAACCGGACCGGCATCACCCACCGGCTGATCGGCTGTTCCAACGTGCTGGTCTCGTGGATGTCCGGCGGGCTGGCGCAGGTCTGCATCGTGCTGTCCACCCTGATGGGCGGCGTGTCCGGCTCCGCCGTCGCCGACGCGGCGATGGAGGCGCGCATCCTGGGCCCGGACCTGATCCGCAGCGGCTATTCCAAGGGCTTCACCTCGGCCGTCATCGCGGTGGGATCGCTCATCACCGCGACCATCCCGCCCAGCCTCGGCCTGATCCTGTACGGCTTCGTCGGCAACGTCTCCATCGGACGGCTGTTCCTGGCCGGCATCGTTCCCGGCTTCCTGATGATGGCCGTGCTGATGGTCACCGTCTGGTGGATCGCGCGGCGCCGCGGCTATGGCGCCGCCACCACCCAGCGGCCGACCGGCAAGGCGATGTGGGAGGCGGTGGTCCACGCCAAATGGGCGCTGCTGTTCCCGGTCGCGCTGCTGGTCGCCATCCGCGGCGGCCTGTTCACCCCGTCGGAAGTCGGCGCCTTCGCCGTCATCTATGCCGGCGTCATCGGCTTCTTCGTGCACAAGGAACTGACTCTGCGCGACATGGTGGACGCGCTGGTGGAGGCGGTGACGGACACCGGGCTGATCCTGCTGATCATCCTGTTCTCCGGCATGGTCGGCTACGCCATCGTCTTCGAACAGGCGCCGCAGAGCATCGCCGCCGCCATGACCGGCCTGACGCGGGAGCCGGCGCTGGTCGTCACCCTGATCCTGATCTTCCTGTTCGTCGCCGGCCTGTTCATCGAAAGCACGGTGCTGGTGCTGCTGCTGACGCCGATCTTCCTGCCGATCGTCCAGCCGCTGGGCGTCGATCCGGTGCATTTCGGCATCCTGATGATGACCATCGTCACGCTGGGCTCGATGACCCCGCCGGTGGGGGTAGCGATGTACACGGTGTGCAGCCTGCTGGACTGCCCGGTCGAGGAATACATCGTCGAATCCATCCCCTTCGTCCTGGCCGTGGTGGCGCTGGTCACGGTGATGCTGCTGTGGCCCGGCCTGGTGCTGTTCGTGCCGAATGCGCTGATGTGAACACCCCGGTGAATGTCACAGCGGAGAAGTCGGAAATCCGACTTGCAGCCTCCGTAAGGCCGCCTATATACGGTCTCGTACGTCAACAACTGAAAGGAGGTGATCTCGTGT
Source organism: uncultured Azospirillum sp. (assembly GCA_965650625.1). Lineage (GTDB taxonomy): Bacteria > Pseudomonadota > Alphaproteobacteria > Azospirillales > Azospirillaceae > Azospirillum. Next base: position 7,547 of record CBFGPE010000100.1, on the reverse strand, counting down.
CTCATTGTCCGTCTCACTCGTCGTCGAGCGCCAAGGCCGAGGTCTCTTTCTTCGCGGAAGGGATTTCGGTCCGCTAAGGACTGCGCCGTGGTGTCGACGACACACGGATTGACAATGGAAGGGCTGCCGGAAACGGCGGCCCTTCTTTGTATTTGGGCATAGCGGATGCATCTGCTCGCCAGCCTCCATTCCGACCATTGACGCCACGCGGCGGCATGGTCACGCTGCCCCGCGTCAGGGAAGGCGAGGGATGAGGATGCACGGCGAATTGGGACCGGCGGACTGATGGCAGAACCGGAAGCCGACGATCGGCCTTCACCCGACGCCCTGCTGGAGGAGGCGAACCGCGAGCGGCGTGGGCGGCTGAAGATTTTCCTCGGCGCGGCACCCGGTGTCGGCAAGACCTATGCGATGCTGGAGGACGCCCGCGCCCGTCGGCGCGACGGCACGGACGTGGTCGTCGGCGTGGTCGAGACGCATGGACGGCGCGACACCGAAGCCCTGCTGGACGGGTTGGAGGTACTGCCGCGACGGCGGATCGAGTATCGCGGGCGACCCTTCCAGGAGATGGACCTGGACGCGATCCTGGCCCGCCGTCCGAAGCTGGTTCTGGTGGACGAGCTGGCCCACACCAACATCCCCGGCAGCCGCCACGTCAAGCGCTGGCAGGATGTGGACGAGATCCTCGACGCCGGGATCGACGTCTTCTCGACGCTGAACGTCCAGCATCTGGAAAGCCTGAACGACGTCGTCGAACGCATCGCCGGGATCAAGGTGCGCGAGACGCTGCCCGACGGCGTGCTGCAGCGGGCCGACGAGATTGCGCTGATCGATCTACCGCCGCAGGAACTGATCCGGCGCCTGCAGGAGGGCAAGGTCTATGTGCCCGAACAGGCCAAGCGCGCGGCCGACCATTTCTTCTCCCCCGGCACGCTGACCGCGCTGCGCGAGATGGCGCTACGGCAGGCGGCGGAGCGGGTGGACGCGCAGATGCTGCGCTACATGCGCGCCCACGCCATCGCCGGCCCCTGGCCGACGCGCGAGCGCATCCTGGTGTGCATCGGTGACGGGCCACAGGCCCTGCGGCTGGTGCGCACCGCCAAGCGGGCTGCGGAACGGCGGGATGCGCCCTGGGTGGCGCTGTATGTCGAGACGCACCGCGACCATGCCTTGTCGGAAGAGGACAAGGACTGCATCGCCCAGGCCCTGCGGCTGGCCGAACAGCTGGGTGGCGAGACGGCGGTGGTCCAGGGCGAGCGGGCGGCGGCGGAGATCCTGGCCTTCGCCCGCGCCCGCAACGTCAGCCAGATCATTGTCGGCCGCGCCCACCCCAAGAGCCGCCTGCGCGCGCTGCACCAGTCGGTGACCACCGACCTGCTGGCCCGCAACGAGAATTTCGACGTGATGGTGGTGGCCGGCGAGGACGAGCGGCCGGCGCGCAGCCTCGACACCAGGGCGCCTTCCCCCGCCTTCGACTGGCTGGCCTATGGCATGGCGACGCTGACCGTCGCGGCGGCGACGGCCTTGGGGCTGCTGATCGACGTCTGGCTGCCGCTGCCCAACATCTCGGTCGCCTATCTGATCGGCGTGCTGCTGGTGGCGATCCGCCATGGTCTGGCGCCGTCGATCTACGCCTCGGTGCTGAGCTTCCTCGCCTTCAACTTCCTGTTCACCGAGCCGAAATACACCTTCGCCATCACCGACGTGCAGAACATCATGACGGTGTTCTTCTTCCTGGTGGCGGCGGTCATCACCTCCAACCTCGCCGCCCGCGTTCGCGCCCAGGTGGAGGCGACGCGGCTCAGCGCCCGGCGCACCGCCAACCTCTACGACTTCAACCGCCGCATCTCGGCGGCGGTCGGGCTGGACGACGTGCTGTGGGCGGTGGTGCATCACGTCGCCGCCACCATGAACGGCCGCTCTCTCGTACTTCTGCCGCGCGACGGTCGGCTGGAGGTCGCCGCCGGCTATCCGCCCGAGGATACGCTGGACGAGAAGTCGATGGCGGCGGCGCGCTGGTCGTGGGAGAACGGCAAGACCACCGGCCGTGGCTCCACCACCCTGCCCGCCGCCGACTGGCTGTTCCTGCCGCTGCGCACCGGGCGGGGGCCGATGGGGGTGTTGGGCGTCCAGATGACGGAGGGGCAACAGCTGCTCTCGCCGGAACAGGGGCGGCTGCTCGACACGCTGGCCGATCAGGCGGCGGTCGCCATCGAACGCACGGCGCTGGTCGCCGACATCGAGACGGCGCGCGTCGCGGCGGAAACGGAGCGGCTGCGCTCCGCCCTGCTGTCGTCGCTGTCGCACGATCTGCGCACGCCGCTGGTCTCCATCCTGGGGGCGTCGTCCAGCCTGACAAGCTATGGCGAGGCGCTGGCCCCGGCCGAACGGTCGGAGCTGGTTCAGACCATCCAGGAGGAGGCGGAGCGGCTGAACCGCTTCGTGCAGAACCTGCTGGACATGACGCGGATCGGATCGGGCACGTTGAAGCCGCGCACCGACTGGGTCGATCTGGCCGACGTGATCGCGGCGGCGCTAGACCGGGCGAAGCGGATGCTGGAGGGCCGCCCGGTGCGGCTGGAACTGGAGCCGGGACTGCCGTTTCTGCGGCTCGACCCCGTGCTGATGGGGCAGGTGTTCTTCAACCTGATCGACAACGCCTGCAAATATTCGCCCAACGGCAGCCCTATCGTCGTCCGGGCGAAGCGCAGCGGGGCCGAGGCGCTGATCGAGCTGTGCGACCAGGGGCCGGGCATTCCGGAGGCCGACCGCGAGCGCATCTTCGACATGTTCTACCGGGTGGAGGCGGGCGACGCCCAGTCGGCAGGGACCGGCCTTGGCCTTGCCATCTGCCGTGGTATCGTGGAGGCACATGGCGGCAGCATCCGGGCGCTGCCCGGCCGCCATGGCCCCGGCACCTGCATCGCCATCCTGCTGCCGGTTCCGGCCGGGCCGGAGATCGCCGACATGGAGGGAGACAGCACGCGTGGCGAATAGTCCGGCGGCGAAGATTCTGGTGATCGATGACGAGCCGCAGATCCGCAAGTTCCTGCGCATCAGCCTGTCGGCCAACGGCTATGAGGTGGTGGAGGCGGAAACCGGGCGCGACGGTGTCGAGGCTTGCGCGCGGCATCGTCCGGATCTGGTGATCCTCGACCTCGGATTGCCAGACCTCGACGGGCAGGAGGTCATCAGCGCGGTGCGGCAGACCTCGCTGGTGCCGATCATCGTGCTGTCGGTGCGGGCCCAGGAGTACGACAAGGTGGAAGCGCTGGACCGCGGCGCCGTCGATTATGTGGTCAAGCCCTTCGGCGTCGGCGAACTGATGGCGCGTGTGCGCGCCGTCCTGCGCCAGCGCCCGGCCGATGCTGAACCGGCGACCACCGTCACCGCCGGCGCCGTCGTCATCGACCTCGCGCGCCGGGTGGTGGGGCGCGACGGTGCGGAGGTCCACCTGTCGCGCAAGGAGTACGAGCTTCTGGCGATGCTGGCCCGCCACGCCGACCATGTCCTGACCCACACCGAACTGCTGCGCGAGGTCTGGGGGCCGGCGCATGTCCACGACACCGCCTATCTGCGGGTCTATGTGAAGCAGCTCCGCCAGAAGCTGGAGGCCGACCCCAACCTGCCGGCACTGATCGTGACGGAGCCGGGGGTGGGATACCGGTTCAGGACCGGGGTGGAGTGATGGCGGGTCGGCGTCAATGCCGCCGTATCCTCCGCTCCGATCCCCGCCCAAAACTCCGATAGGCGGCGACGGCAGCCACCGCCACGCCGGCCATCAGCACGGGCGACACCCAGGCGGGCGGCGGGGTATAGAAGCCGCCGACCACTCCCCGCCCCCGCTCCACCGGCCGGAACAGGTTACCGTCGCTGTGCGGAGCCGGAGGCTGGCGGTCGAAATGACGGTGGGCGCCATAACCGGCGATCTTCTCCACCAGACGCGGCGCCACCGCATAGCCCAGGCGCGACAGCGGAGCCAGCGCCCCGACCAGGGCGCGGGCGCGCGGACGGCGGGCGATCGCCACCATGGTCTCCGCCACGTCGTTCGGATCGTCGTAGATCGGACCTTCCGGCGACAGCTCGTGTCCGGTGTAATTGGCGCCGTGCATCATGCCCGGCGTGTCGGTGAAGGACGGGTAGACGCCGCAGACATGCAGGTCCGGGCTGTCCACCAGTTCCGCCCGCAGGCTGTCCAGCATGCCGTCGAGCCCGAACTTGCTGGCCGAATAGGCCGCGGCATAGGGCGCCGGGGCGAAGGCGCCGATCGAAACGGTGGCGATGAAGGTCCCATGCCCCTGGCGGCGGAACAGCGGAATTACCGCGTGAGCGCCGTAGAGCGGTCCCAGCAAATTGGTTTCGATCACCCGACGATGCGCCTCGACCGGCGTGTCTTCGAAGCGACCGACGGCGCCGACGCCGGCATTGGCGATCCAGATGTCGATGGAGCCGTATTCCTCCACCGTGCGGTCGGCCAGACGCTTCACCGCGTCGGCATCAGTCACGTCGGTGGGGATGACGACGGCGCTGGCGCCGAGGCCGCGGCACTCCTCCGCCACCTCCTCCAGCAGTTCCTCGCGGCGGGCGGCCAGCGCCAGCCGGGCACCCTCCCGCGCGAAGGCCAGGGCGGTGGCCCGCCCGATCCCGCTCGACGCCCCGGCCACCACCACGACGGCCCCGTTCAGATCCCGCATGCCTCGTCCCTCCGGCTGACGCTGTATCGACAGCCTCAACAGGAGGGGGTGGAGGGTGTTGCGGGTCCGCCGGTCAACGCTTCTTTCCGCCGCCCTTCGCACCACCCTTATCGCCGCCGTGCGGCAGGTAGCTTTCGACGAAGTCCTTGGCGGTGCCCTTCAGCATGTCCCACACCTCCGGATCGCCCTTGGCGAGCGTCGCCATCATCGCGGCGGCGTTCTTCAGCGAGATGTGCGGCGGCAGCGGCGGGACGTTGGGATCGGTGTAGGCCTCGACCACGACCGGGCCTCGGGTCGCCAGCGCCTCGTCCCAGACCTTGCCGAGGTCTTCCGGCTTGTCGACGAACAGGCCCTTAAAGCCCAGCAGTTCGGCATAGCGGGCATAGGGAACGTCGGGAAGCGCCTGCGAGGCCTCGAACTTCGGATCGCCGGCCTGGGCGCGCATCTCCCACGTCACCTGATTGAGGTCGCGGTTGTTCAGAACCAGCACGATGAAGCGTGGGTCGCTCCACTGCTTCCAGTATTTCTGCAGGGTGATGAGGGCGTTCATGCCGTTCATCTGCATGGCGCCGTCGCCGACGATGGCCAGCACCGGGCGGTCGGGATGCGCGAACTTGGCGGCCAGCGCATAGGGCATGCCCGGTCCCATGGTGGCGAGGCCGCCGCACAGGCTGGCCTTCATGCCTCGCCGGATCTTGATATCGCGGGCGTACCAGTTGGTGCCCGACCCGGTGTCGCAGGCGATCACAACGTCGTCCGGCAGCTTCGGCGACAATTCCCAGAAGACGCGTTGCGGGTTCAGCGGCGTGGCGTCGTTCATGGCGCGGGCTTCCAGCACCTTCCACCAGTCGGCGACGCCGGCCTCGATCCCGTCGCGCCACGAGCGGTCCTGCTTGCGCTGCAGCAGCGGGATCAGCTCACGCAACGTGCCGGCACTGTCGCCGACCAGATTGACCTCCATCGGATAGCGGATGCTGAGCATCTTCGGATCGATGTCGATCTGCACGCCGCGCGCCTGCCCCTCCTTGGGCAGGAACTCCGAATAGGGGAAGCCGGAGCCGATCATCAGCAGCGTGTCGCAGTTCACCATCATCTCGTAGCTGGGCCGGGTGCCGAGCAGCCCGATGGAGCCGGTGACGAAGGGCAGGTCGTCGGGCAGTGCCGCCTTGCCGAGCAGGGCCTTTGCGACGCCGGCGCCAAGGATGTCGGCCACCTCGATCACCTCGTCGGTGGCGTTCAGCGCCCCGGCGCCGACCAGGATCGCCACTTTCGAGCCGGCGTTCAGCACGTCGGCGGCGCGGCGCAGGTCCGCCTCCGCTGGGCGCACGACGGGAGCGGAGTAGCCGACGCCGGAATGGATGGTGCCGTGGGCGCGCGGCGGCGTCTCCACGGCATCCATCTCCTGCAGGTCGTTGGGCAGGATGATGCAGGTCACCGTCCGCTCGGCCTTGGCGATGCGCACCGCGCGGTCCACCAGATGCCGCACCTGGGCAGGCGTGGAGGCCATGTGGACATACTCGCCCGCCACATCCTTGAACAGGGAGACGAGGTCGACCTCCTGCTGGTAATGGCCGCCCAGCGCGGTCAGCGCCTGCTGCCCGACGATGGCCAGCACCGGCTGGTGGTCGAGCTTCGCATCATAGAGGCCGTTCAGCAGATGGACGGCGCCAGGGCCGGAGGTTGCAAGGCAGACGCCCAGTTCGCCGGTGTATTTGGCATGTGCGGTCGCCATGAATGCCGCCAATTCCTCGTGGCGGGCCTGGACGAAATCGAACTGGTCGCCGGTGCGGGCGAGCGCGCCGACCAGCCCGTTGATGCCGTCGCCGGGATAGCCGAAGACCCGCTTCACACCCCATTCCGAGAGCCGCTGCCAGAAGAAATCGCTGACGTTCGGAGCCATTGTCGCCTCTCTTGTCTCTGGTCGTGTTTCACCGCCATGTCTGTTTCAACTGCGATCCGCCCCTTCGGTTCGCCCGAAGCGTTCGATTTTTTTTGCAGCCCTGCCCCGTCCGGCATCAGGCGGAGGCGGCGAGCCGCTCCAGCTTCGCCGGGATACCCTGGCGCACGGCGGTCCCGGCGATCGGATCGACCCACACCGACGCTCCGGCGCGGGAAGGATCGGCGATGCCGAGATCGTTCAGGTTGATGCCCGCCCCGATCTCCGGCAGCGAAGGCTGGCTGTGCCCGCCGATCAGGTGCGGACGGGCGCCAAATTCGCGATGGCCGAAACCATGCTCCACCGCAAGCACGCCACGCGTCACGCCATGGCGGACGATGGCGGTGGCCTCCCGCACCCCGCCCGGCGTGGCGATGCGGATACGGTCGCCGGTCTCGATGCCCAGGCGGCGGGCGTCCTCGGCGTTGATGCCGACCGGATTCTCCGGATGCAGGTGGCGCAGCCGGCCGGCGGCGATGGTGTAGGCGCTGACCAGCACGGACTTGGAGCTGATCAGCTGGAACGGCCAGTCCTCCGCCTTGTGGTGCTTATGAACCGGGCTGCCGTCGGCGAAGACCGGCTCCATCCAGGTGGCGGTGCCGGTCCAGCGCCGGCCAGTGATGCTGCTCTTCGCCGTTCCTACCGCCTCGTTGTAGACCTGCAGCGGCTTCAGAAACTTGTGGGCCGCCTTGTCGCCCTCGAAGCCTTCCGCCTGATTCTGGTAACGGCCGCCGCGCGCCAGGATGTAGGCGACCTTGCGCCATTCCTCCGGCTTCAGCGTGGCCTGCAGCGCCGGCATCACCCGTTCGACGCCGGACAGGGCGATGTCGCGGTCATCGGCGTCGGCGACTGTCAATCGGCATGAGATTGGGACCCTGGATCGGCGTGGAAAAGGGACCCCGTTGAGCTGGTGAGGG
>CBFGPE010000099.1:0-28455 GCA_965650625.1 uncultured Azospirillum sp. | reverse complement strand
TGCCGCAGCTGGTCGCCGCCTTCCACTCGCTGGTCGGTCTGGCCGCCGTCTTCGTGGCGCTGGCCGCCTTCTACTCGCCGGAGGCCTATGGCATCGGCGTTCGTGGCGCCATCGCCAAGGGTTCGCTGATCGAGATGGCGCTCGGCACCGCCATCGGTGCGATCACCTTCACCGGCTCGCTGGTTGCCTTCGCCAAGCTGCAGGGGCTGGTCACCGGCAAGCCGCTGGTCTTCCCGATGCAGCACCCGCTGAACGCGGCGCTCGGCGTGCTGACCGTCATCCTGATCATCTGGCTGGTGCAGTCGAACTCGTCGGCCGCGATGTGGCTGATCATCCTGGTGGCGCTGGCGCTCGGCTTCCTGCTGATCCTGCCGATCGGCGGCGCCGACATGCCGGTGGTCATCTCGATGCTGAACAGCTACTCGGGCTGGGCGGCCTGCGGCATCGGCTTCACCTTGCAGAACAATCTGCTGATCATCACCGGTGCGCTGGTCGGCTCCTCGGGCGCGATCCTGTCCTACATCATGTGCAAGGGCATGAACCGCTCGATCTTCAACGTCATCCTCGGTGGTTTCGGTGGCGAGAGCGCCGCGGCCGGCGGTCCCGCCAAGGGTCCGCAGGGCTCGGTCAAGGCCGGCTCGGCCGAGGATGCCGCCTACATCATGAAGAACGCCCAGTCGGTCATCATCGTCCCCGGCTACGGTATGGCGGTGGCCCAGGCCCAGCACGCTCTACGTGAGATGGCCGACGTGCTGAAGCATGAAGGCGTGGACGTGAAGTACGCCATCCACCCGGTGGCGGGCCGCATGCCCGGTCACATGAATGTGCTGCTGGCGGAAGCCAACGTGCCGTACGACGAGGTGTTCGAACTGGAGGACATCAACCGCGACTTCGGTACGGCGGACGTGGCCTTCGTCATCGGCGCCAACGACGTGACCAACCCGGCCGCCAAGACCGATCCGACCAGCCCGATCTACGGCATGCCGATCCTGGACGTGGAGAAGGCCAAGACGGTGTTCTTCATCAAGCGCGGCATGGCGGCAGGCTATGCCGGTGTCGAGAACGAACTGTTCTTCCGCCCCAACACCATGATGCTGTTCGGCGACGCCAAGAAGGTCACCGAAGAGGTCGTCAAGGCGATGGAAGCCTGATCGGCATCCATAGCCGTTGACCGGAACGGGCGCGGGGGCGAGGCTTCCCGCGCCCGTTTCTTTTGGGCCGAAAAACGACAAGAGAGGATGCCGAGCCATGACCGCCTACATCATCGCCGACGTGCGCGTGACCGACCCCGTCGCCTATGAGGTCTACAAGTCGCTGACTCCCGACGCGATCGCGAAGAATGGCGGACGCTTCATCAGCCGCGGCGGCGAGACGGCGGTGCTCGAAGGCGATTGGCAGCCCAACCGGATCGTCATCCTGGAATTCCCGGACATGGCGTCGGCCAAGGCCTTCTACGACAGCCCGGAATACCGCAAGGCGCGCGAAGCACGCCGCGACGCTGCCGATTTCAAGATGATCGTGGTCGACGGCCTGTAACGGTCGGCCGGCGCCGTTACCGTCGGTTACACAACGCCGTCCGTGGGACACACCGCCGCAACACGGCGCCGCTATCGCTTACCGTCACCGAGAGACGGCGGCTTATCCCCGCCGTCCTCCCCACAGCGACGGAAGTCAGGTCATGGACGATGACGATCTCTGCGAACCTTTCGATTCGCACCTCACGCTCTGGACACGGATCGCGGTGGCCATCCTGTTGGTGGGGGTATCGCTCTGCGGCGTGTCGCTCTACCTGCTGACGGAGAGCTGAGGCCACACATCCCAAGCCGCGCCGAACCCACAATTTCTGCGGCTTTCCGGCGGATACCGAAGCTCTAACAACAAAGTAATTATGTGTGATATTGAATTCCCTTTTCCAGTTATGTGGAAATCGCTCTTCTCCATCCGCGCAATCGTGCTAAATAGCCTCGGAACCCCAGTTGAGGACGATCCGATGCTCCGCTTGACCCGTCGCTCCACCCTTGCCGCCCTCGTTGCCCTTGGAATGGCCGCCGCCGTCATGCCTGGCACTGCGCGGGCCGCCGATCCGGTGAAGCTGGAAATCGGCTACATTCCGATCCTGGCGGCGTCGCCGCTGTTCATCGTCGATGGGCAGGGCTGGGCCAAGGATGCGGGGATCGAGCTGAAGCTGACCCGGTTCGAATCCGGCCCGCACGCCATCCAGGCGATGGCCGCCGGCAAGATCGACCTGCTCTATGCCGGTGTCGCTCCGGTGCTGGTCGCCCGCACCAAGGGCGCCGACATCTCGGTCATCGCCAATTCGGCGGTGGAGGAGATGGTGGTCGCCGCGCGTGGTCCCTTCGCCAAGGCGGTGGGCGCCAACCCGACCGCCGAATCTTTCAAGAAGTTCGCCGCCGACACCGGCCGCAAGCCGAAGTTCGGCACCCAGCCGCCGGGCTCCGTCCCCGACACCGTACTGAAGCACTGGCTGTTCAAGGTGGTGAAGGTCGATCCGGCCGATGTCGAACTGGTGCCGATGGGCATCGAGAAGACGCAGCAGGCCCTGCTGGCCGGTGCGCTCGACGCCGCCACCATCCGCGAGCCGACGGTGACCGTCACCCGGCAGATGGACCCGAACGTGGCGCTTCTCGCCACCGGCGCGCAGATGTTCCCGAACCAGCCCGGCACCGTCGTCGCCGCGCGTGCGGAGGTGCTGAAGGCCCATCCCGACGCCATCAAGGCGCTGCTCAAGGCGCACATCCGCGCCGTCGACATGATCGCCAAGGATCCGGCCGCGTCGGCGAAGCTGGTGAACAACTATCTCGGCAAGGGCCTGCTGGAGCCGGCGACGCTGGAAGCCGCCTTCAAGGGCCCGGGCTCCAACTTCCTCGCCGACCCGCACAAGGTCGTCCCGGCGGTCGAGCAGATGATGGCCTACACCAAGGAAATCGGGTCCGCGAGCGAGACGGTTCCGGTGGCCGAGGCCTTCGACTTCAGCTTCTACGACGCCGTCGCCAAGTAAGCCGGCCGACCGATGCAGACCGACAAGCCGATGAAGTCCTATCAGAAAATCGCCCTATCGGCGTTGGGCGTCCTCGTCTTCCTGCTGGCGTGGGAAGCGGTGGCGCGCAGCGGCGTCGTGCCGGCGCGGCTGCTGCCGTCGCCGAGCGCGGTGCCCGCCGCCTTCCTGACCGAGTTCAAGAGCGGCACCTGGCAGGAGATGGTGCTGGCCAGCCTGTCGCACTATCTGGTCGGGCTGTCGCTGGGCACTTTCCTCGGCGTGTCGTTCGGCACGGCAGCGGCGCTGTGGGGCAAGTGGGACGCCTTCCAGGCCTGGGTCGTGCGCATGCTGCGCCCGATCCCGGCCATCGCCTGGATCCCCTTCGCCATTATCTGGTTCGGCGTCAGCGAAGGGGCGGCATCCTTCCTGATCTCGCTGACGGTGTTCTGGATCAACTATTATGCCAGCTACGCCGCGGTGCGCGGGGTGGACAAGGACCTGATCGAGCTTGGCCATGCCTTCGGGCAGGGAGGGCTGATCCCGCGCCTGTTCAAGATCATCCTGCCGGGCGCCCTGCCGGGCATCCTGTCGGGCATGCGCGCCGGGCTGGGGCAGGGCTGGATGACGGTGGTCGCGGCCGAGCTGTTCGGCATCTCCGGCCTCGGCATGCGGATGATGGAGGCGTCGGGCCTGCTGGCCACGCACATCGTCGTGCTCTACATGGTCACCATCGCGCTGCTCTACGGCGTGTCGGATTTCCTGTTCATGCAAGTTCAGTCGCGGGTGCTCTCATGGCAGCGGTGACCCTTTCCAAGACCGCCGCAGCTTCGGTCATCGACCTCGAGGACGTGTCCATCGGCTATGGCAAGGACGCGCCGCCGGTGCTGGTCGACGTCAACCTGTCGGTCGAGCGCGGCAGCTTCGTCGCCATCGTCGGCCCGTCCGGCGTCGGCAAGTCGACGCTGCTGCGCGTCGTCGCCGGCCTGCACACCGCGCGCAGCGGCGGCGTCACCATACACCAGGACCAGCGGCCCGGCCATCGCCCGGTCGGGCTGGTGTTCCAGGACTCCCGGTTGCTGCCCTGGCGCCGGGTGATCCGCAATGTGGAGTTCGGGCTGGAGGGACTGCCGGTCAGCCGCGACGAGCGCCGCCAGCGTGCGGAGGCCGCGCTGAAGCTGGTGCGGCTCGACGGCTACGCCCGCCGCTGGCCCTATGAGCTGTCGGGCGGCCAGCGCCAGCGCATCGGCATCGCCCGCGCCATGGCGGTGGACCCGGACATCCTGCTGATGGACGAGCCGTTCGGCGCGCTCGACGCCATCACCCGCCACAATCTGCAGGACGAGCTTCGCCGCATCCATCAGGAGACCGGCAAGACCGTGCTGTTCGTCACCCACGATCTGGAAGAGGCGGTGCATCTGGCCGACCGCATCATCGTGCTGGGCGGCACACCGGCCCGCGTGGTGCGCGACGTGCGCAACAGCGCCGGCCGGGACGGCTCGGTGTTCCGCGATCAGGTGGAACAGCTGCGGTCGGAGATCGCAGACAATTACAGCATTTGAGCAGGGGGTGGGGGCCTACCCCACCTCCACCATCAGGCTCGTGGGATAACCCGCGTCCTTCATCCGTGCGATCAGCGCCTCGACATGGGTCTGGTTGCGGGTTTCCAGCACCACGTCGACCTCGGCCATCTTCACCGGCACATTGTGAAACAGGCGCTGGTGGTGGACCTCGACGATATTGGCGCCGGCCTCGCCCAGCAGGCGGGTGACGCGGGCCAGCGCGCCGGGGGCGTCGGTGATGCCGATGCGCAGGCGGACGATGCGGCCCTCATAGACCAGGCCGCGCATCAGCACCTGCGCCATGATGCGGGAATCGATGTTGCCGCCGGACAGCACCATGCCGACTTTGCGGCCGCGGTAGCGATCCGGCTCCTCCAGAATGGCGGCGAGCGCCGCCGCGCCGGCCCCTTCTGCGACCAGCTTCTGCATGGTGGCGAGGCGGTAGACCGCTTCCTCCAGCCGGGCCTCGCCCACCTCCACCACATCGTCGACCAGCGCGCGGATGATCGGCAGGGTCAGGGCGCCGGGCGCCTTCACCGCGATGCCTTCCGCCACCGTGGCGCCGCCGCAGGTGATCGGCTGTCCGGCCAGCGCCTGACGCACGGCGGGATAGAGGCTGCACTGCACGCCGACGATTTCCAGATCCGGCCGCAACGCCTTCGCCGCCGTCGCCATGCCCGCGATCAGGCCGCCGCCGCCGATGGGAATCACCAGCACGTCGAGGTCCGGCACATCCTCAAGCAGTTCCAGCGCCGCGGTGCCTTGGCCGGCGGCCACCAGCGGGTCGTCGTAGGGATGGACGAAAGTCAGCCCGTCGCGCGCCGCCAGATCATGGGCGAAGGCGGCGGCCTCGCTCAGCGTCTCGCCATGCAGTTCGACGGTGGCGCCCAGGTTCTCCGTCCGCTCCACTTTGGTGAAGGGGGTGAAGGCCGGCATGACGATGGTGGAGCGGATGCCCAGCCGCGTGGCGTGGCAGGCCACCGCCTGGGCATGGTTGCCGGCGGACATGGCGATGACGCCGGCTTGGCGCTCCGCCTCGCCGAGCGACAGCAGCTTGTTCAGCGCGCCGCGCTCCTTGAAGGAACTGGTGGCGTGCTGGTTCTCCAGCTTCACGTGCAGCCGGCACCCCGCCATGTCCCCCAGGCGGGGCGCCGGAACCGTGGGCGTTCGGGGCAGGTGCCCCGCAATGCGCGCCGCCGCGGCGCGCACGTCCTCCAGAGTGATGGTCATTTCTTGGCTGTCCCGGTGTTGCGTGGTGTGAGTGTCAGCACCTCCGCCCCTGCCGAGATCAACGTGCCACGGTCGCCGGCCAGACGCAATGAGCCGCCATCGCGCCACAGCCCGACCAGATCGCCCCAATGGCGGGACCAGATGTTGCCGGACTGGCCGGTGGCGATCACGAAGCGGGAATTGTCCAGATCGGCCAGATCATAGACCGCGCGGAACCCGGCGCCATGGACATGGCGGAAGGGGTTCGCGGGATCGCGGGTCGAGGTCGTCCCGCGGTTGACGGTGAAGAAGCCGCCGTCCGTCTCCACCGACAGGTCGGCGGTGCCGCCGATCAGCGGCAGGCGGCTCAGCATCCGGTGGACCAGCGCCGCCTTGTGGTCGTCGCCCCAGCGCCAGCTCTTCGGGCTGGAGCCGTGGCGCTCGGCCAGCATCGCCACCGCCGCCTCCAGCGACCGGCCGATCATGTCGGCACAGCTTTCCTTCTGCGGCGTGGTGATGTCGTCGCACCACTCCGGCCGTTCGTTCAGGACATGGCGCAACGCCTCCGGACGAAGCTCCCAGTAGGAGGCGAAATCGGGACCGAGTTCGTCGGCGAAGACCGCACGGACCAGTTCGCGCATCCAGGCGGTGAAGATCAGCGGTTCCGGCCGGTTGCGGTCCATCCGGCCGTCCCAATTGCGCAGAAGCGCCGCCGCATCGCTGGCGAGACCGGGCGGGGAGGGATATTTCAGCAGTTCGGGCAGGAAGTCGCGGGCGGGAAGCGAGACGATGTCCATCTGCTGCTGCGCCACGTCCTCGACGGAAAAGCGCCCGGTGCCCAGCATCTCGACGATGCGCTTGGCGCGCGACGGATCGGGCCATTCGGTGGCGAGGCGATAGGGATAGTCGCGCCCGACCACCGCGTTGTTGGCGTTGACGAACTGCCCCGACGGCGGGTTCACCGACTGGGGCAGGGCGTAGTAGGGCAGGAAGCCGGTCCAGTCATACTCACCGGTCCAGCCGGGAACCGGCACGCGGCCGTCGCCCTTGCGGCGGATCGGCACCCGGCCGGCGGAGATGAAGCCGACGGTGCCCGACACATCCGCATAGACGACGTTCTGCTGCGGGGCGACATGCAGGCGTAGCGCCTCGCGCGCCGCCTCCGCCGTTTCCGCATGGTTCAGGCGGTAGAGAGCCTCCGCGCTGGTATCGTCGTCGGCAAGGCCGGGGAAGGACAGCGCCAGCACGGGGCCGGGAGCGGTTCCGCCGGCAGGCGCGGCGTCGAGGTCGGAGATGACCGGGCCGTGCCGCGTGCTGCGCACGGTCAGCGTCTGCGACGGCTCGCCGGCGATGGCGATGGTCTCGGCGCGCGTCTCGAAGGGCTGGCTGCCGTCGGGGGTCTGATAGCGGGCGGGATCCTGTGGATCCGGCTTCTCGACGAACAGATCCTGGGTGTCGCTGTGGGTGGTGGTGAAGCCCCAGGCGACCTTGCCGTTGTGGCCGATGATGGTCAGCGGCACGCCCGGCACGGTGGCGCCGGTGACGGTGAAGTCGGGCGTCACGATGCGGGCGAGATACCAGAGGATCGGCGCCTCCAGCCCGAGATGCGGGTCGTTGGCGAGGATCGGCTTGCCGGTGGTGGTGCGGGCGCCGGTCAGGACCCATTCGTTGGACGCGGTGTCGAAGCCCATCTGCGGCAACGCCGCCAGGGTGCGGCGCACGGTTTCCTGCAGGTCCATGCCGCGCAGGTCGGTCGCCAGCGTCGTGGGGGCGCCGGGCGCGTCGGGCGGGAACAGGTCGTCGACTTGGGTCGGCGACAGCCGTTCAAGCACGCGGGAGCGGAACAGCTCGTCGCGGTAGTTGGCGGACAGTTGCAGCGCCATCAGCTTGGCCCAGACCAGGCTGTCGGCGACTGTCCAGGGCTCCGGCGTGTGGCGCAGAAGCTGGAATTCGACCGGCAGCGCCTCCGACCGCGTGGCGAGATAGGCGTTCACGCCCTCGGCATAGGCCTCGAAAGCGGTGCGGGCCTCCGGCGACAGGGTGGCTTCCATCGCCTCGGCCGAGCGGCGGACGCCCAGCGTGCGCATCAGCCGGTCGGTGCGGAGCGCGAAGTCGCCGTATTTGGTGCCGATCAGCTCGGCCAGCCGGCCGGCGCCGGCGCGGCGCATCGTCTCCATCTGCCACAGCCGGTCCTGGGCGTGGGCATAGCCCAGCGCGCGGTAGGCGTCGCGCTCCGTCGCCGCGAAGATATGGACGACACCTTGGCGGTCGCGGACGATTTCCGCCGGGGCGCCGCTGCCGGGGATGGCTATGGTGCCGCTGGTCTGCGGCTGCTGTGCCCGCATCCACCAATAGGCGCCGAGCAGCGTCACCGGGGGCAGAAGCACCAGCACGCCCGCGACGACCGCCACCTTGCCCCAGCGCCCGCGCGGCAGGCGGAAGCGCGGGAGTCCCGGCGGCCGGCCGGAAGGCGCGGCTTGAGGGGGATACTGCGGTGGCGGGGCGTAGGGAGGAACGGCTTGCGGCGGCTGCATGCCGTAGGGCGGCGCCGGCTGCTGCGGATAAGGGTAGGGCTGGCCGGGCGGTTGCGCACCCATGGGAGGGGGCGAGGGGGGATAGGTGCCCGGCGGGTAACCGTCTGGCGGATAGACCGGCTGCTGCGGAGGGACCGGATAGCCGGCATAAGGAGGTGCGGCGGGCGGTGCGGCGGGAGGGGCAGGGCGGGACAGCGCACGCGCCAGGGCGGCGCGGAGATGGAAAGCGCAGGTCTCGCCGGCGCGGATCAGGGAACGGCGCAGCATCACGGTCCGTGAGAGAGAATGGGGCGGCGACGGGCGGGGGCCGCCGGGGGGCTCGTTCGGGTGGCGGATGCTAGTCCGCCGGCCGCTGGCCCGTCCAGGGTTGCTTCGGTGGAGTCGGGTGCTTTTTCCTGTGGAGTCCTACCTACGCGGCCGAGGTCAGGATCTCGCGCAGCATCGGGGCGGATACCGGCTTGTGGATCAGGCGATGGCCGCTGCGCTGCACCTCGGCGATGCGGGCGGGGTCGGTGTCGCCGGTCAGCACCACGGCGGGGACGCGCACGCCGCAGACGCCGTAGATGTCGCGGATCGCCTCCACCCCTGTCCGTCCTTCGCGCAGGCGATAGTCGGCGACGATCATCGCCGGCTGCCGGCCGAGATTCAGCAGCGACGCGATCGCCTCGTCGGCCGACACGGCGGCGACCACCTCGTATCCCCATTCCTCCAGCATCGCCCGCATGCTGAGCAGGATGATGGTGTCGTCGTCGACGACCACGATCAGCCCCTTCGCGTCCGGCAACTCGGCCGGGATGCGCACCGGCTTCGGGACCGGACGCGGCACCGCCGCCGGCAGGTCGAGAAAGAAGCCGCTGCCGCGGCCGGGAGTGGACCGCACCGCCACCCCATGGTCCAGCAGCCCGGCCAGCCGCCGCACGATCGCCAGCCCCAGCCCCAGCCCCTTGCGCCGGTCACGCTCCGGGTTTGCGAGCTGGGTGAACTCCTGGAAGATGTCTTGTGTCCTGTCGGCGGGGATGCCGATGCCCTGGTCGATCACCGCCAGCCGCAGAGCGCCGCCGCGGTGCAGGCAGCCGACCAGGATATGGCCGCGTTCGGTATAGCGGATGGCATTCTCGATCAGGTTGCGCAGGATGCGCTCCAGCAGGGCGGGGTCGCTGCGGGTCCAGGCGGAGGTCGGGACATGGCGCAGGGTCAGCCCGGATTCGGTGGCGCGGATGCGGTATTCCTCGGCCAGCCGGTCCAGCAGGGGCCCGAGCGCGAAATCGGTGATGCTGGGCTTCACCACCCCGGCATCCAGCCGCGACACGTCCAGCAGGCTGTCCAGCATCACCCGCAGGCCGTTCAGCGAATCGGTCATGCTGGCCAGCAGCGGCGACGTGGGGTGGTCCTGCAGCTTGTCGGATAACGCGTGGGCGAAGAAGAACAGCGACTGCAGCGGCTGACGCAGATCGTGGCTGGCGGCGGCGAGGAACTTCGTCTTGGCGCGGTCGGCGCGCTGGGCATTATCCCGGGCTTGTAACGCCTCGATCTTCGCCGCCTCCGCCTCGTCGCGGGCACGCAGGATCGCGTCTTCGGCGGCCTTGCGGGCGGTGATGTCGCGCATGATGCCGGTGTACATGCGCCGCTTGCCGACACGCCATTCACCCACCGACAGGTCGAGCGGGAAGGTGGAGCCGTCCTTGCGCTGGCCGGTCACCTCGCGGCCGATACCGATGATCCGCCGCTCTCCGGTCCGGTGGTAGCGGTCGAGATAGCCGTCGTGGGCGCTGCGGTACGGCTCCGGCATCAGCATGTTGACGTTGCGGCCGATCACCTCGTCGGCGCGGTAGCCGAAGGTCTTCTCCGCCGCATGGTTGAAGGATTCGACGGTGCCCTGGTCGTCGATCAGGATGATTGGGTCGACCGCGGTGTCGACGATGGCGCGATAGCGCGCCTCCTGTTCCGCCGACCGCTCGGCCTGCTGCCGGCGGTCGAGCAGCGACGACAGCATCGCCAGCGAGAGTAGAAGCAGCGTACCCACCCCCGTCATGATGGCCAGCAGAGAGGGCGACAGCGCCATCCGCTGCCCGGAGGAGCTCATCGCATGGGCCGGCGCGGCGTGGTAGGCATCCTTGCCGTCGAGCGCCGCGGTGCTCACCTCGGTCAGCGGCTCCATTCCGGCCGCGGCCATGCCGGTGTAGTGCATCGTCACCACGCCCAGGCCCAGCAGAACGGCGCCGGCGGCCCGCTGCAGCGGGCGCTGGGTCCGGAAGGCCAGCCACAAGGCCGCGGTCGAGGCGACAATAGCGACGGCCACCGAAACAGCGACCAGAATGACGTCGTAGGACAGGTTCATGTCCATGCGCATGCCCGCCATCCCCACATAATGCATGCCGACGATGCCGAGCCCCGTCAGGGTTCCTGCCACCGGCAGAGTGTAACGGCGGGGGCGGTTGCGGGCCACGGCGAACAGGCCGGCGCCGGAAACGGCGACCGCCAGCAGGAAGGACAATGCGGTGAGTCCGGCGTCGTAGCTGATCGGCATGTCGGTGCGATAAGCGAGCATGCCGATGAAGTGCATCGACCATATCCCGGCTCCCAGCGCCAGCGCCGCACTCGCCAGCCGGCGGCCGTCGCCCTGACCGCTCCCGGAGCCGTCACGCCGATTCGGCGCGATGGAGGGGCGGGCCGTGCCATTGCCGGTATGATGGGCGAGATCCAGCGCTACATAACCGCCGAACACGGCGATTACGTATGACAGCGCGACAAGAAGGGGATCGTAATGGCCGGGCACGGTGGGCTTTGCTGTTGTGGGACTACGTTCGGGGATGGAGCAGACCTGATTGTGCGTGTACAGGAACAATTTTGGTGAAGGTGCCAGCCCCTTCCTGCAAACGAAAGGCTTGCGTTGGTGGTAGACAGGGGACCTAGGACGTCCGTCGGGATATTTCGAATGAACAGCAATCTCCCGCCCGGCCCCCCACCAGGGGCAGACAAGCATACCGCCTCGTCGGATCGGCCGAAGCAGCCGCGGCGGCTGTTGTCCGGCCTGCTGCGTCCGGTCGCGACCGTGCTTGCGGTCGGATATTTCCTGTTGGATGCGCTGGCCTATTGGGTGGTCCGGCCGGTGGTCCGCCGCATTGCCCGACTGCCGCTGTTCGGACGGATCGGCCGCTGGGTCGCCGGTCTGGCGCCTTACCCGTCACTGATTCTCGTGCTGGTGCCGCTGGCGTTGCTGGAGCCGGCGAAGCTCGTCGGGGCATGGCTGGTCGCCACCGGACGCCCGACGGCCGGCGTTTCCGTGATCGTCGGAGCGGAACTGGTCAAGATCATCCTGGTGGAGCGGCTGTTCCATGTTGCCAAGCCGAAACTGCTGACCATCGGCTGGTTCGCCTGGGGCTATGTGCGGGTGATGGCCTGGCTCGCCTGGCTGAAGGAGACCGCCCCCGCCCGCGCCGCCCGCCGCCTGCTTCACGGCCTCCGCCGCTTCTGCCGTCGGGTCGGCCGGCGGCTGTCGCTGATGATGCGGCGGGCGGCGCGGGGGTGACCGCCTATCCCAGCACCGCCAGCACCAGCGCCGAGGCGATCAGCAGGACGCAGGCGCGGCGATAGAGCACCAGCGCCCGGCCGATGTCGTCGGGGGTGGCGGCGGTGCGGCCGGGGCCGAGCCAGACATCCTCGATCCGGGTGGCGCCATAGACCCGCGGGCCGCCGAGACGGAGGTCGAGTGCGCCGGCCATCGCCGCCTCCGGCCAGCCGGCGTTCGGGGAGCGGTGGCGGTGGGCGTCCCGCCGGACCGATTCCCAGGCCTGCCGCGCGTCGGCCCCGCCGGTCATCCAGGCCGCTCCCACCAGCAGAAGGGCGGTCAGGCGCGATCCCGGAAGGTTGACCAGATCGTCCAGCCGCGCTGCCGCCCAGCCGAAAGCCTCGTGGCGCGGGGTGCGGTGGCCGATCATGCTGTCCGCGGTGTTGATCGCCTTGTAGAGCGCCAGACCGGGCAGCCCGCCCACCAGCAGCCAGAAAGCCGGCGCCACCACCCCGTCGGAGAAGTTCTCGGCGAGGCTTTCGATGGCGGCGCGGGCGACGGCGGGCTCGTCGAGCGTTGCTGGGTTGCGGCCGACGATCATCGACACCGCCTTGCGCGCACCCTCCAGCCCGCCGGTGCGGAAGCCTTTGGCAACGGCGGCCACATGGTCGTGCAGGCTGCGCTGGGCCAGCAGGGTGGAGGCCAACACCGCCTCGACCAGCCAGCCGAACGGCAGCAGCCGGCAGGCCCAGGCCACCGCCACGGCGACGCCGCCCACCGTCAGCAGAAGCACCACCACCGCCAGCACGCCGAATGCCTTGCGGCGGCCGAATCTGTCGTTCTCATGGTTGAGCGTATGGTCAAGCTGGGCGATAAGCGCTCCGATCCATACGACCGGGTGACGGATGCGGGCGTAGAGTGGATCGGGATAGCCCGCCACCGCTTCGACGACGAGTGCGGTGGCGAGCAGGAAGGGATGCAGCAGCGGCACAGGTGGGACGTTCCAGGCAATGGGGCGGCGCGCTGGCCGCGCGTCGATGAATGAGGAAGAGGCGCGATCATGGCCGAAGAGAGCCCGGCGACCAAGCCGTGCGTGGCGGACGAACGGCAGACGGGGGAGGAGGCCTCCGCGGTCGGCACACTGCTGCACGGCGGCGACCTTGACGGCGCGCACGCCGCATTTCCCGGCGCTCCGGAGCCGTGGGTCGACCTGTCCACCGGCATCAATCCCTGGCCCTACCCGCTGCCGCCGGTGCGGCCGGACGCCTGGAACCGTCTGCCCGGCCGCGGAGAGGAGGCCGCGCTGAGGAGTGCGGCGGCAGCCTGCTATGGCGCGCCGTCGGCCGATGTGGTGGCCGCGGCGTCGGGATCACAGGCGCTGATCCAGTTGCTGCCGCGGCTGCGCGCGCCGGGCCGCGTCGCCGTCCTGGGGCCGACCTATGCCGAGCACGCCCGCTGCTGGGCGCTGGCCGACCATGACGTCCGGATGGTGGGGGGGGTGGAGGAGGCCGACGTCCTGGTGATCGTCAACCCCAACAACCCCGACGGCCGGCGCTGGCCCGCCGCCCGGCTGCTGGAGCTTGCCGACTCACAGGCGGCGCGCGGCGGCTGGCTGGTGGTGGATGAGGCCTTCGCCGACATGCGGCCGGAGGACAGCCTCGCGGCGCATGCCGACAAGCCGGGGCTGGTGATCCTGCGATCCTTCGGCAAGTTCTTCGGGCTTGCGGGGCTGCGGCTAGGTATCGCACTGGCGCCGGCCGGGCTGGCGGCGGCGCTGCGCGAGGCCATCGGGCCGTGGGCGGTGTCGGGACCGGGGTTGGCCATCGCCACGGCTGCGCTTCGCGATGGCCATTGGATCGAGGCGACAAGGCTGCGGCTGGCGGCGGCGGCGGCGGAGCTGGACCGTATGCTGGAGAGCGCCGGCCTGCGGGTGGTCGGCGGGACCGAGCTGTTCCGCCTCATCGAGGACCCGCGAGCACCGGCGCTCTATCGCGCCCTGGGTGAAGCCGGGATCCTCGTTCGCCGGTTCGAACAGCGGCTGGACTGGCTGCGCTTCGGATTGCCGGCCGCTGCCGAGGACTGGCAGCGTCTTGGTGTCGCACTGGCCGCGGAAAGAGCCTGGGTGTTGCAACCGCATGAAACGTCAGCGTCTTGAACAATCGGCGAAAATTTTATACACTCAACCGTTTTTAGAAATCCGGCCGTTACACTTCGACCCTGTCGGAAATCGCCGGCATTGCGGGGACATAAAATTCTATGAAACACTCTCGGCCATGCCGGTACCGGGTTGCATGGTGATGATCTCAGGCCGTGGTGTGGATGACGGGCGCGAAACCGCGTTTTCAGTCTTCGACCGTCTGCCGGTCGGGATTTGCCTTGTCACGGCATCGGGGATCATCCACCACGCGAATCCGGCCTTGCATGACCTGCTGGGTTGCGAGGCGGGCGGCCTGTCGGGCCGGAGCCTGTGCGAATTCGCACTCGACCATTGTAGCCCCGGCGGTGCCGCGCATGGTCCGGGAAAGGCGCTCCGCGTCCTGCGGAACGATGGTTCCGCACGCTGGGTGGCGGTGGCGGAAATGCCGTGGGACAGCGGGGCAGGCAGCGAAGCCGGCCTGCTGCGGCTGCTGACCGTGACGGACGTCGATGCCGCCGTTTGCCGGCAGGACGATGGTGTGAAACACGACACCGGGCGTCCCGAGATGCCGGTGGTCGACGCTTTGCTGGAAGCCTCGCCGGTGCCGTTGTTCGTCAAGGACGCCGCCGGCCAGTACATCGCCGTCAACCACGCCTTCTCCCGCCTGACCGGCATCGCCCGCGACGAGATGCTGCAGCGGACCACCTTCGCGCTCACCAGCCCGGACATGGCGAGGGAGCATGTCGGCCACGACCGCGATTTGCTGGAGCATGACGGCAGCGTCCAGTACGAGGCGCCGATCTGTACGGCCGAAGGCGCGATGCGGATGGTCAACCTGACTAAGACCGCCTTCCACGATGGATCGGGCAAGCCGGCGGGCATCGTCGGCGCCATCCACGAGTTGACCGAGTCCCGCCCGAACGAGGAGCGGCTGGAGGCGATCCTCGAACAGAGTCCGATCGGCGTTTCGGTGTCCCGGCGCGACGATGGCCGGATCATTTTCGTCAACACCCGCTTCGCCGAGCTGATCGGCCTGCCGCGTGAAAAACTGATCGGCAGCCGCGCCCGCGACTATTACCTGGACAGCCACCAGCGCCTGCGCGTCCTGGAACGGCTGCGCGGCGGTGGCGGCGTCACCAATATGGAGGTCCAGTTCAAGCGCGCCGACGGCTCGCCCTTCTGGACGCTGTTCACGGTGAATCAGGCGGTGATCCAGGGCATGGCGGTCAATCTTGCCTGGATCTACGACTATACCGAACGCCGCAGCATGGAAGAGGCGTTGCGCGACATGGCGTCGCGCGATCCGCTGACCGGCATCTACAACCGGCGCTCCTTCATGGACATGGCGCGCGCCCAGCTGGCCCGTGCCCATCGCTTCCACGAGCCGCTGTCCGTCTTCGTCCTGGACGTCGACCATTTCAAGCGCATCAACGACACCTTCGGCCACGCCACCGGCGACGACGCGCTGCGCATGGTGGCGGCCGGCTGTCAGGCGATTCTTCGGGAATACGACATTCTCGGCCGGCTGGGCGGGGAGGAGTTCGTGGTGGTACTGCCCGGCGCGACCGCCGACGAGAGCCGCGTGGTGGCCGAACGGGTGCGCCGCCATCTGGCCCGCATGCCGATCGAGGCTGCCGACGGCACCTTCCGTCTGACCGCGAGCATCGGCATCGCCGGGCTGGAGGGTGCGACCGACACGCTGGAGCGGGCGATCCACCGTGCCGACCTTGCGCTCTATCGGGCGAAGCACCTCGGCCGCAATCGTGTCGCGGTGTTCGAGCCGGGAATGTAGGCCGGCGGGGCTTCAAGGGTGGATCGGGCAACGGTGGATCGGGTGATGGACTACACGGTGCGCGACAGTGGTGGCGTGCGCGAACTGGAACTGCGCGGGCAGATAACGTTCGAGGCCGACGCCGGGTTCCGGGATATCCTGGCGGAGTGGGAAAAGGGCGGCGTCGCGGAGTGCGTGCTGAACCTGTCGGCCGTCGACTATATGGACTCCGCGGGGCTGGGGCTGCTGGTCCTGGCGAACAATGCCGCCAAGCGGACGGGCGTCGTCTTCCGCATGAAGCATCCACGCGGTCAGGTCCGCGAGCTGATCGAGATCTCGGAGTTCCACACCATCATTCCCTGCGAGTTCTAGCCGGTGAGCGGCAGCCTGCCCGTCGTGATCGGCCATCCGCGTCCTCATGCTGCCGGGCCGTTGCGCGATATCCTGGGCCGGCTGGGGGTTCGAAACGTCAGGGTGGCGGATGGCGACGAGCTGGCCGATGTGCTGGCGGCTGGTACGCCGCAACTGCTGCTTCTGCATGCCGGCCTGCCGGGATTCGGGCCTGACCTGCTGGCCGGGCTGCGGGCGGAGCCTCATCTGCGCGACCTGCCGATCCTCGCGCTCGGCCGCTTCCCCGGCGGGCGGTCGCGGGCGGAGTTGCTGCGGGCCGGCGCGACCGATCTGTTGGCGCGTCCGCTGACCCTGGCGGAACTGTCGGCCCGCCTGTCGCTGCATCTGGAAAACCGCCGCCTCGACCGCTCGCTGCAGGAGGTGATCCGCAGCCTGCGCAGTCATCACAGCGACGCCGTCCAGCGGATGGCGCTGGCGCGCGACATGCAGTTGGACCTGCTGCCCGACACCGCGCTCTGCCGGTCGCTGGAGCGGCGCTACGGCGTCGCGCTGGACAGCCATTTCGAATCCAGTTCGGAGCTTGGCGGCGACCTGTGGGGCGCACGGCCGATCGACGACCGGCGTTTTGCGCTGTTCCTGTGTGATTTCACCGGCCATGGGGTGGCGGCGGCGCTGAACACCTTCCGGCTGCATGCGCTGCTCGCCCGCAGCGATCTGCCGGCCGACGATCCGGCCGAAGCGCTGCGGGTTTTGAATGGTCTGCTGGTCGGGCTTCTGCCGGAGACGCAATTCGCCGCGATGATCTATGCCGTGGTGGATGTCGCCGCCGACCGGCTGGTCTACGCCACGGCCGGGGCGCCGAAGCCGTTGGTTCGCAGCCCCGATGGTAGGTTGGAGGCGGGGCCGAGCTGCGGCCTGCCGCTTGGCGTCGCGGCCGAGGCGCGATACCGCAATCAATGCCTGGACTTCCCGCCGGGCTCCGCCCTGGTCCTGTTCAGCGACGCTTTGTACGAGGCACGCGGTTGGGACGGCCAGATGTTCGGTTACGACGGCGTGACCGATCTGGTGCGCGGCCTGGCACATGGCGCGCCGGACCGGCCGTTGCGCTGCCTGCTCGACCGCTATTTCGCGGCGATGCCACGGCTGCTGGCCGACGACCTGACGGTGCTGTGGGTCAGTCGGACAGGTTGTCCGGCGTCCGGTCCAGATTGACGATGCCAACCACCCGGTTGCCGTTGCCGACATAGGTCAGCTGGTCGAATCCGACCATGCGGGCCAGCGCGATGCCGCGGCCATGGGTGGCGTTCGACTGGGAGGCATCGACCGACAGGTAACGGTTGAAGTCGAAGCCCGTCCCCATATCGGTGACGGTGAAGATCACGCGGCTGTCGCTGCGCTCCACATGCAAGGTGGCGTATTTGTCGCGATGTTCGGCCGAGGCCAACCGCGCCTCGATCTCGCGCGCCAGCATGCCGCTGGCCTTCAGCCGGCCCTTCGCCTCGAACCCGATGCCGAGGTTGCCGTGCTCCACCGCGTTCACCAGGATTTCCGACAGGCCGAAGGTCAGGCTGTGGGCCGTGGCGGCGACGGACGACAGGGTGATGGCGAGATTCTGCGCCTCCTGGGGGGTGCGGAAGCGGAAACGCCCATCGCGCAGCAGGCCGATGGCGTCGGAGCGGGAGCGCAGGTCGCCCTGCAGGCTCCTCAGCCGCCCAGTCGTCTCTTCCGCCGCCCGGACGACGGAGCGCAGCAGCGCACCGTCATACGGTTTGATGAGGTAGTAGAACACGCCGGCGCGGATGGCGGCCGCAATCTCCGAGCTGCTGTCCGAGATGGTCTGGACGATGACGGGGATGTCCGCCAGATGCGGTTCCTGCTTCATCCGTTCGTACAGTTCCAGCCCGTCGCCGTCGGCGAGCCGCCGGTCGAGCAGAACGACATGGATCGCCGAACCGCTGGTCGACAGGAGCTCCCACGCCTGCGCCTTGGTCTCGGCCTCCAGCGTGCGATAGCCGATGCGGGAGAGATAGCCGGCAACGATGGCGCGGGTCATTTCCTCGTCATCGACGACCAGAGCGGTGACGGCATCGGCCATGGTCGGCGTCTACTCCAACGGTTCGAGGGCGCGGGATCGGGAAATCTGCAGCATTTTACTGAAACTGACGCTATTGCACAATCACCGGCGGCACTGCGTCGCAGCATGGCCGACCGCCGATCCGGTCAAGGGGTCAGCCGACGGATGCCTCAAGGGTCGAAGCGGCCTTCCGTGCGGCGGACAGCTCTGCGGCGACCCGTTCGCCGGCGGTGGCGGTCAGGGCGTCATGATCGCCGCTGCGGACGGCGGCGACCAGATGATGGGCGGTGGCGGCAAGCCGGTCGAACCCGACGTTGGCGGCGGAACCCTTCAGGATATGCGCCTCCCGTTCGATGCCGGTGCAGTCCCCGCGCGCGATGGCGGCACGCAGCAGATCAAGATGCTGCGGACTGTCTCTGAAGAAGGTTTCCAGCAGGAGTGCAAACCCATCACCGCCCAGCGCGTCGCGCAATTCCTCGATCTTTTCCGCATTGACGGTGGCCGGTTCCGGCGACGGCCGTGGCTGGACAGGGGCTTGCCCGCCGCCATCGGCGGTAGCGGCGGCCGGAACGATGAAACGGGCGATGGTGTCCAGCAGCTTGCGGGCATTGATGGGCTTGGACAGATAATCGTCCATGCCGGCTTCCAGGCAGATGGCGGCGTCGCCCTGCATGGCGTTGGCGGTCAGGGCCACCACCGGGATGCGTGCGGCGGGGCCGGACAGCCGGCGGATCCGCCGTGTCGCCATCAGCCCGTCCATCACCGGCATCTGGACGTCCATCAGGACGAGGTCGTAGGGCCGGGCCGTCACCGCCTCCACCGCCTCTTCGCCGTTCGATACCGCTTCTGCGCTGTGCCCGGCGCGGCGCAGCAAGGCCAGCGTCAGCTGCTGATTGACCGGATTGTCCTCCGCCACCAGCACGCGGGCACGCGGCGTCGCCTCCGGCTGCGGCGTTGGCGGGGCATCGGTCTTGGCGACGGTCACCGTTTCGGCCGGCCCGCGGATGGCGAGGGACACGATGTTGGCGGTGGACGGGCCGCTTCCAGGCAGCGAATGCGGCCAGGATACCGGGCCGGCCGCAGGCGATTGCGGTTCCAGCAGCCGGGCGAGGCATTGGCAGAGTGTGCTGAAGCGGATCGGCTTCGGAAGGTGGGTGTCGACCGGCGCCCGGTCCGGCTCCTGCCCCTCCGGCCTCTGCGACGAGGCGAGCGCCAGCCGGATGCCGGCCAGTTCGGGAATGGACCGGATGCGCCGGGCCAGCTCGGGACCGGTCAGGCCCGGCATGCGGTGATCGAGGATGGCGGCGTCGAAGGGCTTGCCGTTCCGGGCGGCGGCGACCAGCCGGTACAGGGCCTGCTCCCCGTTCTCCGCCGTTTCGGTCACGATGCCGAAACCGTCGAGCTGCCGGGTCAGCAGGTCGCGGTTGACGGCGATGTCGTCGACCAGCAGCAGGCGGCGCCCGGCCCAATCACCGGCCGGCGTCGGCGGATGGGCGCTGCCGGCGCCGCGCTTCAACGGGATGGTCACCCAGAAAGTGCTGCCCGATCCCAGCCGGCTGTCCACCCCGATCCGGCCGCCCATCAGTTCCGCCAGCCGCTTGCAGATCGCCAGCCCCAATCCGGTGCCACCATGGCGGCGGGCGGGCGAGGAATCGACCTGGGTGAACATGGCGAACAGCCGTGGCCGCTCCTCCTCCGAAATGCCGATTCCGGTATCGCGCACCTCGAACCGGACGCAGACGCTGTCGGCTTCGGAGCAGGCGGAAGCGGGCTCCTCGCTCAGCAGGATGGTGACGCTGCCGGTATCGGTGAACTTCACGGCGTTGCCGGCGAGGTTCAGCAGGATCTGCCGCAAGCGTCCGGCATCGCCCAGCAGGGAGCCGCGCAGGCCGGGCGGTACGTAGCTGGCCAGATCCAGCCCCTTGGCCGCGGCGCGCGGAGCCAGGATCTCCGCCACGCTTTCGACCATCGGCACCAGTTCGAACTCGCCGATTTCCAGATCCAGACGGCCGGCGTCTATCTTGGAGAAATCGAGGATGTCGTTGATGATGACCAGCAGCGATTCGGCCGAATCGCGGATCGTCTCGGCATAGGTGCGCTGTTCGGCCTCCATCGGCGTGTCGAGCAGCAGTCCGGCCATGCCGATCACGCCGTTCATCGGCGTGCGGATCTCGTGACTCATGGTCGCGAGGAATTCCATCTTGATGCGCTGGCCGTCCTCCGCCCGTT
Source organism: uncultured Azospirillum sp. (assembly GCA_965650625.1). Lineage (GTDB taxonomy): Bacteria > Pseudomonadota > Alphaproteobacteria > Azospirillales > Azospirillaceae > Azospirillum. The sequence continues at coordinate 8,085 of CBFGPE010000099.1, read as the reverse complement.
CCTTGGCGTCGCGCAGCGTATGTTCCAGCCGCTTCTCCTCCGTCAGGTCGCGCAGGATCGCGGCGTAGAGCGGGCCGGCTCCCGTCATGACCAGCGCCATGGAATAGGCCAGCGGGAAGCTCTCCGCTTCCCCGGTGCCATCGGATGCCGACGGCCGCAAGGCGTTGGTCTCGCCCCGCGCCGCCCGGCCCATGCCGCGGCGGCCCTGTGCAATCTCATCCAGCGCGCGGGCGGCATTGTTCCGCGTGTCCGGCGGCAGCAGATCCAGCACCGACCGTCCAATCAACCCGCCCGGCGCACAGCGGAAGATGGCGTGCGCGGCCGGATTGGCGGCCTCGATCACGCCGTCCGGCCTCGCGGTGACGATGCCTTCCGCCGCGGTGTCGACGATGGCGGACAGACGGGCATTCGTCTCTTCCAGTTGCTTTCCTTGGCGGCGCTGTGCCGCCAGCGACCGGGCCAGCATCAGCCCGAACATGCCCAGCAGCAGGATCATCCCGCCGGACAGCAGGGTCGCCGTCCACAGATTGTCGCGCCAAGCGGTCAGCACCGCGTCCTTTCGTACACTGACGGTCAGGACCAGCGGCCAGACCGGGGTCGTCCTGTACGCGACGATGCGCGTGTCGGGACCGGCGCCGATATCCGTCCCGGAATGGCGGAAGACGCCATATTCGGCCTGCGGCAGATGGTGCTGGAACAGCGGGGTCGCGGCGAAGGAGCGGGCGATCTCCTCCCCAGCCTGCGGCTGGACGGTCAGCAGGGTGCCGTCATAGCGGTACAGCGCGATGCGGTTGCCCACGACGGCCGCGTTGCCGGCGACTTGGCCGCCCTGGACCGCCCGGTACAGGCCCTGGAAATAGTCAGGGTTCACGGTGGCGACGACCACCGCCTGCAGCGCGCCGTCGGCGTCGCGCAGGGCGCGGCTCATCGGCAGTATCCAGCGACCCGACTGCTCACCCCCATTGGCGCGGTCGATCAGGCTGCGTCCCGGCCGCGGATCGCCGATCACCAGACCATTGCCCTGGCCGGACGCCTGCATGCGAAAGACGTCCAACTCAGTCAGATAGAGGCCGGCGGGGCGCGTCCCCTCCGTGGTGGCGACGATGCGGCCGGTGCGGTCGAGAAGCGTCAGCCCGCGCAGGTGCGGCGAGCGGCGCAACCGGTCGGTCAGCATGGCTGTCGGTTCGGGATCGGCCGTCCCATCCTCGCCGGTCCAGCCGGCATCGAACAGCGAATCGACGATGGAGGACAGGGTCACATCCACCGATTGAACCGTGCGGGTGGTCGATACCTCGAGCGCCGCGGCGAGGCTGGACAGGCTTGCCTCCGCCGATTCGAGCGCGGCCTGCCGTGCGGCGATCAACTGCTGGCCCTGGATGATGAGCAGGGCGAAGACCGCCAGCAGGGCGAAGGCGATGACGCCGCCCCGCTTTTCGAAGAGACCCTTCAGGTCCGCTTTGGCTGGAGACAGGGACAGGACTGCGTTCCGGACGGTCAGATGTGGTCGAGCGCGACCCGGCCGGCTTCGCGGACCCGACGCGCAACCGCCTCAGGATTGCAGTCGAATCAAGGCGCTGGACGTCGGCCATGGTCGAAGTTTGCGTACGGGATGATAGCAGGGACGGACGGCGGACGCCAAGCATTCGCTGCCGTCTATGCCCGCCTGATGTTAAGATACCGGCGCCGCTTTGCGGACTTGTGTTTGTGGTGTGAAGAACTGGGCTCGTTGGTTAACGAAAGGTGTGGCATGGCGATGCGGGTCTTTTGGGCAATCGGCGCAGCAATTCTGTCGATTTTATCGGCTTTCATCGTCGAACCGGTTATGGCATCCGACGGGAAACTTCAGAAAATTGCAGAGCAGAAGCAACTTCGTGTCTGTTCCTGGCCCGATTACTATGCAATCTCGTTCCGGAATCCGCGCACCGGCGCGCTGGAAGGGCTGGATGCGGAACTGGCGCAGGCCTTCGCCGGCGATCTGGGCGTGCGGCTGACCGTGGTGGAGAGCAGCTTTCCCCGCTTCATCGACGACCTGCTGGCCGACCGCTGCGACATCGGCATGTTCGCCATCGGTGCCACCCCGGCGCGGGCGCAGCGCGTCGCCTTCAGCCAGCCCTATCTGCGCAGCGGCATCTATGCGGTGACCACCCAGACCAATGACAGCATCCGGCGGTGGGAGGACCTCGACCGCGCCGGCAATATCGTGGCGGTGCAGAAGGACACCTACATGGACGGCTATGCCCGTTCCGCCATGAAGGCGGCGCGCATCGTCGCCGTCACCCGCCCTCAGGAGCGCGAGGAGGAGGTGCAGTCCGGCCGCGCCGACGCCTTCCTGACCGATTATCCCTATGGGCAGCGCATGCTGGCCTTCCATTCCTGGGCCCGGCTGATCGTGCCGGACGTGCCGGTACAACCGACCCCCTATGCCTATGCGGTGGCGCCGGGCGACGCGGCGTGGCTGGAGCGGGTCAACGCTTTCGTCGCCGCGATCAAGGCCGACGGCCGGCTGGAGACCATCGCCGCCCGCTACAAGCTGACCCCCATCGTGGCGCGGGACTGAGCCGCGTTGCACGAATGCGGTTACGGGACAAATCCGTATTAGGATGCATAACGTCTTCCGGCAATCAGCAGGGAAATCGTCGATGATCCTGATCGGACAGTATGACTCGCCCTTCGTTCGCCGCGTCGCCGTGGCCCTGCGCCTCTACGGCATGGCTTACGAGCACCGGCCCTGGTCGGTCTTTTCCGACGCGGCGGAGGTCGCGCGCTTCAACCCGCTGAAACGGGTGCCAACCCTGGTGCTGGACGACGGCGAGGTGCTGATCGAAAGCGGCGCCATCCTCGACCATCTGGACGAGGTCGCCGGGCCGGAGCGTGCGCTGATCGCCCGCCAGGGGCCGGATCGCCGTCGGGCGCTGAAGCTCTGCGCGCTGTCCACCGGCTTCGCCGACAAGGCGGTGAGCCTCGTCTATGAACGGGTGCTGCACAAGGAGCGGTCTGACCTGTGGGTGGAGCGCTGCACCGGCCAGATCGGCGCGGTCCTGGATGTACTGGAGGCGGATCGCGCCGCCGCATCCGGCCCCTGGTGGTTCGGCGAGCGGATCAACCACGGCGACATCGCCGCCGCCTGCGCCCTGCGGTTCGTCAGCGAGGCCCATCCGCAGGTGTTCGACCGTTCCCGCTGGCCGGCGCTTGCCGCCCATTCCGATGCCTGCGAGGCGATGGCGGAGTTCCAGGCAGTGGTGCAGCCCTTTTCGGTGAGCGCCTGAGCCGGCGCCCCCTCCCGGTCCCTGCGTCGGCAGCGGACCGGAGGGGGACCTGTCCTTACCGGTGCCCGCTGATCTCCGCGTGCAGCGGCTTGGTGTCCTCGAACGTCTTCTGCTGTTCGGGTGTGGCTTCCTTCTGGTGCTTCTGCTTCCATTCGGAATAGGGCATACCATAGACGGCGATGCGGGCATCTTCGTCCGACAGTTCCACACCGCGCTCCTTGGCCGCTGCCGCATACCATTTGGACAGGCAGTTGCGGCAGAAGCCGGCGAGATTCATCAGGTCGATGTTTTGCACGTCGGTGCGCTTGCGCAGATGCTCGACCAGGCCGCGGAAGGCGGCGGCTTCCAGTTCGATGCGGGTCTGGTGGTCCAGATCGGCCATGGGGTCTCAACTCCTCCGGTGTTCTTGTTCAGTTAAGAGCGGGGTGGCCGGTGCAGCGTGACCATCCGGCCATAGGGATGAAAGTCGCGGGACCCGCCGCCGCCGGCGATGGTGCGCACCACCGCCTCGCGGTCGACGGCGACGAAGCCGGCCAGCGAATGGACGCCATACTCGAACAGGCGCGGGGTCAGCGGCGTGCCGGGGCCGATCATCGCCACCGTGGCGCCGGCCGAAACCCGCAGCAGGCGGGGCAGGGTGCGGTTGGCGAAGGCGGACGCGGTGATGGCCACCGCCTCTGCCCCCGGCAGCAGCCAGTCACAGGCGGCCTCGGGGTACTCGCCTTCCTGCGGGCTGAGGTCGATGACCTTGGCGCGCGGCAGGCGGCGGGCAAGCTGGGGGAAGCCGCCGACCACGACCACCCGGCCCTCCACCGCGGCGAACAGGTCCAACCCGTTTCCGGGAACACCGGTGACGTCCGGCCGGTTGTAATGCGCGTTCAGGGCGGCGACGCCGACCGCGATCTCCAGCGGATCCCAGGATTGCGCGGCCATCGCAGCCAGATCGCGCATCCCCCGGCCGGCCCAGCGTTGCGGATCGTCCCCGGCCGCCGGAGCCTGCCGGGCAGCGACGCCGAGGCCGTCGGCGGTCTCCACCAGAACCCACTTGTCGCCGGTGACGACACGGCGGACCTCGGCATCGGCGACGCCCTGGACGAGGTCAACATACATCCGCTGCGGCCCCCACCAGCGCCACAGCGCGTCCGGCACCGGCGACAGCAGGTCGCAGAATCCGCCGGTGGCGGTCTGCCATTCGTTGAGATAGCGGCTGCCGACGCTGGTCAGCAGGGGGATGCCTTCGGCGATGGCGGTCAGCATCTCGTCCGACAGGCCATCGCCGTGCGATTCCAGGCCGGCGAACTTGTTGACCACCAGCAGGTCGACACCCGACGCGACGGCGGTGCGGATCGCCTGACTGGCCTCCGCCACGCCGGTCGGGTCGACGCGGCAGGACTGCGATTCCCGCCCCAGCTTCTGCGTGATGTCATAGGCGCGGCCGGTGGCGACATCGACCAGTTCCATCCGCTCGGCGCAATCGTCGCCCGGCCCGTGGTTGCGCTGCACCAGCCCGCCGACGCGGAAGCCGCGTCGCTTCAACTCCGCAGTGAAACCGTCCAGCAGCGCGTCGACGCCGTAGGAGCCGGGGCCATGGATGACGGCACCAGGGCGCAGCGGCGGCAGGGAGGCGGGGGGAAGCGGCATCGGGATGGACCTTTCGCGGAACGGCGGGCGGGCGGCGACGGGCGCCTCAACCGCCGCGGCGGATGCGGTAGACGAAGACCGTCTTGTGGACCTCGTCCGGCTGGGTCTCGTGCGACAGCAGCGCGTTGTCGGTCGTGTTGCAGAAATGCTTGAAATCGATGACGGAGGCCGGATCGGTCGCATAGACCACCAGTTCCTCTCCGGTCTCCATCCCGTTCAGCAGGGCGCGGGTGCGCAGGATGGGCAACGGGCAATGCAGCCCTTTCACGTCAAGCTCTCTCGCCGGCACCGCGCCCGCTCCACGTTGATTGAGGACGAAATCCTTACCAGACCCATCACTGTAGCGGGTTCGCGCCCGCTTCTCCAGACCGGCGGCCGAAAGGTCGCATCCGGGATTTTCGTCAACCGGCGCTGTTGTACGGCGCAATCGACGAAATCGGAATGAAAGGACCGCGGTCATGGCGAAGCGTTCTATGGACGACAAGGTGGTGGTCATCACCGGCGCCTCCAGCGGCATCGGCCGGGCGACCGCGCTGGAATTCGCCCGCCAGGGGGCGGCGGTGATCCTCGCCGCCCGGCGGATGGCGGCCCTGCACGAGGTGGCGGAGGAATGCGTCGAGGCCGGCGGCCGGGCCATGGTAGTGCCCACCGACGTGACCGACCAGCGCGCCATGCAGCATCTGGCCGACCGCGCCGTCCAGGCCTTCGGCGGCATCGACGTCTGGGTGAACAATGCCGGCGTCATCGCCTTCGGCCGGTTCGAGGACATCCCCGACGAGGTGTTCGAGCAGGTGGTGCGCACCGACTTCTTCGGCATGGTCCATGGCTGCCGCGCCGTGCTGCCCCACTTCCTCGACCGTGGCGAGGGGATCATCATCAACACCGCGTCGATGGTGTCGAACATCGGCCAGCGCTATGCCACCCCCTACACCGCGGCGAAGTTCGCCGTTCGCGGCTTCTCGGAATCCCTGCGGCAGGAACTGGTGGACGAGCCGGACATCCATGTTTGCATGGTCATGCCGGCGTCCATCGACACCCCGCTGTGGCAGCATGGCGCCAACTACACCGGCCGGGCGGTGAAGCCGCTGAATCCGATCCACCCGCCGGAGGAGGTCGCCGCCGCCATCCTGTCGCTGGCCCGCAACCCGCAGCGCGAGTTGTTCGTCGGTGCCGAAGGCCGGCTCGCCGCCGTCGGCAATGCCATGGCACCGCAGATGACTGAACGGGCGCTGGCCCACACCATCGAGCGCGATATGTTCCAGAACCGCTCTGCGCCCGCCACGTCCGGCGGGGTACTGACCGCCATGCCGGAATATCAGGGGGCCAGCGGCGGTTGGATGGAACGGCGGCCGGAGCACAGCCGCGACAGGGAGGACGGGCGGGGCCGGTCCTTCTCCTGGACAAACCTGACCCTGTTCCTGCTGCCGGTGGTGCTGGCGAGCCGTCCACTGGGCGGCCGGCGGATGCGTCACGTCTGGTGACGGGTGCGCCGATTCTCCCGCAGCGCCCTTGATCCGGCAGACGGGAGCCGTTATACGCTCGCCCCTTTTCCGGTGCGGCGGGTGGCCGCGCCGGTCATCCGGGCAGGAGGCGGGACATGACGGCGTGCGGGCTCGATTTCGGCACCTCGAACACGACGCTGGGCGTGCAGGACGCGGACGGCTTCCGGCTGCTGGCGCTGGACGGCACGCGCACGACCCTGCCGACCGCGGTGTTCTTCGATTTCGAGCATGACCGGACCACCATCGGACAGGCGGCCATCGACGGCTATGTGTCGGGGGTGGAGGGGCGGCTGATGCGCTCGATCAAGTCGATGCTCGGCACCGACCTGATCGACGCCGACACCGCGCTGCGCAAGGGCCGCATCAGCTTCCGCGCGGTGATCGGCACCTTCCTCGATCTGGTGAAGAAGCGGGCGGAGGAGGCGATGGGCGGCGAGTTGGGCGACGTGGTCGTCGGCCGCCCGGTCCATTTCGTCGACGGCGATCCGGCCGGCGACGCCGCGGCGGAAGAGACGCTGGGGCAGATCGCGCGGGCGGCCGGATTCCGCAACGTCTCCTTCCAGTTCGAACCCATCGCCGCCGCGCTCGATTACGAGCAGCAGGTCGCGGGGGAGGAGTTGGCGCTGATCGCCGACATCGGTGGCGGCACCTCGGACTTCTCCGTCGTGCGGATCGGGCCGGAGCGGCGCGGCAAGGCCGACCGGGTCGGCGACATCCTGGCGAATGACGGCATCCGCGTCGGCGGCACCGACTTCGACCGCGACCTCAGCCTCGCCACCGCCATGCCGGAACTGGGGTTTGGCAGTGCCATGAAGCGCGCCGGGCTACTGGCGCCGCGGAGCATCTATTTCGATCTGGCGACCTGGGCGAAGATCAACTTCCTCTACACCGCCAAGGCGATGGCGGAGCTTGAGCGCCTGCAGCGCGATTCCGCCGAGCCGGAGAAGATCGAACGCCTGATCGGCGTCGTCGAGCACCGCCAGGGCCACGCGCTGGCGATGGCGGTGGAGCGCACCAAGATCGCCCTGTCCGACCATGAAGCGGCGGAACTGGCGCTGGATTGGGGCGACGGGGATCTGGCGCTGGCGGTGGACCGGGATGCGCTGAACCGCGCCACCGGATCGCTGGCGGCCCGCATCGGCAGCCGCATCCGCGATTGTCTGGCGGACGCCGGGGTGACCGCCGACCGCATCGACGCGGTGTTCCTGACCGGCGGCTCCACCCTGCTGCCCCAGGTCCGCGCCGCGATCCTGGCCGAGGCACCGGGCGCGCGGGTGGTGGAGGGCAACATCTTCGGCTCCGTCGGTCTGGGGCTGACGGTGGAGGCGCTGCGGCGGTATGGGTGAGGGTCGGTTTCCTTTGCCCCCTTCCTAACCCTCCCCCGCTTCGCGGGAGAGGGGACTGCCGCCGCTCTGGCACTTAACCCCCTCTCCCGCGTAAGCGGGGGAGGGTCGGGGAGGGGGCACCCTTGCGAGCACCCCCACACCCTCACTGCACCACGAGGCGCGGCGCCGCGCGGCCGCCGGTGCCGCCGCCGATCTTCTCCCAAAGACGCGTTGCGATCCGGCGGTAGGACTGGGCGTGTTCCGAGTCCGGCTGCGACACCACGATCGGCTGGCCCTGGTCGGAAGTCTCGCGGATCGACAGGTGCAGCGGGATCTCGCCAAGGAACTCCA
>CBFGPE010000098.1:0-28569 GCA_965650625.1 uncultured Azospirillum sp. | reverse complement strand
GACTCCGTCCCTGGGCACCATCCTCCCTTCGAAGTTCAAGGTTTGGATGGTGTGCTCCGGTCAAGCCAACTGACCATACTCTTCCCAAGTCGTCGTAAGTTCTTCCGCTTCTTTCAAAGTGGCTCAGACTCTGACCACCCTACCCGTCCAATCCCTGGCAGTTTCACTGCAAGGTCCAGCGGGTCGATGCCGATGGTCAGCCCAAGCAAATTCACCTCCAGCCCCTCCTCCCACGCCAGCAGCAGTCCGGCGACGCCGAACAGGCTGATCTGCCAGCCGGTGCCGCTCGGCGCCCGCGCGAACACGCCGCGGCCAAGGTAATCCTTCCCCAGCGCGGTGGAGGGCAGGTCCAGCCGCAGCTCCGGCACGGCGCGGGCAACCCAGGCGGCGAAGGTGTTGCTGTTGGGGCCGGGCCAGACACGGTACTCGCCGGCATAGGGATAGCTGGCGGCGGCCTTGGCGATCTTGGGGATGGCGGCTTCGGCGGCGGCGGCGCGCAGCTCTCCGAGCAGAATGGGCTGAGCGCCGAACCAGCGGCCGTCGGGGTCGCGGTTGCTGACGGAGACCACCGACAGGCCTCGGTAGGCGCGCCAGCCGATCACTTCGTAAACCGTATAGCTGCGGGCGCCGGCCGGCTTCACGGCAAACCAGGGATGCACGCCGAAGGCGCCGCGCCAAGACAGCACGCGGGCGGCATAGACCTGGACCACCGCCTCCGGCGTTGTCGTCGCGTCGGGGGCGAGGCCCACCGGGCTGCGGTCGATGCGGCTCCAGTCGATAGCCGTCGGCACCGTTCCGGACGCAAGCAGGAACACCGGTCCGGCCAGCAGCAGGACCAGCGTCAACAGAAATGCCAGCAGCACCCTCACGGCCCTCGCGCCCTATCACCGTCCGCCTTCCATGTAGTCATTGCGACGGCGGATTTCCGGTGACAGCGAAGGGACAGGGCGCGGAATTGGCCGCTCAGATGCTGTAATCGCCCTGTTGCAGGCTCTGGTCCATGGTCAGCGCCGGCGCCGGCTCGTCACGGCACCAGCCGACGACCTTGGCGGGCACGCCGGCCACGGTGGCGCAGCCGGGGACGTCCTTCAGCACGACGCTGCCGGCGCCGACCTTGGCATGAGCGCCGATGGTGATGTTGCCCAGCACCTTGGCCCCCGCCGACAGCAGCACGCCGTCGCGCACCTTGGGATGGCGGTCGCCATGCTCCTTGCCGGTGCCGCCCAGCGTGACGTTCTGCAGGATCGACACGTCGTTGCCGATCACCGCCGTCTCGCCGATCACCACGCCGGTGCCATGGTCGATGAACACGCCGCGTCCGACCGGCACCGCCGGGTGGATGTCGACGGCGAAGGCCTCCGACACCCGGCTTTGCAGGAAATGGGCAAGGTCGTGCCGGCCACCCCGCCACAGCCAATTGGCGACGCGGTGCCATTGCAGGGCGTGGAAGCCCTTGAAATAGAGGAAGGGCGTCAGGCAGCCATCGGCGGCCGGGTCGCGCGCCAGGATGGCGGCGAGGTCGGCGGCGGCGGACTCGACGATGGCCGGGTCGGCCTCCATGGCGTCGCGCACCACGGCGGCCAGCCGGTCCTCCGGCATGGCGCGGTCGGCCAGCTTGCGCACCAGCAGGGCGGCCAATGCCGGGCCGAAGCCGTCGCGCGCCAGCACCGCGTCATACAGGAAGGGAGCGAGGCCGTTTTCCTCCTCCGCCACGCGGGCGGCGTCGGCGCGCAGGCGGCGCCACAGCGACTGTTCGACCGTCTCGGCCGCCTCGCGCATCGTGACGTCCAGGCTGTCCATCGCCATCACCCTCTTCCGAAAACTGGACCGCCCCGCATCGACGCTGGTGGGGGCGCAAGTCCGTTACTGTGGTGAGGGTCCCCCGGTCCGGTCAAGGCCGTTGCCGTCAAGGCTGCTTCCCATTCCGCCATCGCCGTGCGCCCGGCGGAAGGCCTGCGGCGACCGCCCTTCGCGCTTGGTGAAGAAACGGGAGAAATAGGCCGGGTCCTCGAAGCCCAGGGCATAGCCGATTTCCGCCATTCCATGGCTGGTGTAGATCAGCGAGCGCCGGGCCTCCAGCATCAGCCGGGCATGGACCAGCTGCAGAGTCGACAGGCCGGTGACGCGGCGGCAGGCGGCGTTCAACCGGCCGGGTGTGACGCCCAGGGCGGCGGCATAGCGCTCCACCGGCCAATGCTGGGTGAACCGCTCGTCGATCATCGGCCGCAGCCGGGCGAGCAGCCGCAAATCGGGCGACACCCCCTGCCCGTCGTGCCCAGCCTCGTCGTGCCGCCGGTCGGCAGCCAGTCGCGCGGTGGCGACCAGCAGAAGCATCACCTGCGCCGAAATCGCGCTGGCCCGGCCGATGTGGTGGGCGCGAAACTCCCGCCTGATTTCGCCGAAACAGCGGTCGAGCGCCGCCGCCTCGTCTGATCCGTCACCCAGATCCCAGGCCAGCGGCAGGGCCGGAGCCTCGCGCAGCTCCGCCTCCGGTGCGGCGGCCAGCACACCGGCCAGGAACCCCTCCGACAAGGTCAGCACATGGCCGTCGGTGCCGGGATCGAAGCGGAAGCCATGCACCACCTGCGCCGGCACGACGATCAGCGCCGGGGCGCGAAACGCCACCTCCACCCCGTCCGCGGTCAGCCGCCCGCCGCCATCCGTGACCAGCAGAGTATGGCTCAGCCCGTCGTGGCGGTGGGGGCGGACCTCCCAATTGTACAAGCGCATCCGCTCCGGGATCGTCTCGATATGGACGAAGCGCAGCTCCGGCACCGCCGGCGGTTCGCCGTACAGCCAATAGCGGGGAATGGGTTCGGCGCTGTGTGAAGAATGGGCGGACATCGCACGGGCTCCGGCAGGCTTGCGATGAAAAGTACAAGTCTTTCGCCGGTTCGTCTATGTCCGGCCCTCCGCCTCCGGGAATAGCATGAGCGCAAATGATTGGCGTGCACAGCAATCAGCGAAAGCGCGCCTGCTGCTGGTCCCGAAGGAGGGCGAGAGACATGCACCCCACGAAATCGGCCGATATCCAGTTTGGCCGCACCCAGGTCGCTATCATCGGCGCCGGCCCGGCCGGCCTGTTCCTGTCCCATCTGCTGCACCGCCAGGGCATCGAGTCGGTGATCCTGGAGCACCGCAGCCGCGAGGAGATCGAGGGCACCATCCGCGCCGGCGTGCTGGAGCAATGGGTGGTCGACCTGATGAACGACATGGGCCTTGGCGACCGCATGATGCGCGAAGCCCATTTCCACTCCGGCATCACGCTGCGCTTCGACCGCCGCAGCCACCACATCGACATGGCGGAACTGACCGGCGGCAAGCGGGTCACCGTCTATGCCCAGCACGAGGTGATCCGCGACCTCGTCTCCGCCCGGCTGGAGGATGGCGGGTCGATCCTGTTCGGCGTGTCCGACGTGCAGTTCCAAGACCTGGAGAGCAAGGCGCCGCGCGTGCGGTTCCGCCGCGACGCGGACGGACCGCTGGAGGAGCTGCGCTGCGATTTCGTCGCCGGCTGCGACGGCTTCCACGGGCCGAGCCGGCAGGCGATCCCGGCCGCCGCGCGCACCGAATACCAGATGGTCTATCCCTTCGGCTGGCTCGGCATCCTGACCGAGGCGCCGCCGTCGCATCCCGAACTGATCTACGCCAACCACGAGCGCGGCTTTGCCCTGCTCAGCACCCGCTCGCCGGAGGTGCAGCGGCTCTACATCCAGGTCGACCCCAAGGACGACATCGCCAACTGGTCCGACGACCGCATCTGGTCCGAACTGCACCGCCGGCTGGAGGACGACAACGGCTGGACGCTGACAGAGGGGCCGGTCTTCCAGAAGGGCATCATCGCCATGCGCAGCTTCGTCTGCGACCCGATGCAGCATGGCCGGCTGTTCATCGCCGGCGACGCCGCCCACATCGTGCCGCCGACCGGCGCCAAGGGCCTGAACCTGGCGGTCGCCGATGTGCTGGTGCTGTCGCGCGCCCTGACCGCCTATTACAAATCCGGCACGACCGAGGGGCTGGACGGCTACAGCGCCACCTGCCTGCGGCGGATCTGGAAGGCGGAGCGCTTCTCCTGGTCGATGACCACCATGCTGCACCGGAATGACGCTGAGTCGCCCTTCGAGCAGCGCGTGCATCTGGCCGAGCTGGACTATCTGGTCCACTCCCGCGCCGCCATGACGGCGCTGGCGGAGAATTACGTAGGCTTGCCGATGGAGTGAAAAACCACCGGCACGCCCGCCCCTTACGCCTGCCTCTTACGCTTGCTTGGCGTCGATGATGCCCCGGCGCACGGCGCGGGTCTTGGTGAAGTGGTCCTGCAGCTGCTGCCCTTCGCCCCAGCGGATGGCGCGCTGCAGCGCCGTCAGGTCCTCGGTGAAGCGCTGCAGAATCTCCAGCACCGCTTCACGGTTGTTCAGGAATACGTCGCGCCACATCACCGGATCGCTGGCGGCGATGCGGGTGAAGTCGCGGAAGCCGCCGGCGGAGAATTTGATGACCTCGGACTTGGTGTCCTCCTCCAGGTCCGACGCGGTGCCGACGATGGTGTAGGCGATCAGGTGCGGCAGGTGCGAGGTGATGGCCAGCACGCGGTCATGGTGGCTGGCCTCCATGATCTCCACGGTGGAGCCGACGCGGCGCCACAGCTCCGTCACCCGCTCCAGCGCGTGGCGGTCGGCCCCGGTTGGCGGGGTCAGGATGCACCAGCGGCCCTGGAACAGTGTGGCGAAGCCGGCCTCCGGCCCGGAATGCTCGGTGCCCGCCACCGGGTGGCCGGGGATCAGGTGAACGCCGTCGGGCAGATGCGGCCCGACGTCGCGCAGGGTCGCCTGCTTGACCGAACCGACGTCGGTGACGATGGTCCCGCGCTGCAAAAGCGTCCCGATGGCCTCGCCCACCGCGGCATAGCTGCCGACCGGGGTCGCCAGCACCACCAGATCGGCCCCGGCCAGTGCCACCGCCGGATCGGTGGAGGCTTCCGCCACGATGCCCAGCTCCAGCGCCTTGGCGCAGGCCTCGGCGCTGCGGTCCGTGCAGACGACCTGCCGCGCGATCCCATACTCCGCCAGCGCCCGCGCCAGGGAGGAGCCGATCAGGCCGATGCCGATGATGGCGACGCGGTCGAAGAGAGGTGCGGTGTCGGTGCTGGCGGTGGACATGACGCAGGGTGTCCCGAAAGCGGAGTGAACGGGCGAAAAACCGTCCCGTTTAAACCACCTCGCACCCGTCGGACCAAGCGATTCTTTCTTTCCCGTCCCCTCAACCGTCCTTCCGCGTCATTTCCGCCCTGAGCGCTTCGGCCAGCCGCTGGAAGGTCTCCTTCCGACCCGAGGTGCGGCGCCAAGCCAGCGCGATCCGCCGCCCCGGCCGGCCGCCGGCCAACGGGCGCACCGCCAGATCCAGCCCGCGCAGGATGCCCGAATCGACCGCCATCTGCGGTAGCAGCGTCACCCCCAGCCCGTTCGCCACCATCTGCACCAGCGTATGCAGGCTGGTGCCCTCGAAGGCGGTGTTGTGCGGCGTGGCGTCCAGCGCGCAGGCGGCCATGGCATGGTCGCGCAGGCAGTGCCCGTCCTCCAGCAGAAGCAGATCCTCCGACGGCACCGTCACCGGTTCGGCCGGATCGCCGGCGCTCAGCCGGTGGCCGGTGTGGCAGACGAAGGAGAAGCGGTCCTCCGCGATGTCCTCCGTCTCCAGATCGCCCATCGGATAGGGCAAGGCCAGCAGCGCCGCGTCCAGCTTGCCGGCGTTCAGCTGCTCCAGCAGCCGCGCCGTCTGATCCTCGCGCAGATAGAGGCGCAGGCGCGGGAAGGTCTCGCGCAGGGCCGGCATCACGCGGGGGATCAGGAAGGGGCCGATGGTCGGGATCACCCCGAGATGCAGCGCGCCCGACATCGGATCGGCGGCCGAGCGGGTGATGTCGACCAGCTCCTCCGCACCCTTCAGCAATTGCCGCGCCCGCTCGGCAATCTCACGGCCCAGCGGGGTCGGCAGCACGGAGCGTCGCGTGCGTTCCACCAGTGTGGCGCCCAGCAGATCCTCAAGCTCCTGCAAACCGGCGCTCAGCGTCGATTGGCTGACGAGGCAGGCCTCCGCCGCCTGCCCGAAATGACAGCGGTCAACGACGGCGACGAGATAGCGGAGCTGGCGCAGGGTGGGGAGCGGTTTCATGCCTGGATATGTAATCGATTTTATCGATCAATCCAATTGGTATTTTCTACTTCTCTTGATAACCGATTTCCCGTATTCCTCCACGGGTCAACGGGACACGGGAACATCGCCCCGCCCCCTGGCCACAAGGCAGGCCCTCTTGTTCGACCCGGTGCGCCGCATTAAGTCGGGCATGCCACGGCCAGCCGCCGGGGATCGAGGCGTCAACCAACCATCGCACCTCATCGGAGAACACAAATGTCTTTGATCAACAGCGAGATTAAGCCCTTCAAGGCAACCGCTTTCAAGAACGGCAAGTTCATCGACGTGACCGACGCCGACCTGAAGGGCAAGTGGTCGGTCGTGTTCTTCTATCCGGCCGACTTCACCTTCGTCTGCCCGACGGAGCTGGAGGACCTGGCCGACAACTACGCCGAGTTCCAGAAGCTGGGCGTCGAGATCTACAGCGTCTCGACCGACACCCATTTCTGCCACAAGGCTTGGCACGACACCTCGCCGGCCATCGGCAAGATCAACTACACCATGATCGGCGACCCGACGCTGGCGATCAGCCGCAACTTCGAGGTCCTGATCGAGGAAGTCGGTCTGGCCGACCGCGGCACCTTCGTCGTCGACCCGGACGGCAAGATCCAGATCGTCGAGATCACCGCCGGCGGCGTCGGCCGCGACGCCAAGGAGCTGCTGCGCAAGGTCAAGGCCGCCCAGTATGTCGCCGCCCACCCGGGCGAGGTCTGCCCGGCCAAGTGGCAGGAAGGCGAGAAGACCCTCGCCCCGTCGCTCGACCTCGTCGGCAAGATCTAAGGCTCCTTCGGGAACCTACGGATCGGGGGCCGGCTTCGGCCGGCTCCCACCCCCGCCCGCCAGTGGGTTTGAAATCGGCGGGTTTGAAAACGAGTACCCTTGATCGGCCGGAACGGCCGCAAGGCAGGTTTTGCGGGCCGGCTTTCAAAGCCTCCCCGCCATCAGGGTCCGTCATCGGTTTCCCCATCCCCGCGAAGGCGGGCACCCAGGCGCTTTTTGTCGCAGCCTTTTCCAAGCCTGGATCCCCCCCTGCGCGGGGAGGACGATGACGTTCCGACCTCTTCGCTGTTTGAAAGCCAGACCGTCCGCCCGACCGGCTCTTTTGACTCGGGCCACCATTTCTCCGCCCGGACCGCCGCGATTCCGCGCAGGCGATCCGCCCCGGACACGAGACGTTGGGAACGAAAGCCATGCTGGACGCCAATCTGAAGACGCAGTTGAAGGCCTATCTGGAGCGCATCACCAACCCGATCACGCTGGTGGCGTCGCTGGACGGCGGGGCGAAGTCGCAGGAGATGCTCGGCCTGCTGGAAGACATCGCCTCGCTGTCCGGCAAGATCACGCTGGACCGCAACGGCGCCGACGCCCGCCGGCCCTCCTTCGCCATCAAGCGCGACGGCACCGACATCGGCGTCACCTTCGCCGGCCTGCCGATGGGTCACGAGTTCAACTCGCTGGTCCTGGCCCTGCTCCAGGTCGGCGGCCATCCGTCGAAGGAGTCGGAGGAGCTGCTGGAGCAGATCCGTAACCTCGACGGCGATTTCCGCTTCGAGACCTATTTCTCGCTGTCCTGCCAGAACTGCCCGGACGTGGTCCAGGCGCTGAACCTGATGAGCGCGCTGAACCCGCGGATCAAGCATGTCGCCATCGACGGCGCGCTGTTCCAGCAGGAGGTCGAGCAGCGTCAGGTGATGGCCGTCCCCACCGTCTTCCTGAACGGCGAACCCTTCGCCCAGGGCCGGATGGACGTGGCGCAGATCGTCGCCAAGCTCGACACCGGCGCCGTCGCCCGCGCCGCCGAGAAGATCAAGGCCAAGGCCCCGTTCGAGGTGCTGGTGATCGGTGGCGGGCCCGCCGGCGCCGCGGCCGCCATCTACGCCGCCCGCAAGGGCATCCGCACCGGCGTGGCGGCCGAGCGGTTCGGCGGTCAGGTGCTCGACACCATGGCGATCGAGAACTTCATCTCGGTCTCGCACACCGAGGGGCCGAAGCTGGCCGCGGCGCTGGAACAGCACGTCAAGGACTATGAGGTCGACGTGATGAACCTGCAGACCGCCACCGCCCTGGTGCCGGCCACGCAGGAAGGCGGGCTGATCGAAGTGAAGCTGGCCAGCGGCGCCTCGCTGAAGTCCCGCACGGTGGTGCTGTCGACCGGCGCCCGCTGGCGCTCGATGAATGTCCCGGGCGAGGCGGAATACCGCAACAAGGGTGTCGCCTATTGCCCGCACTGCGACGGCCCGCTGTTCAAGGGCAAGCGCGTGGCGGTGATCGGCGGCGGCAACTCCGGCGTCGAGGCGGCGATCGACCTCGCCGGCATCGTCTCGCACGTCACGCTGATCGAGTTCGACAGCCAGCTGCGCGCCGACGCGGTTCTGCAGCGCAAGCTGCACAGCCTGCCCAACGTCACCGTCGTCCTCTCGGCCCAGACCACCGAGGTGCATGGCGACGGCAACAAGGTCGTCGGCCTGTCCTACAAGGACCGCAACAGCGGCGAGCTGAAGCGGGTCGATCTGGAAGGCATCTTCGTGCAGATCGGTCTGGTGCCGAACACCGAATGGCTGAAGGGCACGCTGGCGCTGACCCCGCGCGGCGAGATCGAGGTCGACAACCGCGGCCAGACCTCCCTGCCCGGCGTCTTCGCCGCCGGCGACGCGACGACGGTCCCGTTCAAGCAGATCGTCATCGCCATGGGCGAGGGTGCCAAGGCCGCACTGGCCGCCTTCGACCACCTGATCCGCACGGTGCCGGCCGAGGAACCCGCCCGCGAGACCATCGCGGCGGAGTAAAGACGGAAGGAGCCGGGGCGATGCGTCGCCCCGGCTCCTTTTACTTCCAGCCCTGGTTCGGGGAGGGGTGACGGTGTCACCCCAGCGTATGCTCCAGCAGGATCTTCGCGCCCAGGCCGATCAGCACCACGCCGCCGGCCATTTCCGCCCAGCGGCCCAGATGGTTGCCGGCGGCCTTGCCGATCAGCACGCCGCCGAAGGCCACCGCGAAGGTCACCGCGCCGATCAGCGCCGAGGTCGTCACCATGTCCACGTCGACCAGCGCCAGACCCGCGCCGACGGCGGCGGCGTCGATGCTGGTGGCGACGGCGGTGGTCAGCAGGGCCAGCCATTCGGCCCGCACGCTGCGCACCGGGCCGCAATCCTCCTCGCCTTCGTCATCGCCGTCCATGATGGCGTTGCGCAGCATCGCGCCGCCGACCGCCAGCAGCAGGCCGAAGGCGATCCAGTGATCGACCGATTCCACGAGGCTGGCGAAGGCGATGCCGATGCCCCAGCCGACCAGCGGCATGGCGAACTGGCAGACGCCGAAGGCCGCGCCGACGCGCACCGCCTCGGGCAGGCCGGACCGGCGCGAGCAGGCCCCGCGGCCGAGAGCGGCGGCGAAGCTATCCATCGAAAGGCTGAAGGCAAGCGCGAGGGACGTGGCGATCATGGCTATTCCCGGGCCAGACAACGCAGTGGAATCGGACGGACTCCGGCTGGCCGCGGAGATGCCCGATCCACTGGTCTCGCCGGGTCGGCCCTCTGGCCGCCGTGCGCGCCATGGCGGTAGCGGCCAGAGGCCGGAGGCCGGAGGCCGGAACCGTCCAAGTCTGTTGACGCGAACCCCACCGGATCGCTGCCGGCGGGTGGCTACTCCCCAATGACGGGGGAAGTCCTACAAGGACTAGGGGCTTGGGTCAAGCGCCCGATTGCCGCAGGTGCGAATTGCGGCCGCGCAGGTAGGTGACGGCCACCGAGCGGTCGTCGCCCAGCGTCACCTGGATGAACAGCTCCTCCTCAAGATCGCCACTCACCGCCTTCATGCGATGTCGCATAGCCGGTGTCGCGGCGGGGTCGAGCACGACAAGGTCGGCCCAGCGGCCGGGCTCCAAACTGCCGATCTCGTCCGCCATGCCAAGCGCCTCGGCATTGCCGCGCGTCATCCAGTGCAGGGCCGCGAGCGCCGGCAGGTTCTGGCGCCGCAGTTGCAACACCTTGTAGGCCTCCGCCGCCGTACGCAGCATGGAATAGCTGGTGCCGCCGCCGACATCGGTGGCGATGGCGGTGCGCACCGGCCGCTCCGGCTTCGACAGGGCGTCGAGGTCGAACAGGCCGCTGCCGATGAACAGGTTGCTGGTCGGGCAGAAAACGGCGACCGAGCCGCTTTCCGACAGCCGGCTCATCTCCGCGTCCGACAGGTGGATGCAGTGGCCGAACAGCGAAGTCGGCCCCAGCAGCCCGAAGCGGTCATAGACGTCGGTGTAGTCGCGGGCGCCGGGGAACAGGCGGCGCACCTCGGCGATCTCGTCGGTGTTCTCCGACAGGTGGGTCTGCATATGGACGCCGGGGTGCTCGCGCAGCAGCGCGCCCGCCGCCTCCAACTGCGCCTCCGTCGAGGTGATGGCGAAGCGCGGGGTCACCGCGTAACGCTGGCGCCCTGTGCCGTGCCAGCGGTCGATCAGGTCCTTGCTGTCGCGATAGCTGCTGTCGGCCGTGTCGGTCAGGGCGGCGGGTGCGTGGCGGTCCATCATCACCTTGCCGGCGATCATCCCGGCGCCGCGCGCCTCGGCCTCGGCGAACAGGGCGTCGACCGACTGCGGATGGACCGAGCCGTAGACCACAGCAGTCGTCGTGCCGTTGCGCAGAAGCTCGTCCATGAAGAAGGCGGCATTGGCCGCGGCGTGGGCCGGATCGGCGAAGCGCTGTTCCTCGATGAAGGTGTATTTCTCCAGCCAGTCGAGCAGCTGGGCGCCATAGGAGGCGATCACCTGGGTCTGCGGGAAATGGATGTGGGTGTCGATGAAGCCCGGCAGCACCAGCTTTCCGCTATGGTCGTCGACCGTCACCCCCTCCGGCACCCGGACGCGCAGATCGGCCCACTCCCCGACCTCCAAGATCCGTCCATCAGCCCCGACCAGCAGCAGCCCGTCCTCATGATAGGTCAGGCAATCGAAGTCCCCCGGCCCGGCGGGCGCGCGATGGAAGCTGAGCAGGCGCCCACGGATGGCGGAGGCAACGGTTTGGTCGGGCATGGGGATCCAACTGGCGATAGGTATGTAAATTGCGACGAGGACAGCGCCCTCTCCCGCCTCTCGCACAAACTTTGTTTGTGCTGACGGCGTCAGGCGGATCAAAGATCCGCTGAGAGCCCTGGGAGAGGGAGGGGCCCCACGAAGTGGGGAGGGTGAGGGGGAATCCAAGTATAATGAACCGCATGGCTCCTTAGACCACCCCTCACCCCTCCCACCGCTTCGCGGCGGGTCCCTCCCCTCTCCCGGGGCGGGAGAGGGTTATTTCGGTTTCCCCGACCACGCCGCCAACACCGCGCGTTCCTGCGAGGTGATTCCGGTGATGTTGGCGGGGGGCATGGCGCTGCTGAAGCCGGCCTGCAGGCGGATCTGCTCGGCATGGCGGCGGATGCCGTCGCCTTCCAGCACGACGCCGCGCGGCGGAGTGGCGATGCCCTCCCACACCGGCTGGGCGGCGTGGCACATGCTGCAGCGGGTGGCGACGATTTCCTCGACCTGATTGAAGCTGACCTTGACCGGCGCCGCTGCGGCCGTGTCGCCAGTCGCCGGGCCCATGGTGCTGAGCCATGCGCAGGCCAGCATGCCGGCGGCGGCCACCCCCCAGGTCCACCAGGGCGTCGGCTTGCCGGCATGGCGGCTGTTGAAGAAGTGGCGGATCGCCGTGCCGACCACCAGAACCAGCGCCACCATCACCCAGTTGTAGCGGGTGGAGCTGACCAGCGGATAATGGTTGGACAGCATCAGGAAGACGACCGGCAGGGTCAGATAATTGTTGTGCAGCGACCGCTGCTTGGCCTTCTTTCCCAGCGACGGGTCCGGCGTCTCGCCGCGCAGCATGGCGGCCACCGTCTTGCGCTGATTGGGGATGATCAGCATGAAGACGTTGCAGGCCATCATCGTCGCCATCAGGGCACCGACCTGCAGCATGGCGCCGCGCCCGCTGAACAGCTTGGTCATCGCCCAGGCCGTCGCCACCAGCATCACGAATCCGGCGACCGCGAGCGCTCCGTCGTTGCGGCCGAGCGGCGACTTGCACATCAGGTCATAGGCGACCCAGCCCGCCACCAGCACACCGACGCTGATCGCCACCGCCTGCCAGTGGCTGAGCGCCATCACGTCCTGATCGATCAGGAACAGGTCGGCGCCGCGGTAATACAGCACGCACATCAGGAAGAAGCCGCTGAGCCAGGTCGCGTAGGATTCCCACTTGAACCAGGTGAGATCCTCCGGCAACTGCGGCGGGGCGACCATGTATTTGGTCATGTGGTAGAAGCCGCCGCCGTGGATTTGCCACGCATCCCCTGCCGTCCCGGCCGGCGCCCCCGCTCGGCGGCGCAACGAGGCGTCGAGATGGATGAAATAGAAGGACGATCCGATCCAGGCGATGGCGGTGATGACGTGCAGCCACCGCGCCAGGGCGTTGATCCATTCCCACAGGATGGGCTCCATCGCGCGCACGCTCCTTCCGGTCGAGATCGATGGCTTGACTGTAAGGCGAGTGTGCGGGTGCGGAAAACCATTCGTCCGTCCCAACAGCTTCAAAAAATGACGAAAGATGGCGGTACCCGTCAGGGCGGCTGTCAGGGGCCGGGCAGGAGACCCGCGCTGGTCCTGCCAAACCCCATGGACAGGATGCCGCACCCAAGCTATACCTCCGCCAACAAAGGTGAGTAAGCACTCACTTATCACAAGTGACTGATACAAAGCCCCCGATGGCCCCACGTCTCGACAGCGGCGCCCGCAAGCGGGCGATCCTCGACGCCGCCTTGCCGCTGTTCGCGCGCAAGGGCTTCGCCGCGACCACCACACGGGAGATCGCGCAGGCCGCCGGCGTGTCGGAGGCGCTGATCTTCAAGCATTTCCCGTCCAAGGCCTCGCTGTACGAGGCGATCTTCCTCAGCTGCATCGACGGCGATCCGGAGTATGAGCGGCTGGTCGCCCTGCCGCCGGGCACCGGCACGCTGGTGCAGATGATCCAGGGGCTGGTGAACTATTTCGTGATCGAGGTGCCGTCCGATCCCGACGAGCGGGCGCGCCACCGTCTGTCGATCATCAGCCTGCTGGAGGACGGCGAGTTCATGCGGCAGGTCTATGAGGGCATCCGCAGCCGCTTCATGCCCTGTTTCGCCGCTTCCATCGCCGCCGCCGTCGCCTGTGGTGACCTTGCGCCGGGGCCGATCGATGCGGAGAACGGACTCTGGCTCGCCGAACATCTGTGCGGAATGATGGCGACCGTCTGCCTGTCCGGCGGGACGGTGGTGCCCTATCCCTGCGGCCGTCCCGAGCTTGCCCGCCAGACCGTCTGGTTCATCCTGCGCGGCCTCGGCCTGCGCGACGACATCATCGCCGCCCGCGAGTGCGGCTCCAACAATGACGACCTCACACCCGAGAGACCGGAGTAGCCGATCGTGACCCTGGACCATTCGCCAAAGACCGAGACGTCATTCGGGCACCCGGCGTCCGAGCCGGGCCGCGGAACGCCTCCGCCGCCGCCCGCCCCGCCCTCCGCTCCGCCGCACAAGCCGGTGACGCGCGGGCGGCTGACCCTGCGCATTATCATCACGCTGGTGATCCTCGGGTTGCTCGGGGCCGGGCTGTACGGCTTCAACAGCTTCCGCGCCAAGGCCATCGCCGACTTCTTCGCCAGCAACAAGCCGCCGCCCACCCCGGTGGCGCTGGCCGAGGCGACGGTGCAGACGATCCCGAAATATCTGCCGGCCATCGGCACGCTGCAGGCGGCCCGTCAGGTCACGGTGGCCCCCGAGGTCGCCGGCCGGGTGGAGCGCATCCCCTTCGAATCGGGCTCCCGCGTCAAGGCCGGCGACCCGCTGGTGCAGTTGAACGACGCCACCGAGCAGGCCGACCTGCTGGCCCAGCGCGCCCAGGCGCGTCTGGCCGAGCTGAACCTGGAACGCTACCGTGACCTGCGCCGCAGTCAGGCGACGCCGCAGAGCAACGTCGACCAGTATCAGGCGCAGCTCGACGAGATCAACGCGAACATGAAACGTACCAGCGCGCTGATCGGCCAGAAGCTGATCAAGGCGCCGTTCGACGGTGAACTCGGCATCCGGCAGGTCAATGTCGGCGATTACGTCAATCCCGGCGCCACCATCGTCACCCTGACCGACCTGTCGCAGCTCTACATCAACTTCACCCTGCCGGAGCAGGCGCTGCCGAAGCTGTCGGTCGGCCAGGGCGTGCTGATCAACGTCGATGCCCTGCCCGGCCGCGATTTCGAGGCGAAGATCACCACCATCGAACCGCAGGTCAGCGCCGACACCCGCGCGGTGAAGGTGCAGGCGACCATGGACAATCGCGAACGCCAGCTGCGGCCGGGCATGTTCGCCAGCGTCCGCGTCGTCCTGCCGCCGCAGCCCAACACGCTGACGGTGCCGGAAACCGCGGTCGACTACACGGTCTACGGCGATTCCGTCTTCGTCGCGACCCAGCAGAAGAGCCAGGACGGCAAGGACCATCTGGTGGTGGAACGCAAGGCGGTGAAGACCGGCGACCGTCTCGCCAACCGGGTCGAGATCCGCAGCGGCCTGAACGCCGGCGACCGCGTCGTGGTGTCCGGCCAGCTGAAGCTGAACAACGGCGCCGCGGTCGTCGAGGCGCAGAGCAATCCGCTTACGCCGCCGCAGTCCCTGCCGCAGAACTGAGGCCGATGCCATGGGCAGTTTCACCGACATCTTCATCCGCCGGCCCGTTCTGTCGGTCGTGGTCAGCCTGCTGATCCTGCTGGTCGGCCTCCGCTCGATGCTGGAGCTGCCGATCCGGCAGTATCCGCAGCTGCAGAACACGGTCATCACCGTCACCACCAGCTATCCCGGCGCCTCGCCGGAGCTGATGCAGGGCTTCATCGCGACGCCGATCGAACAGGCGGTGGCGACGGCGGAGGGTCTCGACTACCTAACCTCCTCCTCCACCCAGGGGCAGAGCGTCGTCACCGCCTATGTCCGGCTGAACTTCGACCCCAACGTGGCGATGACCGACGTGATGGCGAAGGTGCAGCAGGTCAAATACCAGCTCCCGCGCGAGGCCAACGACCCGGTCATCCTGAAATCGACCGGCGAGACGACCTCCATCCTCTATATGGGCTTCTCCAGCCCAGACCTGTCGGGGGCGGCGATCTCCGACTATCTGACGCGCGTGGTGCAGCCGGTGCTGTCCACCGTGAACGGGGTGGCGCAGGCCAAGATCCTCGGCGGCCAGACCTTCGCCATGCGGCTTTGGCTGGATCCGGCCAAGATGGCGGCGCGCAACATCTCGCCGGCCGACGTCTCGGCGGCGGTCGCCGCCAACAACTACCAGTCGGCTCCCGGCCAGACCAAGGGCGTCTTCGTCATCTCCAACGTCACCGCCAACACCGGCCTGACCGACGTGGAGCAGTTCCGCGACATGGTGGTGAAGGCCAAGGACGGGGCGCTGGTGCGGATGCGCGACATCGCCACCGTCGAACTCAGCTCCAAGAGCTTCGACGCCAGCGTGGCGATGAACGGGCAGCAGGCGATCTTCATCGGCGTCGACAGCACCCCCACCGGCAACCCGCTGAACATCGTCGAAGACATCCGCAAGATGGAGCCGGAGCTGCGGCGCAACCTGCCGCCCGGCATGAAGATGGAAATCGTCTATGACAGCACCCGCTTCATCCAGGCGTCCATCGACGAGGTGGTGAAGACGCTGCTCGAGGCGGTTGCCATCGTCATCGTCGTCATCTTCCTGTTCCTGGGATCCCTCCGGTCGGTGCTGATCCCGGTGGTCACCATCCCGCTGTCGATCATCGGCGCCGCCACCTTCATGCTGGCTCTCGGCTTTTCGCTGAACCTGCTGACGCTGCTGGCAATGGTGCTCGCCATCGGCCTTGTGGTGGACGACGCCATCGTGGTGGTGGAGAACATCCACCGGCACATAGAACACGGCAAATCGGCGGTCGCGGCATCGCTGATCGGCGCGCGCGAGATCGTCGGGCCGGTCATCTCCATGACCATCACGCTGGCGGCGGTCTATGCCCCCATCGGCCTGCTGGGCGGACTGACCGGCGCGCTGTTCCGCGAATTTGCCTTCACGCTCGCCGCGTCGGTGATCGTGTCGGGCATCGTGGCGCTGACGCTGTCGCCGATGATGTGCTCCGTCATCCTGAAGGAGGGCGGGAGCCAGGGCCGCTTCGCCGCCTTCCTCGACCGCCAGTTCGAAAAGCTGGCCGGCTGGTACGAGCGGCGGCTGGACGGCATGCTGGACTATCGCGCAGCCACCCTGCTGTTCGCGCTGGGCATCCTGCTGTCGGTCGGCTACCTGTTCGCCAACACCATGTCGGAGCTGGCGCCGGAAGAGGACCAGGGCATCCTGTTCGGCATCTCCAAGGCGCCGCAATACGCCAACCTCGACTATATCGACAGCTTCGGAAAGCAGATCGACGACACCTTCGCCAGCTTCCCGGAGACCGACACCCGCTTCGTCCTGACCGGCATACCGACCCTGAACCAGGGCTTCGCCGGCATGATCCTGAAGCCGTGGGGCGAGCGCGAGCGGTCGGCCAAGGAACTGCAGCCGCTGGCCCAGGCCGAGCTTGGCAAGGTGACGGGCATCAACGTGTTCCTGGTGTCGCCGCCGGCCCTGCCCGGCTCCACCGGCGGCCTGCCGGTGCAGATGGTGATCTCCAGCCCCGGCGATTACCGCACCATCTTCGACGCCATCGAGCGGATCAACGACGCCGCCATGAAAAGCGGCATGTTCATCGTCACCGACACCGACCTGAAATACGACAGCCCGGTCGTCCGGCTGAAGATCGACCGCGCCAAGGCGGCCGACCTCGGCCTGTCGATGAAGTCGGTCGGCGACACGCTGGCGGTGCTGGTCGGCGGCAACTACGTCAACCGCTTCAACCTGAACGGCCGCTCCTACGAGGTCATTCCCCAGGTGCCGCGGGCCGACCGCCTGACCCCGGAATCGCTGACCAACTATTACGTCACCTCCGGATCGGGCGCCCAGATCCCGCTGTCCACCGTGGTGTCGGTGGATACGGCGGTGGAGCCGAACGCGCTGAACAAGTACAACCAGCTGCCCTCGGCCACCTTCTCCGCCGTGCCGATGCCGGGCGTCTCGATGGGTCAGGTCGTCGACTTCCTGGAGGAGCAGGCGCGCACTCAGCTGCCGGCCGGCTTCAACCACGCCTACCTGTCGGAATCGCGCCAGTTCGTGACGGAGGGCAGCCAGCTTATGGTCACCTTCGCCTTCGCGCTGATCGTGATCTATCTGGTTCTGGCGGCGCAGTTCGAATCGCTGCGCGACCCGCTGGTGATCCTGGTCTCGGTGCCGATGTCGATCTGCGGCGCGCTGCTGCCGCTGTTCTTCGGCGCCGCCACCATGAACATCTACACCCAGGTCGGTCTGGTGACGCTGATCGGCCTGATCTCCAAGCACGGCATCCTGCTGGTGGAGTTCGCCCGCGAGATGCAGATCAATGAAGGCGTGGACCGCCGCACCGCGATCGAGCACGCGGCCCGCGTCCGCCTGCGCCCGATCCTGATGACCACCGCGGCGATGGTGGTCGGCCTGCTGCCGCTGCTGACCGCGGCGGGCGCCGGCGCGGCCAGCCGCTTCTCCATCGGTCTGGTGATCGTGTCCGGCATGCTGATCGGCACGCTGTTCACGCTGTTCGTCCTGCCGGCGGTCTACACCCTGCTGGCCAAGGACCACTACGCCGCGTCCCGCTCCAGCCGGGCGGAGCAGCTGCGCAGCACGACCTGACGCGCCGTCGGAAACCGCAAGACGAAACAGGCCCCTCCCGTCAAGGAGGGGCCTGTTTTCGTTTGTACTGCGTCACCCCGCCAGTTCCGCCGGCGCCGGCAGGTCCTCGCCCTCTTCTCGGCGAAGCATCCAGACCAGCCAGCGTTCGGTGTGGATCAGCAGGCGCCGGGTTTCGATGCTGTGGCAGTCGCGGCTGTGATCGCGCAGCAGCCGGATGGCGCGGCAGATGGAGGACTGCGGGTCGAGGGCTCGTTCCGGCACGGCGGAGGTCCTTTGCAGCGGTGGGGACCTCCGACACATAACGGACCACCCCGCAACCGGAGCGTGATCTTTCTTGGACGCCCGCCGAATCCTTCTGCCCTTCCGTTTCAAAGTTGCGCCGGGCCGGCAGAATGATGCGAGCAGGAATGGCCAAAGTTCCGCAAGTCTTCCGGATTGCGAGAAGTCGGCCGCCACGTGCGCGAAACGGGCCGCCCTGCGCGCTCTTGTCCCTACCTGCAGCATTTATCGAATGTTGTATCTTTCGTTCTATACCCTGGCTGGACCGTCGCCGTCACGAATGCTGTCCGTTCATGCGCCGGCAATTCACGCCTGCACAACGTCCTGCACAACGTAGGGATCCAAAACCCATGACAAAGCGCCTGTTGGCGGGCCTTGCCGCGCTCTGCTCCGCCCTGCTGTGCGGGCTGGCAGCTCCCGCTCCGGTCCAGGCGGCGGAGCAGGCGTTCCGCATCGGCATCGCCCCGCACACCAGCGCCCGTGTCATCATCGAACAGTACCAGCCCGTCCGCCGCGCGGTGGAGACGGCGCTGGGCCGGCCGGTGGAGATCGTGACGGCACCCGACTTCACCGCCTTCGCCCGCCGGGCGATGGATCAGGAATACGACATCGCCGTCACCACCGGCCATCAGGCGGAGATGCTGCGCAAGGACGCCGGCTATCTGCCGCTGCTGACCTACAAGGCCGACTTCCGCGCCGTGGTGGTGACCGCCGCCAAGGGACCGTACCAGACGGCGGCGTCGCTTGCCGGCACCACCGTCCTGGGCCTCAGCCCGTCCTCGCTGGTGACGCTGTGGGGCCAGCATTGGCTCGCCGGCCAGAAGCTGCCTGGCATCCAGATCCGCTATGTCAGCGCCGCCGACAGCGTGGCCCAGCTGATCCTGGCCGGCGATGCGTCGGCCGGCTTCATGTCGCTGGCCAACCGCGCCAAGCTGGCACCGGAGGTGCAGGCCCAGCTCTCCACCATCGCCGAAAGCCGTCCGATGGCCGGCCGCGTCTATCTGCTGAACGGCAGGCAGGCGGCCTTGGCGGAACCGCTGCGCAAGGCCCTGTTCGCCTTCGGCGAGACGGCGGAGGGGAAGGCCTATTTCGACGCCAACCAGCTCGACGGCTACCGCCCGGTCACCGATGAGGAGCTGGAGGCGATGGAGCCGCTGTCCGACGAGGTCCGGAGCGTTCTGAAGGCCGGGAAATGATCCTGACCCGTCTGGCGCCCTGGAAGACCCTGCGCGGGCGCATGCTGGTCGCCGCCATGGCGGTCGAGGCGATCATGCTGACCCTGCTGGTCGCCAACAGCGTGCGCCTGCTCTATGGCAGCCTCGCCGAACAGGCAAGGCTGCATGCGGGGCAGGTGGCGCCGGTGCTGAACGCCGCGCTGGTGGCGCCGCTGGCCCAGCGCGACTACGCGACGCTGCAGGCGGTGCTGGACGAAAGCCGCTCCACCGGCGGCGTCCTCTATCTCGCCGTCAGCGACAGCAACGGCCGGCTGGTGGCGATCAGCGGCTGGCCACAGGACCGCACGCTGCCCGATCCCGACCCGGCCCTGACGCTGGACGCCAAGGACGGCGTCGCCCGCTACGACGTGGCGGTGCCGGTGTCGCTGGCCGGGCAGAAGCTGGGCGCGGTGCAGTTCGGTCTCGACCTGCTGCACATCGTCGAGGCGCGGCGCGACCTGCTGACCCAGGGCATCGCCATCGCCCTGTCGGAGATTTTGCTGTCGGCCGGGCTGCTGACCCTGCTGGGCCTGTGGCTGACCCGCCATCTGGCGGCGCTGGCGCGGGCCAGCGAACGGGTGGCGGCCGGCAACTACAGCCCGCCCGAACTGGCGGAGGGCGACGACGACATCGGCCGGCTGGGTGCGGCCTTCAACACCATGTCCCACGCCATCAAGGAGCGCGTCGACCAGCTGACCGTCGCGCTGGACGAGCAGGAGGCGCTGGCCCGCGATGTGGAGCAGGAACGCGCCCGCCTGTCCGCGCTGCTGTCGGCGATGGATTTCGGCGTTCTGTTCGTCGGCGGCGACGGGCGCATCGCCTACGCCAACCCGGCCTTCTCCGGCCTGTTCGCGATCACCGGGGCGCCGGTCGGCCACCGGCTGGACGAGACGCTGGCCAATGCCGGCAACGCCCCGCGCGACACCGACTATACCCTGCTGTCGGCGGTGGACGGCGACGAGCGGCGCGAGATGACGCAGACCGATGGGCGCATCGTCAGCTGGCACAATGTGCCGGTGCGCAACGCCGCAGGATCCGCCATCGGCAAGCTGTGGCTGTGCATCGACGTGACCGAGCCGCGTCAGGCGGCCGAACAGCTCCTTCAGGCCAAGGAGAAGGCGGAGGCCGCCAGCCGGTCGAAGACCGAGTTCCTGGCGACCGTCAGCCACGAGCTGCGCACCCCGATGAACGGCGTGCTGGGCAACCTGACCCTGCTGGCCGACGCCTCGCTGCCGGCGGAGGAGAAGCGGCTGGCCGACGTCGCCCGCCGCTCGGCGGAGACCCTGCTGCGGCTGCTGGACGACATCCTCGACCTGTCGAAGCTGGAAGCCCGCCGCATCGACCTGGAGGAGGCGGACTGCGCCCTGCCCCAGCTGATCGACGGCGTGCTGGAGCTTCTGCGCCCGAACGCCACCGACAAGGGGCTGGACCTGTCGGCCCGGCTGATGCCGTCGGTGCCGGAGGTGATCGTCACCGACCCGGCCCGCCTGCGCCAGATCCTGTTCAATCTGGTCGGCAACGCGGTGAAGTTCACCGAGGAGGGCCATGTCGCCGTGCGGGTGCGCCGGCTCGACCACGCCCCCGCCAACGTCATCGCCTATGGCCATCCCGACTCCTTCCTGCTGGAGTTCGAGGTGGAGGACACCGGCATCGGCATCGCGCCGGGTTCGGTGCCGACCCTGTTCGACCGCTTCACCCAGGCCGACAGCTCGATCACCCGGCGCTATGGCGGCACCGGCCTGGGGCTGGCGATCTGCCGCGACCTCTGCCTGCTGATGGGCGGCAGCATCGCGGTGGACACCGCCCCCGGCCGTGGCAGCGTCTTCCGCTTCACCGTCGTCGCCCGCCCCGGCGACCCGTCGGCCCTGCGCCGCGTCGAGCCCGGCCACGGCACCAGCGTCGGCGAGGCGGCGCGCGCCGCGGCCTTGCCGCCGCTGCGCGTGCTGGCGGTCGACGACATCGAGGTGAACCGCGACATCGTCCGCGGCATCCTGGAGCGCGCCGGCCACAGCGTGGCACTGGCCGCCAGCGGCGGGGAGGCGGTGCGCATGGTGCGCGACCAGCCGTTCGACCTCGTGCTGATGGACATCCAGATGCCGGGCATGGACGGGCTGACGGCGACCCGCCGCGTGCGCGAACTGCCCGGACCGACGGGCCGCATCCCCATTCTGGCGCTGACCGCCCATGCGTCGGGCAGCTCGCGGCCGGAATGCCTGTCGGCGGGCATGAACGGCTTCGTCACCAAGCCCTTGCGCCCCGCCCTGCTCTTTGCCGAAATGGCATCGGTGCTGGGCAACGGCGCATCTGTGTCCGCCACCCCCGCACCCGCCGCTCCGGAGCCCGCCATGATCGACCAGCCTGCGGATTTGCCTGCCACTCCCGACGCCGACCTTCTGGATGAGGAGCAGGTATCCCTGCTGCTGGAAGTGCTGACGGCCGACGAGTGGACCGACTCCGTCGCCGGCTTCACCGACAACGGGCAGAAGACCATCGACAGCATGGTCGCCCAGGCCCGTGCGGGGGAGCCGCACAACCGCGCCGCCCACACGCTGAAGGGCACCTCGCTGAATCTCGGCGCCGCCGCTCTCGGCCGTCTGGCGAAGGAGCTGGAACACGCCCCCGCCTCGGTGGTTCTGGAGCAGGAGGAGCGGCTGCGCGACCTGCTGGACCGCTCCCTTGCCGCACTCCGCACCCGCAAGCCATTAAACGTCTGAACGGATAGGCGGCGGCAGGACCGTCACCAACAGGCAGCCGCTCCCTCCACATTCGGACAGGTCCGCCCGGCACAAAAGTCTCCCTGATGCGTTGTCCCCTCAGGACCATGACCAGAGAGGCGAAATGACCGAGCTTGCGGACGATCTCGACCAATGGACCGGTGTGCAGACCGACCGGGTAAGGGCCGACCGGGTGAGCCCGGCGGTGCGGAAGGCCATGACCGAGGCCGGCTTCACGCCGATGGATCTCGGCGACGGCTGCCGGGCCTGGTACCGCCGGTCCGACGACGGCACCCATGCGCTGATTTCGCACAACAACGCGCTGGACGGCGACCCGGCGGTCAAGGACTGGATCGTCGGCCAGTATGGCGAGCGCGGCGGCTTCGTCGAAGTCGGCGGCCTGCCGCTGTTCCGGGCGCTGGAAGGGGCCGACACCCTGCCGTCGCCGGTGCGGCCGGACGGATCGCTGGTGGAGGCGCTCTATCCGTCCCTCCAACAGGCGCTTGATGATCTGGGGTGATAGTCCAGCTATAGCTCGCGGATGGCCCAATGGGCGATGACCAAGGTCGGGCTGGACAAGCGGAGGGCTGAGCGGAAAAGCTCACGCCGGTTGCCATATGGGATTAAGACCCCATCTGACGGCCGACCGCCGTCCGAATCCATTGCCCCGACCAGCAGCGAGCCGCCTGTCCATGGAAGCCGACCGATCGAAGCCCTTGCGCATCCTGCTTGTCGAGGACGAGCCGCTGGTGGCCATGGCCATCGAGGATTCGCTGGAAGTCCAGAATGTCGGCGTCGTCGGCCCCGCCGGCACGGTGGCGGAGGCGCTGGAACTGATCGCCAAGGGCGGCATCGACGCCGCCCTGCTGGACGTCACCCTGCGCGGGGAGCGCGTCGACAGTGTCGCCGACGCGCTGAGCGCCCGGGGCATCCCCTTCGTCTTCACCACCGGCCATGGCGCCGCCGGCCTGCCGCAGAGCCATCAGGACCGCCCCGTCCTGACCAAGCCCTTCCGCGAGGTCGAAATGAACGACGCCATCGACCGCTACTTCCGCGGCGCGGCCTGACCTCAATCAGCCCGGCCGCCCGTCGGCCCGCGGCGACAGCAGGACCGGGGCATAGGCGACGAGATACAGGGCGAAGGCCGCGACCCAGGCATAGCCCGACCATTGCAGCGCCGCCCACACCCACTCCACCGGCAGGATCGGCGAGGCGGTGCGCGCGACCGCCGCGACCGTCAGCAGCACATAGGCGGCGACCGTCACCCGCGACACCACCAGCGGCCGCCCGGTGTGGCCGAGCGAGGCGCGGCTCATCACGGCCAGGATCAGGGTGGCGAAGGCGCCGACCGTCATCGCATGGGTTCCCGCCGCCGCCGGCAGCCCGGCCAGGGCATGCAGCCCGCGCAGGCTGAGCGCCACCGGCACCCACAGATACCCCACATGCAGGATCCACAGGATCGGCGAGCGCCAGGCCTTCCAGCCCTGCCAGCCGGCCAGCCGCACCGCATGGGCCACCGCCGCGGCAAGCGCGATCAGCCCGGTCACCACGGAGTCCGGCGCCACCATGGCCGCCGGGATCAGGGCCAGCGTCAGCACCAGCACCGGCCGCTCCACCATCGGCCAGGACCGCACGCCCAGCCCCGCCTTGCCCAGCCCATTGCGGGTGAAGGCCGGCAGGATGCGTCCGCCGATCACCGTCACCATCATCAGCACGACGCCGAGGCCCAGCGCGAAGCCGGCATCCGCCCCGCCGTCCAGCAGTTCCAGCCAGTCCAGATGGATCAGCAGGTTGGCCGCCGTCATCAGCCCGATCAGGATCAGGAAGGCGCTGTTCCGCCACTTGCCCGCCGCCACCAGGGGCCGGGCGAGCGCTAGCCCCAGTCCCGGCAGAAAGGCGATGTCGATCACCGCCGCCACCGGCTCCGGCATGCCGGTCCAGGGGAAGACGGCGACACGGCCGGCGATCCACAGCGCGGCCAGCGCCATCAGCGGCGCGCCCGCCACCGCTTTGGTTCCGGTCCAGCTCGGCACCGCGGTCAGCAGGAAGCCGGCGATGGCGGCCACCACCGTGCCGAACAGCATCTCATGCGCATGCCAGGCGCTGGCGCCGACCGCATGCTCCGGCCATTCCCCGGTCACCAGTACGCCCAGCCAGGCGCCGAGCAGCCCGACGGCGGCCACGCCACTGAACAGGAAGAAGAATCGGAAGCCATACTGGAACAGGATCGGGATGGCGGGGCCGTCGTCGCGGCCGGCAAGACTGGGGGAGGACATGAAGGGGGACTCCGCAAAACGGGTGCTGCAGTGCAGGATTGACCGTCAGCCTGCTCCCCCCGTCCCCACGCCGCCTTGACGAAAATCAAACGCATTCGCAAGCTGGCGTCCCGTATCCTTTCGTTGCAGGTCCATGCCCCGTCCCGACAGCCTGTCCCTGCGCGAGGCCCGCCGCATCGCCATCGCAGCCCAGGGCTTCTCCAACACGCCCCCCGAAGCCGATGCGGTAGAGGCTCGCCACGCCCGGCGCCTGATCGGACGGCTGGGGCTGGTGCAGATCGATTCCGTCAATGTGCTGGTCCGCTCGCATTACCTGCCGCTGTTCTCGCGGCTGGGGCCGTACGAGGCGGCGCTGCTCGACCGGCTGGCCTATGGCGGCAAACGGCGGGCGCTGTTCGAATATTGGGGCCACGAGGCGTCGCTGATCCCGGTGGAGCAGCAGCCGCTGTTCCGCTGGCGCATGGCGCGGGCCGAACGCGGCGAGGGCATCTATGGCGGGCTGGCGCGCTTCGCCACCGAACGCCGCCCCTACATCGACTCCGTGCTGGCCGAGGTGACGGCGCGCGGGCCGCTGGGCGCATCGGAACTCAGCGAGGCCGGGCCTGGGGCCGGCGGCTGGTGGGGGTGGAGCGACGGCAAGCGGGCCGTGGAGTTCCTGTTCTGGGCCGGTCTGGTCACCACCGCCGGCCGCCGCGGCTTCGAGCGGCTCTATGACCTGCCGGAGCGGGTGCTGCCCGCCACCGTCCTCGACACCCCCACCCCGGACGAGACCGAGGCTCAGCGCGCCCTTCTGCGCATCGCCGCCCGCGCCCATGGCGTGGCGACCGAGCGTGACCTGCGCGACTATCACCGGCTGGAGGTCGCCGACGCCCGCCTGCGCATCGCCGAACTGGTGGAGGCCGGCGACCTGCTGCCGGTGACGGTAGAGGGCTGGGAGCGCACCGCCTACGTCACCCCCGACCTGCGCATTCCCCGCAAGGCCGCTGCCCGCGCCCTGCTCTCCCCCTTCGATTCGCTGATCTGGGAGCGGCAGCGCACCGAACGGCTGTTCGGCGCCCGCATCCGGCTGGAGATCTACACCCCCGCCCACAAGCGGGAGCACGGCTATTATGTCCTGCCCTTCCTGATGGACGAGCGCATCGCCGCCCGCGTCGACCTGAAATCCGACCGCAAGGCGTCCACCCTGCTGGTCCAGGCCGCCCACACCGAACCCCACGCCAGCCACGACACCGTCGCCCCGCCCCTTGCGGAGGAACTGCGCCGGCTGGCCGGCTGGCTGGGGCTGGAGCGGGCGACGATGACCGGCGGCGGCGATCTGGCGCCGGCCCTGGATGCGGAGTTGCGGCTGACGGGGATCTGAGTTCGACCGGAGGTTAGGAAATCGCACCGGCTCCCTCTCCCGCCCCGGGAGAGGGCGAATCGCGCCTCACTCCAGATGGTCGAGCGGCAGCCGGGTCTCGAACTTGACCTCCTTCAGGGTGACGCTCGATTTGACGTGCGACACCGCGGGGATGGAGAAGATGCGTTCGCTGAGGAAGCGGCCGTAATCCTCCGTCGTCGGCACGACAATGCGCAGCAGGTAATCGGCGTCGCCGGTGACGGCGAAGCATTCCAGCACCTCCGGCATGTCGGCGATGGCGGTCTCGAACTGTTCGACCGCGTTCTCCTTGTGGCGTTCCAGCGTGACATGGGCGAAGACGCACTCGCCCAGCCCCAGCTTGCGCGGGTCGAGTTGCACCGTGTAGCGGCGGATGACGCCGATGTCCTCCATCGACCGCACCCGGCGCCAGCAGGGCGAGGCCGACAGGCCGACGGTGTCGCCCAGCTCCTGCATGGTCAGGCGGGCGTTCTCCTGCAGGGCCGCCAGGATGCCCTTCTCATGCCGGTCGAGCTTGATCGCCGCCATCTGCGCCTTCCCCCTCCTCCGCCCATTCAATCATTACACCTGCAAACATAAGCAGAGCCGGCGGCCGGTGCGAGCCCTTCCATGCAACCAATCCCACCCCTCGGTGTTGGTCTGACGGTGGGACAGGGCGCCAAGCGTGGGAGAACGGACGTGTTCGATTGGATCGTCGGTATGGTGGAGCACACCGGCTATGTCGGTGTCGCTCTGCTGATGTTCGCGGAGAACCTGTTTCCCCCCATCCCGTCGGAGCTGATCCTGCCGCTGGCAGGCTTCACCGCCGCGCGCGGCGAACTGGGGCTGGTGATGGTCATCGTCTCGGGCACGGCCGGCGCCTTGCTGGGGGCGCTGTTCTGGTACCTGATCGGCCGCTGGGTCGGCTGCCGCCGTCTGAAGCATTGGGCCGGGCGCCATGGCCGCTGGCTGACCATCGCGCCGGAGGAGGTCGATCAGGCCGCCGCCCGCTTCCGCGAGCATGGCGGGCGGTCGGTGCTGATCGGCCGGATGATCCCGGCTGTGCGCACGCTGATCTCCATCCCGGCCGGGGTGTCGGAGATGCCGCTGGGATCCTTCCTGCTCTACACCACAGTCGGCACGGCGATCTGGACGACCTTCCTCGCCAGTGCCGGCTATCTGCTGGAGGACCGCTATCAGCAGGTCGCCGGCTGGCTGAACCCGATCTCCAACATCGCCGCCGCCGGGATCGCCCTCTGGTACATCTACCGCGTCGCCACTTTCGGCCGGCGGACGAGCCAGCAGCCGGCGGAATGATCGGCAAACCCTTTTCCACCCTGAGAAAAACTTCCCAGCCCCAGCTGGACGGCGGCGGCGCGGCCATGTTCTGACTGGCCGATCCGACCGCCAGCGGGAGCCGCCTCCATGAGTTCCACCGAGACTTCCACCCCCACCATCATCCTCGTCCATGGCGCCTTCGCCGACGGCTCCTCCTGGAGCCGGGTGATCCCCCGCCTGCAGGCGGAAGGGTTCGCGGCGGTCGCGGTGCAGAACCCGCTGGTCTCGCTCGACGACGACGTCGCCCATGTCCAGCGCGCCATCGACCGGACCAAGGGGCCGGTGGTGCTGGTCGGCCATTCCTGGGGCGGGGCCGTCATCACCCAGATCGGCGATCAGGAGCGGGTGAAGTCGCTGGTCTACGTCGCCGCCTTCGCCCCCGACGCCGGGCAGTCGCCGAACGACACGCTGAAGCCCTTCCCGCCCTCGGCCGGCCTGTCCGGCGTCTCGGTGGACAAGGACCGCTTCCTGACCCTGAAGCCGGAGGGCATGGCCCGCAACTTCGCCCAGGATTTGCCGGCGGAGGATGCCGCCCTGCTGGCCGCCACCCAAGGGCCGGTGGCGGCGGCCTGCTTCGCGACGAAGGTCACCGCCGCCGCCTGGAAGACCAAGCCAGCCTGGTATGTCGTCGCCACCAACGACCGCATGCTGCCGCCCGACTTCCTGCGCGCCACCGCGTCGCGCATCGGCGCCCGGACGGTGGAGGTCGACAGCGGCCACGCTCCCCACCTGTCGCGCCCGGATGCAGTGGCGGCGGTGATCGTCGAGGCGGCCCGCTCTATCTAGACTTCCGCACCGCCCCCGGCGTGGTGCCGCGGCGGCGGCGCAGGCTGCGTGTCAGGGCGCTCTGGTCGGAGAAACCCACCGCCAGCGCGACCTCGGCCAACGGCAGCCTGCCCTCCCGCAGCATCGCCTCCGCCCGGTCCAGCCGCAGCTCTGCCAGCATGCCGGCCGGGGTGCTGCCGGTCCGCGCACGGAAGCGTTCATGGAACCGGCTGGGCGCCAGACCCGCCGCCTCGGCCAACTCCGCCACCGTCAGCGGTTCGGCACAGCGCTCCGCCATCAGGGCGAGCGCTCGGTCGATGGGGTCGTCGGACAGCGGCACCGACGGTTGGCGCGTTTCCAGTGCGCGCAGCAGCAGCCCCGCCGAATGATGGGCCAGCACCGGGTCGAGCGGCCGGTCGGCCGCCTCCGCCGCCAGATAACGCACCAGCCCGTCCAGCGCGCCGTCGATGGCGAAGAAGGCGTCGCAGGCGCGGACCGCCGCCTCCGGCACCAGCCCGCCGGCCGGCACGTCCAGCACGACGAAGCGGTTGGTCCCGCCGCTGCGGAAGCTGTGCGGCACGCCGTCGGCCACCAACACCCCGCGCCCGTTGCCCACCCGCCCGCAAGCCCCGCCGACCTCCATGTCGAGGGTCCCGGCGACGGG
>CBFGPE010000097.1:0-29166 GCA_965650625.1 uncultured Azospirillum sp. | reverse complement strand
AGCAGCCGGGCGCCGAGCCGGTTCTCCAATTCGCCGATGCGGCGGGAGACCACCGATTTCGACAGGTTGAGCCGGTCGGCGGCGGCGGTGAAGCTCTTGGTGTCCACCACCTTGATGAAGGCGAGCATGTCGTCGAGGCGATCCATGGCATTGTTGTACACCCGGAAACAATGAGGTGCCAAGATCCGGCAATACCGGAAAGGCCGTTGCGCCCTATGTTTGGTGTCACCCCGCGGCAATGACCGGCTGCGGCGGCCCGATTACGCAACGAAACAGGGAGTGACGGTGATGGCGAAGGTTCTGGTCCTCTATTACAGCAGCTGGGGCCATGTGTCGGAGATGGCGCAGGCGGTGGCCGAGGGCGCCCGCTCCGTCGCCGGGACCGAGGTGGCGGTGAAGCGCGTGCCCGAACTGGTGCCGGAGGCCGTCCGCCAGTCCGCCCATTACAAGGACGAGAGCAACATCCCGGTCGCCACGGTGGACGAACTGGCCCAATACGACGCCATCGTCATCGGCACGCCGACCCGCTACGGCAACATGACCTCGCAGATGAAGAACTTCCTCGACCAGACCGGCGGGCTGTGGGCCAAGGGCGCGCTCGTCGGCAAGGTCGGCGCGGCCTTCACCTCCACCGCCACCCAGCATGGCGGGCAGGAGAGCACGATCCTCAGCACCCACACCGTTCTGCTGCATCTGGGCCTGGTGATCGTCGGTCTGCCCTATTCCTTCCAGGGCCAGATGGGCGTTTCGGAAGTGATGGGCAACTCGCCCTACGGTGCCAGCACGATCGCCGGCGGCGACGGCTCCCGCCGGCCGAGCGCGGTCGAATTGGACGGCGCCCGCTATCAGGGCCGCCATGTCGCTGAGATCGCGACCAAGCTGCACGGTTGATGAACCGTCACAGACGCTGAAGAAGAGGAGGGAGCCGTGGGTCTGCTGATCGATGGACAGTGGCACGACCAGTGGTACGACACCAAGAAGACCGGCGGCGCGTTCGTCCGGACGGAGGCGCAGTTTCGCGACCGGGTGTCGGCCGACGGCTCCACCCCTTACCCGGCGGAGGCGGGGCGCTATCACCTGATGGTGTCACTGGCCTGCCCCTGGGCGCACCGCACCCTGATCTTCCGCAAGCTGAAGCGGCTGGACGGGGTGATCGGCGTCAGCGTCGTCGATCCGCTGATGCTGTCGGACGGCTGGACCTTCGTCGAACCGGAGCCGGTCACCGGCGCCCGCCGCCTGTACGAGGTCTATCTGCAGGCGAATCCCGGCTACAGCGGCCGGGTGACGGTTCCGGTGCTGTGGGACAAGAAGACCGGGAGCATCGTGAACAACGAGTCGGCGGAGATCATCCGCATGCTCAACCGCGAGTTCGACGCCTTCACCGACGTCCGCACCGACTTCTGCCCGCCGGAGTTGGTGGAGGAGATCGACCGCGTCAACGCCTTCGTCTACGACGCCATCAACAACGGCGTCTACAAGGCCGGTTTCGCCACGTCGCAGGACAAGTACGAGGCCGCCTTCGACGCGCTGTTCGCTGCGCTGGACGGTATTGACGCCAAGCTGGCGACCCGGCGCTGGCTGGCCGGCAACCGCCTGACCGAGGCGGATTGGCGCCTGTTCACCACGCTGGTGCGCTTCGACGCCGTCTATGTCGGGCATTTCAAGTGCAACAAGCGGCGGATCGCCGACTATCCGCACCTGTCCGGCTATCTGCGCGACCTCTATCAGGTGCCGGGCGTGGCGGAGACGGTGAATTTCGACCACATCAAGCGCCATTACTATGGCAGCCACGCCACCATCAACCCGACCGGCATCGTGCCGAAGGGGCCGGAACTGGACCTCGACGCCCCGCACGGCCGTGGCGACCTCGGGCCGGATCCGTTGGAGTCGTAACGGATCGCGTCCCCGGCGGTTGTCGATAAGAGAACGACAACCGCATGAAGGGGATTCGTCCGATGCGTACAGTCATCCTGGCGGCCGCGGCCGTCCTGGCCCTCTCGTCGCCGGCGCTGGCCCAGACCGGCCAGTCGCAGAATGGCCAATCCCAAGGAGGATGGGGCGGGGCGCTCGACCAGCTGAACCGCACCGTCAATCCCGACAGCTACTCGCAGGACCGCAATGGCCGGACGGGCGACGAGCGCGACGTGAATCGAGATGGCCGCCGCTACGAAGGATCGTCCGGCAACCGCCGCGGCAATGCCTACGGCGACTATTCCGACCGCGATTTGCGCAACCAGTATGAACGGCTGAGCGAGGAACAACGCCAGATCCGGCAGAACCGCCGCGCCATCGAAGACGAGATGGACCGTCGCGGTATCAGCCGTTAAATCGAATCAAGGGAAAACACCGTCAGGGCTTGTGGCAGCGGGCCATGTCTTCCGGGTTGCCCATCGCCTCGCACTGGAAGCCGTTGGAGAATTTGAAGCGCAGCGGGCCGGTCTTGCGGACGCTGACCACCGGCTTCTTGCCCGCATCCTGGAATTCCACCCAGGCGGAGCTGTCGAAGCGGGTCTGCAGCCCGTTGCTCAGCTGCACGCGGCCCTGACGGTCCTTGATGACCTGGATCCCGGTGTTGAACAGCAGGTTGGGGCCGTCGGCCTTCGCCGACAGGCCGTTGGTGCAGTTCACCCCCTCCGGCTTGACCGCGACGCATTCGAAGGGATGCGGCTGGCCGGCGGTGAGGACCATGGCATAGACGGCGATTTCCAGGACATTCATCGGCATGGGCGTGCACCAGCGGGAAGGCGGCGGGTCCTGTCCGTCTTACAGACCATCTGGTTACGAAAGAGATAATGTCGCGCCTGCGGTCGAATCTTGCGCCTGAACACGGGACGGAGCCCTCATCCGAATTCCTGGGCCGACCGGCGCCTGGACTTGCGCGCCCGGGACCGGTAGAAGCGGTGGCAAAGGCCAAGTGCTTCTTCAGCCACAGGGGGCGGGCGCATACCCATGACGTTCCAACAGCGTTTGATCCTGCTGGTCACCGGTCTGGTGCTGCTGGCGATCGCGGCGGTCACCACGACGATGGCCCTGACGACGCGCGCCGCCCTGACCGAGCGGATCGAGGCGGAGGCGCGGCTGACAGCCGGCCTGCTCGCGCGCGGGGCCGCCCAGGCCCGCGACATCCCGCAGGAGGTCGACGCCCTGCTGTCCGAACGGCTGCTGTCGGAAGCGACGCTGACCGCCCATCTGGTGGCGATGGCGGAGGCGGCGAAGCAGT
This sequence comes from uncultured Azospirillum sp., assembly GCA_965650625.1. GTDB lineage: Bacteria > Pseudomonadota > Alphaproteobacteria > Azospirillales > Azospirillaceae > Azospirillum. Next base: position 25,946 of record CBFGPE010000097.1, on the reverse strand, counting down.
CGCCGCGCGCCATCAACGACCGGCTGAAGCAGATCGCCGAAGCCGGCGGCCCGGACGAGATGTGGATCACCGACAACCGCGGCCGGGCCTATCTGCACAATCTCGCCGGTCCCGACCCGGTCTTCGGCCAGGATGCCAAGGGCGGGCCGCGCCATGGCGCCTATGCCGGCCTGCTGAACCGCTCCCCCGCTTCGGTGGTTTCCGAACCGGCGATGGAGAACGGCCGGCTGATGAAGTTCGCCGGCGTGACCGGCGTCGACAAGCCGCGCATCGTCCAGGTCGGCGCAGACGTGCGGCGCCTTGCCGACATCGTGCGCAACGCCGGCATCGACGGTCTGATCGACGGGCTGCTCGCCACCCGCGCGGTGGAGGGGGCATGGCTGCTCGATCGCGACGGCCGGGTGCTGGCCCGCGGGGCGGTGATGGGCGACGGGGCCGGCGGCCCGCTGTCCGACGCCGACACGGCGGCGGCGAAGGCGGTGGTGCCGGGCGGCGATGTGGCGATCCGCGTGTCCGGCAACAGCATGCTGGCGCTGGCGCCGATCCGCTATGCCGCCCCCACCACCGCTGCCGGTTCGGTGGCGGGCGTGCCGATGGTCGCCGTGGTGCGGGTTCCCTATACGGAGCCGGGGGCGATGCTGAGCCGCCAGCTGAAGATCGGTGCCCTGGTCGGCGTCTTCGTGCTGGCGCTGGGCGTCTATGCCTGCGTGCGCTTCGCCCGCGACCAGATGGCGCCGGTGGAGCGGCTGAGCGAGGCGGTCAAGGCGGTGGAGGCCGGCCGCTTCAACCCCTTCACCCTGAACGAGGCCGCCGACCGTGACGACGAGTTCGGCCGCCTGTCCCGCGTCTTCCGCCGCATGGCGATGGAGGCGAGCGCGCGCGAGGAGACTCTCGACGCTCAGCTGGTGTTGCGCGGGGCGGAGCTGGAGACCAAGACGGAAAAGCTGGCCGCCGCCGAACAGCTGATCGAGGAGGAGCAGCGCGCCGCCCGCGACGTGCAGTCCAACCTGCTGCCCCGCCAGCTGCCGGTCGGCCGCGACAGCCAGTTCTACGGCATGCTGCTGGCCGGCCACACCGTCAGCGGCGACTTCTATGACGTGATCGAACTGGACGAGCGGCACAGCCTGCTGGTCACCGCCGGCGTATCCGGCGGCGGCGTGCCGGCGGCCTTCCTGATGCTGATGGTGCGCGGCGCCATCCGCGAAGCTGCCCGCCCCGGTGTCGGTCCGGCGGCAATCCTGACCCATGCGAACGAGCGGCTGTGCGGCGAAAGCCCCTTCAACGGCTTTGCCTCCGTCTTCGTCGCCATCTATGACCGTGTCGCCGGCACGCTGGTCCATGCCGCCGCCGGCCATCGCGGCGCCTGCCGCGTCACCGCCGACGGCGGGGTGGAGTTCCTGACCGCCACCGGCGGTCCGGCGCTGGGCGTCCGCCGCGGCGCACCTTATGCCGAAGCGGTGGTGACGCTGAACCAGGACGAGACGCTGTTCCTGTGCACCGACGGCGTGCTGCGCTCCATCGACGGCCAGCGCGAGCCCTTTGGTGAGGAACGCCTTGCCGCCGCCCTGGCCCACAGCCGCGGCATGTCCGCCCGCGACCGCACCGAACTGGTGCTGCGCAGCGTGCAGTCCCATGTGGGCGCGGACGGCCTGATCGCCGGCGATCTGGTCTGCCTGGTCATGCGCCGCCTGCTGCCGGTGGCGGAGACGGCGGAGGCGGTTTGAGGGGCGTGAGTCCGCCTCCTACCGCTTCTCCCGCGCCCGAGACGCCGTCTCCCGCTCCAGCCTTTCGCGCAGGAAGGCCAGCACAGCGGCCTCCTCGCCAGTGAGGCCCGCCAGTTCGTCGCGCAGTTCCGCCTCGACCTCCCGCTTCAGCGACTCCAGCAGGTCGCCTTCCAGATAGGCGTCCAGCACCTCGGGGTGGACGTAGCTCTTGCGGCAGACGCTGGGGGTGTTGCCCAGGCGGGTGGCGACCTGCTCGATGGCGCGGGTAACGTTGCGCTTGGCGGCGCTGGCGCTGTCGAAGGTTTCGAACTCCCGCAGCGCCATGGCGGCCAGCACCGTGCCGGCCCAGGTGCGGAAGTCCTTCGCGGTGAAATCGGTGCCGGTCGCCTCGCGCAGATAGGCGTTGACGTCGCCGGAGGTCACCGCGTGGCGCTGGCCATCGGCATCGAGATACTGGAACAGCTCGTCGCCCGGCACGTCGCGGCAGGCGGCGACGACGCGCGCCAGCCGGCGGTCGCGCAGTGAGACGTTCCATTCCTTGCCCGACTTGCCCTTGAAGGAGAAGCGGACCTCCGACCCGTCGATCTCGGTGTGGCCGTCGCGCAGCGTGGTCAGGCCGTAGCTCTTGTTCTCGCGGGCATAGCTCTCGTTGCCGACGCGGATCAGCGTGGTTTCCAGCAGCCGGACCACGGCGGCCAGCACCTTTTCCCGCGGCAGACCGCGGTGGCCGAGGTCGGCGTTCACCCGCTCGCGCAGATGCGGCAGGGCGCGGCAGAAATCCAGCATGCGGCCGAACTTGGTGCCCTCGCGCAGTTCGGTCCAGCGGCGGTGGTAGCGGTACTGCTTGCGCCCCTTGGCGTCGCGGCCGGTCGCCTGCAGATGGCCGTCGGGGTCGGGGCAGATCCAGACGTCGCGGTAGGCGGGCGGGATCGCCAGCTTCCGGATGCGCGCCAGCGTGTCCTCCTCCGTCACCTGCGCCCCGTCGGGCCACAGGAAGCGGAAGCCCTTGCCGTAACGCCGCCGTCGGATGCCGGGCATCTCGTCGGAGCTGTAGGTCAGCCCGGCGCAGGCGGCTTCCTGCTCGGGCGAGGGGGCATCCGCATTGGAGGGGACCAAATCGGGTGGGGGGAGGGTGCTGTCCATACGGCCAACAACGGCCAGCGCCGCAAATGGTTGCCGTTACCTCCTTCGGAGAGGGTTTCTTCGCAGTTGCAAAAACCCTATCCTTGCCTCTTTGGATTCCGATTGGAGCGCCTGAGCATGGACCGCAAGCCGGACGAGACGACGCTGACCGCCCATCTGCCGAACCTGGAAATCCAGATCCGCCACCGCGAGGCCGGCGACGACGGGGCGGAGGTGATCGCCATCCAGTTCCGCGCCACCCCGTCCTTCGACGCCATGGCCAAGCTGCTGGCCCCCAGCCTGATGACCCCGCTGCTGCTGGCCGGCCCCGTCGGCGGGAAGCCGGGCGCAAACCCGATGGCAGCGGCAGCCGGCATGGCCGAACTGTGGATGGCGCCGATGCGCCTGTGGAGCGAGATGGTGCGGCAGGCCTGGGCGCCCTGGGTTCAGATGGGCCAGCGCCGCTAAGTCAGCGCCGTTAAATCACGGCCACTTCACCTCGGGCGGCAGGCTCATCAGGATCGCCTCGGTGTTGCCGCCGGTCTTCAGGCCGAAGGTGGTGCCGCGGTCGTAGAGCAGGTTGAACTCGACGTACCGTCCGCGGCGGATCAGCTGGTGCTCGCGCTGCTCGGCGGTCCAGGGGCGGTTCATGTGCCGGCGGACCAGGGCGACGTAGGTGTCGAGGAAGGCGGTGCCGACATCGCGGGTGAAGGCGAAATCGGCCTCCCAGTCGCCCGACTCGAGGTTGTCGAAGAAGATGCCGCCGACGCCGCGCGCCTCGTCTCGGTGGGGCAGGTAGAAATAGCGGTCGCACCACTCCTTGTAGCGCGGGTAATAGTCCGGGTCGTGGCGGTCGCAGGCGGCGCGCAGGCCGGCGTGGAAGTCGGCGGTGTCCCGGTCGTCCGGGATCATCGGCGTCAGGTCGGCGCCGCCGCCGAACCAGCCCTTGCTCGTCACGATGTGGCGCGTGTTCATGTGCGTCGCCGGCACCAGCGGCGAGCGCATGTGCGCCACCAGGCTGATCCCCGCCGCCCAGAACGCGCCGGTCTCGGCCGCGCCGGGGATGTTGGCGCGGAATTCCGGGCTGAAGGTGCCGTGGACGGTCGAGATGTTGACCCCGACCTTCTCGAACACCCGGCCCTTCATCACCGACATGGTGCCGCCGCCGCCCTCGCCGCCGCCATGGTCGGGGCGGGCCCAGCTCTTGCGCTCGAACCGGCCGGGGGGCAGGTCGGCGTGGGTGCCGGTCAACTCGTCCTCCAGCGTCTCGAAGGCGGCACAGATGCGGTCGCGCAACTCCTGGAACCAGGCGGCGGCGTGGGCCTTGCGGTCTTCGATGATGCTGGCGTCGACTGTCATGGCGTTTCCGGCGCTGCAGGAGTGTATGCGACGAATGCGGCAGTCTGCCGCAAGGCCTCACCCAACACCATCGCCGCGCTGACCGCAACGTTCAAGGAGCGGGCGGGCGGCACCATCGGGATCACCAGCCGGGCGTCGGCGGCGTCATGCACCTCGTCGGGCACCCCGGCGCTCTCGCGGCCGACCAGGATGCGGTCGCCGGGGGCGAAGCGGAAGTCGGTGTAGGGAATCGCCGCCCGCGTGGTCAGCAGCACCAGTCGCCCGGTCTGCGGCGCTGCGCGGTACGCGGACCACGAGCTGTGGCGTACCCAGTCGAGATGGTCCAGATAGTCCATCCCGGCGCGCCGCAACCGGCGGTCATCCAGCACGAAGCCGCAGGGTTCGATCAGGTCGAGCGCGACGCCGAGCCCAGCCGCGAGTCGCATCAGGGTCCCGGCGTTCTGCGGAATGTCGGGTTCGAACAGCACAAGACGCAACGCGGGCCTTGCTTCGAAGTGTTTGTTTTGCATACAAATGTTCTTGCTCTTCGCACACGCGACAAATTGTCCCCCGGCCAAGGACTTTTCAAGATGTCGACGCGACGGTATACCGCAGGTCTGAATCCGGAGATACCCACTCCGGAGGGACGCGGCATGCCTGAGGGTTTTCCTTCCGGCGGGCGGGCTAACCGCGTCTTGCTGTATTACGGTCCATCGGTCGTCCGGCGCGGGCAAAGGGCGTCGGGCATGCCTTGAGGAGAAACAGGCTTATGGCTCAGACCACGCATCCGCCCGGGACGGGTGGCCACGCGGCCTCCGGCGGCGAGGGGGGTTCCCGCCGCGATTTTCTGTATCTTGCCACCGGTGCGGTCGGCGTCGTCGGGGCGGCCTCGGCGGCTTGGCCCTTCATCGACAGCCTGAACCCGGCGGCCGACACCCTGGCGCTCGCCTCCATCGACGTCGATCTGGCCCCCGTGGCCGTCGGCCAGGCGATCACGGTCACCTGGCGCGGAAAGCCTGTCTTTGTCCGCCACCGCACCGCCGAAGAGATCGAGTCCGCCAAGGACGTCAATCTGAACGACCTGCGCGATCCGGTTGCCGACGATGCCCGCGTGAAGAAGCCGGAATGGCTGATCGTCATCGGCATCTGCACGCATCTGGGCTGTGTGCCGCTCGGGCAGAAGGTCACCGATCCGCGCGGCGACTATGGCGGGTGGTTCTGCCCCTGCCACGGCTCGCACTACGACACCGCTGGGCGCATCCGCAAGGGCCCGGCCCCCGCCAACCTTGTCCTTCCGACGTACGCCTTCACCGGCGATACCAAGATCCGGCTCGGTTAAGCGGCCCAACGGTTCTGGAGACCCCGAGATGGCTCAGGTTCAAGCCACCAAGTTCAAGAATCCGGTCGTGAACTGGATCGACAGCCGCCTGCCGATCTTCACGATGCTGGATCACGAGTACAACCACTACCCGATGCCGCGGAACGTCAACTATCTGTGGGCGTTCGGTGCCATTGCCGGCATCATGCTGGTCATCATGATCGCCACGGGCTTGTTCCTGGCGATGCAGTACTCGTCGCACACCTCGCTGGCCTTCAATTCGGTCGAGCGCATCATGCGCGACGTGAATTACGGCTGGCTGCTGCGTTATGTGCACGCCAACGGCGCGTCGATGTTCTTCATCGCCGTCTACATCCACATGTTCCGCGGCATGTATTACGGCTCCTACAAGGCGCCGCGCGAAATCCTGTGGATCCTGGGCGTCATCATCTTCCTCGTCATGATGGGCACCGCCTTCATGGGCTACGTGCTGCCGTGGGGCCAGATGAGCTTCTGGGGCGCCACCGTCATCACGAACCTGTTCTCGGCCTTCCCGATCGTCGGCGATCCGATCGTCACGCTGCTGTGGGGCGGTTTCTCGGTCGACAACCCGACGCTGAACCGCTTCTTCGCGCTGCATTTCCTGCTGCCCTTCGTCCTGCTGGGTCTGGTGATCCTGCACACGGCGGCGCTGCATGTCTGCGGTTCGAACAACCCGCTCGGCATCGAGCCCAAGGGTCCGCAGGACACCGTTCCGTTCAACCCCTACGTGACGGTCAAGGACGGCTTCGCCGTGGTGATCTTCATGATCATCTACGCGGTGTTCGTGTTCTTCATGCCGAACTACATGGGCCATCCGGACAACTACATTCCGGCCAACCCGCTGGTGACCCCGGCGCACATCGTGCCGGAATGGTACTTCCTGCCCTTCTACGCCATGCTGCGCGCGATCCCGGACAAGCTGGGCGGCGTGCTGGCGATGTTCGGCTCGATCGCGCTGCTGGCCTTCCTGCCGTGGCTCGACCGCTCCAAGATCCGCAGCTGCAAGTTCCGCCCGGTCTACCGCCAGTTCTTCTGGATCCTGGCGATCGACGCCCTGATCCTGGGCTATGCCGGTTCGCAGCCGGCCGAAGGCTCCTGGCTGCTGATCGCGCGTATCGGCACCGCCTACTACTTCTTCCACTTCCTGATCCTGCTGCCGTTGCTGGGCAAGCTGGAGCGCACGCCTCCGCTTCCCACCAGCATCTCCGAGTCCGTTCTGAAGGGCGGTGGTGGCATCGCCGCCGGCGCCCATGCCAAGCCGATGGAGAAGGCCTGATGCGCGCGTTGAAGACTGCAATCCTCTCGGCGGCGCTGGCACTCGGCATCGCCGGGGCCGCGCAGGCCTCCGAAGGCGTGCACATCCCCAAGCAGAGCTGGCCGCATGCCGGCATCTTCGGCACCATCGACAAGGCGGCGGCGCAGCGCGGCTTCCAGATCTACAAGGAAGTCTGCTCGGCCTGCCATTCGATGCATCTGGTGCCGATCCGCACGCTGGCCGGCATCGGCTTCAAGGAAGACGAGCTGAAGGCGCTCGCCGCCGGCTATGAGGTGCAGGCCGGCCCGAACGACGCGGGCGAGATGTTCATGCGTCCGGCCACGCCGGCCGACCATTTCCCGTCGCCGTTCCCCAACGACCAGGCCGCCCGCGTGGCGAACAACGGCGCGCTGCCGCCGGACCTGTCGCTGATGGCCAAGGCCCGCGTCGGTGGCGAGGATTACATCTACGCCTTCCTGACCGGCTTCGAGGAGCCGCCGCCCGGCGTCCACATCATGGACGGCATGAACTACAACAAGGTGTTCCCCGGCCATCAGGTCGGCATGCCGAACATCCTGCAGCCCGACGGCGTCACCTTCGCCGACGGCACCAAGGCGACGGTGGAGCAGCAGGCGCACGACGTGGCGACCTTCCTGACCTTCGTCGCGGAACCGCACCTGGATGCCCGCAAGCAGATGGGCGTTAAGGTCATCCTGTTCCTGCTGGTGCTGGCCGGCCTGATGTATGCCGCCAAGCGCAAGCTGTGGAGCACGCTGCACTGAGCCGGACGGTTCGGTGAGGCGATGTGAGACCTGGACAGGGCGCCCCTTTGGGCGCCCTGTTTCCGTTTGGGATGTTGGTCTTCGGGCATCACGCACAGGACGGAGAAGACGATGGTGGACAGTCTGATCGACGAAATCGTCGATTTCTGGTTCGACGAGGCGATGAAGCCCTACTGGTTCCGCAAGTCGGCCAGCTTCGACCGGGCGGTCGCCGAGACGCTGGGGCCGCATTACGAAGCGGCGGCGCGCGGCGCGTACGATCATTGGATGGAGGATGTCGACGGCTGCATCGCGCTGTGCGTGCTGCTGGATCAGGTGCCGCGCAACATCTTCCGCGGCGATCCGCGCGCCTTCGCCACCGACGACAAGGCGCGGGCCGTCAGCGACCATGCCGTCGCCAACGGCTTCGACCTGGAATGCACGACCGACGAGCGGATCTTCCTCTATCTGCCCTTCGAGCATCACGAGGACATGGCGAGCCAGAACCGCTCCGTCGCCCTGTTCACCGAGCGGGTGGGCGACGAGACGACGGTGCGCTATGCGCAGCGGCACCGCGAGATCATCCAGCGCTTCGGCCGCTTCCCCCACCGCAATGCGGTCCTCGGTCGTGCTACCACGCCTGAAGAGGAAGCCTTCCTGAAGGAACCGGACTCGTCCTTTTAAGGTCTCAGACCGGAGGCGGCGCCAGCCAGCGTTCCAGGGCGCCCAGCAGGTCGGCGCGCCGCACCGGCTTGGTCAGATAGTCGTTCATCCCGGCGGACAGGCAGCGGATGCGGTCTTCCGGCTGGGCGTTGGCGGTGACGGCGATGATCGGGATGCGACCCCGCCCGTCGCCCAGCCGGCGGATGGTGGCGGTCGCCGTCACCCCGTCCATGTCGGGCATGGCGACGTCCATCAGCACCGCCTCTGGCGGAACCGGCGCCTGGGCGACCGCCTCCACCGCTTCCGCTCCGCCATTGGCGGTTTCGACCGAGAATCCGGCCTTGGCGAGCAGCCCGGCGACCACCATCCGGTTGGTGGCGCTGTCGTCCACCACCAGCAGCCGGCCACCGCGCGCGCGTGCCCAACTCATCAGCCGCTCGGCGTCGGTGGTGCGGGAGGGCAGGGCGACCGGCATGTCCAGCACCGCCCGCCGCGTCCCGTCGCCATGGTGTTCCACCGTCATCTGGGCGCCCAGCGCCGCCAGCAGGCGCCGGGCGAGTTCCTGGCCGAAGCCGGTCTCGCCATGGCTGTCGAAGCGTCCGGTCAGCTCGGCCCGCAGGGTCACGCGCTCCTCCCCCGCCGGCAGGGCCGACAGGCGGACGTCCAGCCGGCCGGGGCCGGCATTTGCGATGGCGCTGGCGGCCAGCGCGTTGCACAGCGCGCCCGCGGTTTCTGCATCGCCCACCAGCCGCGGCGGCGTGCCGCTCAGCACGCTCACGTCCAGGGCGATGCCGCGTCCCTGGGCAAGGGCCGCGGTCGACACCGACAGCATGCGGGCCAACGCCTCGGGAGCGAAGGCCGTCCCCCGCCGGGTGGGGGCGTGATGCAGATTGTCACCGTCCATGGCCCGCCATTGGCAAAATGCGAAGCAGCTTGCAGCGATCGGGCCGGGAAATGCCCGAAGGCACAGCCATTCCGATCTTGCGACCCATTCTCAGCAAGTTGCGGGCCAACCGGATGCTCGCAGGGGTGGTGTGGTCAGCGTGGCGGCGTGTCCGGCGGATTGAACAGGTAGGGCACGAAGCTGCGGTGATGCTCGTTCACCCGCAATTCGCTGCCGATCGGTGGGAAGGCGCGCTGCTGGCAGTCGGTGCGCTCGCACAGGCGGCAGTTCACGCCGATCGGCACCGCCGCCTTCATGTCGGTGATGTCGATGCCGGCGGCATAGACCAGCTCCGGCGCGTGGCTGGCCTCGCAGCCCAGCCCGACGGCGAACTGCCGAGACGGCTTCAGATAGGCGCCACCGCGCTTGGTCACCGTGCGGGCGATGCTGATATAGGCGGTGCGGTCGGGCATCTGGGCGAACTGCACCAGGATCTTGCCGGGCTGGGCGAAGGCCTCGTGCACGTTCCACAGCGGGCAGGCGCCGCCGAAGCGGGCGAAGTGGAAGCGCGTGGCGGAATGGCGCTTGGTGATGTTGCCGGCCATGTCGACCCGCACGAAATAGAAGGGCAGGCCGCGTGCCCCCGGCCGCTGCAAGGTGGACAGCCGGTGGCAGACCTGCTCGAAGCTGGCGGAGAAGCGGCTTTGCAGTTGCTCCACATCGTGACGCAAGGCGCGGGCCTGCGCCGCGAAGGCGCGATAGGGCAGCACCAGCGCCCCGGCGAAGTAATTGGCGAGCCCGACCCGGCAGATCGACCGCGCATCCTCGCTGGAGAATTTCGCCTGATCCACCAGCTCGTCGATCTGGTCGCCGAATTCCAGCAGCGCGATCTGGTTCGCCATGTGGAAGGCGCGGCTGGAGCTGGTCAGCAGGGCCGACAGCCGCAACGTGCCGGTGGTGGCGTCGTAACTGCGCATGGCGGTTTCGCCGGCTTCATCGGCGACGATCTTCACCCGCACGTCGTGGCGGCGCTTCAGATAGGCGGCCAGTTCGTTCAGCAACGATCCGGAATGGATCTTCTCGCTATCCCACAGCCGTTCCGCCGCCTCGTCCAGCGGGCCGATGTAATTGTTGCAGTAGTGGAAATAGTCCCGAACCTCCTCGTACGGAAATTGCGGGCCGGCGAAGCTGTCGCCCTCCTGACTGCTGGGTTCGCGGTTGGACAGGCTGTCGGCCAGCGACTGTACCCGCTCATGCAGCTTCTGATAGGCCTGATGCAGGCTGAGCACCCGGCGGGCCAGTTCGGGGCTGGACCCCACCACGCTGCGCAGTTCGCCCGCGGTCAGCGGTGCACCGGCGAACAGCGGATCGGCCAGCGCCTCGCGCAGGTCGGAGACCAGCCGGCTGTCCTCGTCCTCCAGGAAGGCGGACAGCTCCAGCTCGAAGGTGGCAGCGATCCGCATCAGCACCGGCAGGGTCAGCGGGCGCTGGTTGTTCTCCAACTGGTTGAGATAGCTCGGCGAAAGCTCCAGCGTCTTGGCCAGCGAGGCCTGGGTCAGGCTGCGCTGTTCGCGCAGGCGGCGCAGCTTGTAGCCAAGGAATAGCTTCTTTTGCATGCGTATAAAATCCCGCCCCGGCGACAACCTTGGAAAACGGCCGTTCTTCGCAATCTTAGCAAGCGCAAATCCGCCTTTGCAAAGGGCTTCGCAACTTCGCACGTTTTTGCGAAGAGGCTGTTTGAAGCGCTGCGAAGTTTGTGAATAATCCGCGGCGTTCCGGTGAATGATTGCGTCGCTTGCCGCCGGAGCGGGGACAGTCACTGCGACGCCAAGGATTGGAAACGCCCGATGCAAGACATTCTGGCCAAGTTGGAGTCCAAGCGCGCCGCGGCGCGGCTGGGCGGCGGTGAGAAGCGCATCGCCGGCCAGCACGCCAAAGGCAAGCTGACCGCGCGCGAGCGGATCGACCTGTTCCTCGACGAAGGATCGTTCGAGGAGTTCGACATGTTCGTCGAACATCGCTGCATCGACTTCGGCATGGAAAACCAGAAGGTTCCGGGCGACGGCGTGGTCACCGGCCATGGCACCGTCAACGGCCGCCTCGTCTTCGTCTTCAGCCAGGACTTCACGGTCTTCGGCGGCGCGCTGTCGGAAGCGCATGCCGAGAAGATCTGCAAGATCATGGACCAGGCGCTGAAGGTCGGCGCGCCGGTCATCGGCCTGAACGATTCGGGCGGCGCCCGCATCCAGGAAGGCGTCGCCTCGCTGGGCGGCTATGCCGAGGTGTTCCAGCGCAACGTCGACGCGTCGGGCGTCATCCCGCAGATTTCCCTCATCATGGGGCCGTGCGCCGGCGGTGCGGTGTACTCGCCGGCCATGACCGACTTCATCTTCATGGTGAAGGACAGCTCCTACATGTTCGTCACCGGCCCGGACGTGGTGAAGACCGTCACCCACGAGGTCGTGACCGCCGAGGAGCTGGGCGGCGCCGTCACCCACTCCACAAAGTCGGGCGTGGCCGATCTGGCCTTCGAGAACGACGTCGAGGCGCTGCTGCAACTGCGCCGCTTCGTCGATTTCCTGCCGTCGTCGAACCGTGAGAAGGCGCCGGTCCGCCCCTGCGCCGATCCGCTGGACCGCGAGGACTTCTCGCTCGACACGCTGGTGCCGGAGAACCCGAACAAGCCCTACGACATGAAGGAGCTGATCCTCAAGATCGTGGACGAGGGCGACTTCTTCGAGCTCCAGCCGGAATACGCCAAGAACATCATCATCGGCTTCGCCCGCATGAACGGCTCCACGGTCGGCATCGTCGCCAACCAGCCGATGGTGCTCGCCGGCTGCCTGGACATCGACAGCTCCAAGAAGGCGGCGCGCTTCGTCCGCTTCTGCGACGCCTTCGAAATCCCGATCCTGACCCTGGTCGACGTCCCCGGCTTCATGCCCGGCACCAGCCAGGAGTACGGCGGCATCATCAAGCACGGCGCCAAGCTGCTGTACGCGTACGCCGAGGCGACCGTGCCGAAGGTGACCGTCATCACCCGCAAGGCGTACGGTGGCGCGTACGACGTGATGTCGTCCAAGCATCTGCGCGGCGACGTCAACTATGCGTGGCCGTCGGCGGAAATCGCGGTGATGGGTGCCAAGGGCGCGGTGGAGATCATCTTCCGCAGCGACATCGGCGATGCCGAGAAGATCGAGGCGCGTACGGAAGAGTACAAGCAGAAGTTCGCCAATCCCTTCGTCGCCGCGTCGCGCGGTTACATCGACGACGTCATCATGCCGCACGGCACCCGCCGCCGCATCACGAAGGCGCTGTCCATGCTGAAGAACAAGCAGCTCCAGAACCCCTGGCGCAAGCACGACAACATTCCGCTGTGAGGGCCGGCAGCATGTTTGAGAAGATCCTCATCGCCAATCGTGGCGAGATCGCCTGCCGCGTCATCCGCACGGCACGCCGCATGGGCATCAAGACCGTCGCGGTCTACTCCGACGCCGACAAGAACGCCCTGCATGTCGAGATGGCCGACGAGGCCGTCCATATCGGTGCCGCCCCGTCGGCCCAGAGCTATCTGCTTGTCGACCGCATCGTCGAGGCCTGCAAGCAGACCGGCGCCCAGGCCGTTCATCCCGGCTACGGCTTCCTGTCGGAGAAGCGCGAGTTCCAGGAGGCGCTGGCCGCCGCCGGCATCGCCTTCATCGGTCCGGACGCCCACGCCATCCAGGCGATGGGCGACAAGATCGAGTCGAAGAAGCTGGCCAAGGAAGCCGGCGTCTCCACCGTCCCCGGCTATCTCGGCGTCATCGCCGACGACAGCGAGGCGGTGACCATCGCCCGCGACATCGGCTATCCGGTGATGATCAAGGCGTCGGCCGGCGGTGGCGGCAAGGGCATGCGCGTCGCCTGGAACGACGAGGAGGCGCGCGAGGGCTTCCGTTCGGCCCAGAACGAGGCGCGTTCCAGCTTCGCCGACGACCGCGTCTTCGTCGAGAAGTACATCCAGCAGCCGCGCCACATCGAAATCCAGGTTCTGGCCGACGGGCAGGGCACCTGCCTCTATCTCGGCGAGCGTGAATGCTCGATCCAGCGCCGCCACCAGAAGGTCATCGAAGAGGCCCCAAGCCCATTCCTCGACGCCGCCACCCGCAAGGCGATGGGCGAGCAGGCGGTGGCGCTCGCCAACGCGGTGCAGTACAAGTCGGCCGGCACGGTGGAGTTCATCGTCGACGCCGAGCGCAACTTCTACTTCCTGGAGATGAACACCCGTCTTCAGGTCGAACACCCGGTCACCGAGCTGATCACCGGCCTCGACCTCGTCGAGCAGATGATCCGCGTCGCCTACGGCGAGAAGCTGTCGATCACCCAGGACGACGTGAAGCTGACCGGCTGGGCGGTCGAGGCGCGCGTCTATGCCGAGGATCCCTTCCGCAACTTCCTGCCCTCCACCGGCCGCCTGACCCATTACCAGCCGCCGGCCGCCGACCCGCATGTCCGCGTCGACACCGGGGTGTTCGAGGGCGGCGAGATCTCGATGTACTACGATCCGATGATCGCCAAGCTCTGCACCTGGGGCGCGACGCGCGACGCGGCGATCGCCGGCATGCGCGAGGCGCTGGACCAGTATTACATCCGCGGCGTCAGCCACAACATCCCGTTCCTGGCCTCGCTGATGGCGAACCAGCGCTTCGTCGACGGGCGGCTGACCACCAACTTCATCGCCGAGGAATATCCGAACGGTTTCCACGCCTCCGACCTGCCGCCGGAGGACCCGGCGGTGCTGATCGCGGTGGCGGCGGTGATCCACCGCAGCCTGAACGACCGCGACATCCAGATCTCCGGCAAGATGCCCGGCAGCAAGGTGACGGTGCGCGACGACTGGGTGGTGGTGCTGGACGGCACCCAGCATCCGGTGCACCTGCACCCCGCCGACGGCAGCCCGCAGCGCATCGGCTACACCGTCGACATCGACGGCAAGCACCACACGGTGTGGAGCGACTGGCAGATCGGAGCGCCGCTGTTCCGCGGCACGGTGAACGGCCAGCATGTCTGCGTGCAGATCGACCGGGTCGGCATCGGCTATCGCCTGCACCACAGCGGGTCGCAGGCGGTCGTCAAGGTGCTGACCCCGAAGGCGGCCAAGCTGGACGCGCTGATGCCGGTCAAGGCGCCGCCGGACATGTCGAAGTTCCTGCTGTCGCCGATGCCGGGCCTGCTGGTGTCGCTGGCGGTGTCGGAAGGCCAGGAGGTCAAGGCCGGCGAGGTGCTGGCCGTGGTCGAGGCCATGAAGATGGAAAACATTCTGCGCGCCGCGCAGGACGGAACGGTCGCGAAAATCCACGCAGCCCCGGGCAGCAGCCTGGCGGTCGATCAGAAGATCGTGGAATTCGCGTAACCGTATAATAAGAAGAACAGTACCGAGAGGAAGCGTACCCCCTGCCCCCCTTCCAATGGTTCATCGGACCGTTGGAAGGGGGTGCGTCGGGCGGAAACGCACTGATACCCTACCAGCGCCATAAGAAGCCATCAGGAGGCGTCGATGACCGAGTTCCCGAAGAAGACCCTTGCCGATTGGGACAAGCTGGCCGCCAAGGATCTCGGCGCCGACGGTGACCTTTCCAAGCTGACCTGGAAGACCCCGGAAGGTCTGGACGTCAAGGCGCTCTACACCGCCGCCGACCTGGAAGGGATGGAGCTGGACACGCTGCCTGGCTTCCCGCCCTTCACCCGCGGCCCACGCGCCACGATGTACGCGGTGAAGCCCTGGACCATCCGGCAGTACGCTGGCTTCTCCACGGCGGAGGAGTCGAACGCCTTCTACAAGGCCAACCTCAAGGCCGGCCAGATGGGCCTGTCGGTGGCCTTCGACCTCGCCACCCACCGCGGCTATGACAGCGACCATCCGCGTGTCGTCGGCGACGTCGGCAAGGCCGGCGTGGCGATCGACAGCGTCGAGGACATGAAGGTTCTCTTCGCCGACATCCCGCTCGACAAGATGTCGGTGTCGATGACCATGAACGGCGCGGTGCTGCCGATCCTGGCCGGCTACATCGTCGCGGCGGAGGAGCAGGGCGTTTCCCAGGACAAGCTGAGCGGCACCATCCAGAACGACATCCTTAAGGAGTTCATGGTCCGCAACACCTACATCTACCCGCCCGAACCCTCGATGCGGATCATCGCCGACATCATCGAGTACACCTCCCAGCACATGCCGAAGTTCAACTCGATCTCGATCTCCGGCTATCACATGCAGGAGGCCGGGGCGACGGCGGTGCAGGAGCTGGCCTTCACCATCGCCGACGGCCTGGAATATGTCCGCGCCGCGATGTCGAAGGGCCTGCCGGTCGACAAGTTCGCGCCGCGCCTGTCCTTCTTCTTCTCCATCGGCATGAATTTCTTCATGGAGATCGCCAAGCTGCGCGCCGCGCGCCTGCTGTGGTCCTCCCTGATGCAGGAGAAGTTCCAGCCGAAGGACGCCCGCTCGCTGGCGCTGCGCACCCACTGCCAGACCTCCGGCGTCTCGCTGACCGAGCAGGACCCCTACAACAACGTCATCCGCACCACCATCGAGGCGATGGCGGCGGTGCTGGGCGGCACCCAGTCGTTGCACACCAACGCCTTCGACGAGGCGCTGGGCCTGCCGACCAAGTTCTCTGCCCGCATCGCCCGCAACACCCAGCTGATCATCGCCGAGGAAGCCGGCGTGACCAAGGTGGTCGATCCGCTCGGCGGCTCCTATTACATCGAGCATCTGACCCACAGCCTCGCCAACGCCGTGCTGGAGCTGATCGGCCGCGTCGAGGAGATGGGCGGCATGACCAAGGCGGTCGAGAGCGGCATGCCCAAGCTGCTGATCGAGGAGGCCGCCGCCCGCCGTCAGGCCGCCATCGACCGCGGCGAGGAGGTGATCGTCGGCGTCAACAAGTACCGTCCGGAGAACCCCGAGGGGGTGGACGTGCTGGACATCGACAACACCGCCGTCCGTGAGGCGCAGATCGCCCGCCTGAAGCAAATCCGCGCCAGCCGCGACGAGGCCAAGTGCCAGGAGGCGTTGGCAGCATTGACTAAGGCCGCCACAGAGAAGTCCGGCAACCTGCTGGCCCTGTCGGTCGAGGCCACCCGCGCCCGCGCCACCGTCGGCGAAATCTCCGATGCGCTGGAAAAGGCCTTCACCCGCCATGTCGCCGTCATCCGCTCGGTCTCGGGCGTCTACGGCTCGGCCTATGAGGGCGACGAGGGCTTCAAGCGCATTCAGGAGGAGGTGGCGTCCTTCGCCGCCGAGGAAGGCCGCCGGCCGCGCATCCTGGTGGTGAAGATGGGCCAGGACGGCCACGACCGCGGCGCCAAGGTGATCGCCACCAGCTTCGCCGACATCGGCTTCGACGTCGACATCGGGCCGCTGTTCCAGACCCCGGACGAGGCGGCGCGGCAGGCGGTGGAGAATGACGTGCACGTCATCGGCGTGTCGTCCCAGGCCGCCGGCCACAAGACGCTGGTCCCGCAACTGATCGAGGAACTGCGCAAACAGGGCGCCGGCGACATCCTGGTGGTGTGCGGCGGCGTGATCCCCCCGCAGGACTACGACTTCCTCTATAAGGCCGGCGCCGCGGCGATCTACGGGCCGGGCACCAACATCCCGAAGGCGGCGTCCGACATCCTGGGCATCCTGCGCAAGCAGAAGGCCGCGGCTTGACGCTGTCTTTCCAGTAACCTAAGCCCTCTCCCGTCCCGGGAGAGGGAGGGGACCCGCCGTAGGCGGGGAGGGTGAGGGGTGGTGCAAGGAACCATGCGCTTCTGGTTTCTTGCATCACCCCTCACCCGGCGCTTCGCGCCACCCTCTCCCGGGACGGGAGAGGGGATTGATGACTGTCACCGCCGAAACCGACCTCTACGCGCCCGTCAAAGCCTTTCTCGAAGCCCAGGGCTATGACGTGAAGGCGGAGATCCACGGCTGCGATCTCGTCGCCACGCGCGGGGCCGAGCCGCCGGTGATCGTCGAACTGAAAAAGCGCTTCACGCTCGACCTCGTGCTGCAGGGGGTGGACCGGCTGGCGATCAGCGACAGCGTTTATCTCGCCGTGCCGCAGCCGGGGCGCAAGGCCACCGGCCCGTCTCCACTGGACGGTGACGTGAAGAAGCTCTGTCGCCGGCTGGGTCTCGGCCTGCTGATGGTCGATCCGGGGTTGGCGGAGGGGCAGCGTGTCACCGTGCTGCTCGATCCCGTCCCCTATACCCCGCGCAAGGACAAGAAGCGCACGCACCGCCTGCTGGGTGAGCATGCCCGTCGGGTCGGCGATCCCAATCGTGGCGGCTCCACCCGTGTCGCCATCGTCACCGCCTATCGCCAGGACGCGCTGCGCATCGCCCGCATGCTGCGCAACGGACCGCTGACCGTCGCGGCGCTACGCAAGGCGGGGGCGCCGAAGGATGTCGGGGCGATGCTGCTGCGCAACGTCTATGGCTGGTTCGAGCGGGTCGGGCGCGGCACCTACGGCCTGACCCCGGCGGGCGTGCAGGGGGTCGAGGCGTTCGCCCACGCGCTGGCCGAGGGGTGACACCCCGCACCGCCAAGCCTATGATCGGTACCGCAAATCCATAATCACATCAGGCTGGAGCCCGCTTTGTCGGACTACATCAGCAATCTCGTCGTCTTTTTCGTCGTCGTCGATCCGCCGGGGCTGGTGCCGCTGTTCATCGCGCTGACCCGTGGTTTCGACGACCGCCACAAGCGGATCATCGCGTTGCGAGGCACCGCCATCGCCTTCGTGGTGCTGGTCTTCTTCGCCTATTTCGGCAAGGTCGTCCTACAGACCCTGTCCATCGAGATGCCGGCCTTCCGCATCGCCGGCGGCGCGCTGCTGTTCTGGATCGCCTTCGAGATGCTGTTCGCCAAGCGCTCCGAGCGCAAGGAGCGCGCCACCGGCGAGGCGATGACCGACGAGGACGCGCACGACATCGCCGTCTTCCCGCTGGCGGTGCCGCTGATCGCCGGGCCGGGCGCCATCACCTCCATCCTGCTGCTGATGGATCGCGTCGGCACCACGGTGGCGGGGCAGGTCAGCGTTCTGGGCGCGGCGGCGACGGTGATCGGCGGGGTGACGCTGATCCTGCTGGGCGCCGACTGGGTCGGGCGGCTGCTGGGCCGCACGGTGATCCACACGGTCAGCCGCGTTCTGGGCATCGTGCTGGCCGCACTGGCCGCGCAGACGGTGATTTCCGGCATCACCGCAGTCTATCCACCACATTGATTGGCCGCCCCACTGACAAAATCGTCCAAAGGGGCAGTGCCGGCCGGCCGGCGCATCCTCGCTACCGCTTCCCGTAGTCCGGCTTAAGCCCGAAAGACTAGTCCCCTTTCCGGCCCAATCACTCATCCTACATGGGGTCTTGCCACAGCCGCGCCGGGTCCCGCCCGGCGTAAGGCTTCCCACGCGCCCAAACAAAAGAGGCGGCGGCCATGGACCTCGATCCATTGATCCTGTCGCGAATCCAGTTCGCGTTCACGATCTCCTTCCACATCCTGTTCCCCAGCTTCACAGTGGGACTTGCCTGCTGGATCGCGCTGTTGGAGGCGCTGTGGGTGGGCACCGGCAAGGGCATCTACCGCAGCCTGTCGGAGTTCTGGACCCGCATCTTCGCGCTGTCCTTCGGCTTGGGCGTGGTGTCGGGCATCGTGATGTCCTATCAGTTCGGCACCAACTGGAGCCGCTGGTCCGACACCGTGGGCAACGTCCTTGGTCCGCTGATCCAGTACGAGGTCGTCACCGCCTTCTTCCTGGAGGCCGCCTTCCTCGGCATCCTGCTGTTCGGGCGCGACCGGGTGCCGCGCGGCATCCATCTGATGGCGGCCTGTCTGGTGGCGCTGGGCACGCTGCTGTCGTCCTTCTGGATCCTGTCGGCCAACAGCTGGATGCACACCCCGGCCGGCTTCGAGATCCGGGATGGCCGTTACTTCGTCACCGACTGGTGGCAGGTGGTGTTCAACCCGTCCTTCCCCTATCGCCTCGCCCACATGGTGACGGCGATGTTCCTGACCACCAGCTTCGTCGTCGCCGGCATCAGCGCCTTCTATCTGCTGAAGCGCCGGCATTTCGACCATGCGAAGCTGGGGCTCAGCATGGCGCTCGCCCTCATCACCGTTCTGGCGCCCTTGCAGATTTTCCTCGGCGATGAGCATGGGCTGAATACGCTGGAGCATCAGCCGGCCAAGATCGCCGCGATGGAAGGCAATTGGGAAGGGGGACCGCGCGCGCCGCTGGTGCTGTTCGCCATCCCCGACGTGGAGAAGGAGACCAACCATCTGGAGGTCGGCATCCCCGCCCTGTCCAGCCTGATCCTGACCCACGACTTCAACGGCACTGTGCCCGGCCTGAAGCAGTTCCCGGCCGACGAGCGGCCCGATCCGCGTATCATCTTCTGGACCTTCCGCCTGATGGTCGGCATCGGCCTCTTGATGCTGACGGTGGCGGTGGTTCATCTGGTGCTCCGCTTCCGCGGCCGGCTGTACAACAGCGACTGGTTCTACCGCATTCTGGTCGGCTGCATGCCCATTGGCTTCGTCGCCATCCTGGCCGGCTGGTTCACCACAGAGATCGGGCGCCAGCCCTGGGTCGTCTACGGCCACCTGCGCACGGCCGACGCGGTGACGCCGTCGCTGACGACGGGGGCGGCGTTGATCTCGCTGCTGTCCTTCGTCGTCGCCTACACCATCATCTATGGCGCCGGCACCTATTACCTGATCCGCCTGCTGCGCACCGGCCCGACCCACATCCACGACGCGCCCCAGCCGCCGGAGGCGCAGAGCCCGAAGCGGCCGCTGTCGGCCACCGACCAGTCCCTCGAAGCGGCGGAGTAAGCCCGATGCAGGAAATTGCGGAAGGAAGCCTGCTGACCCTGATCTGGGTCGGGATCGTCGGCTTCGCGGTGTTCATGTATGTGCTGATGGACGGCTTCGACCTCGGTATCGGCATCCTCTACCCCTTCGCCCCGACGGAGGAGGACCGCGACACCATGATGAACACGGTGGCGCCGGTCTGGGACTTCAACGAGACCTGGCTGGTGCTGGGCGGAGCCGGGCTGTTCGCGGCCTTTCCCATCGCCTATGCGGTGGTTCTGCCAGCGATGTATCTGCCGCTGCTGGTCATGCTGATAGCCCTGATCTTCCGCGGCGTCGCCTTCGAGTTCCGCTTCAAGGCGCGGGCGGGGCGGCATTGGTGGAACCGTTCCTTCTTTCTCGGCTCGCTGCTGGCGACCTTCGCGCAGGGGGTCGTGCTGGGGTCCTTCATCCAGGGGATTCCGGTGTACGAGAGGCAGTTCGTCGGCGGCATGCTGCACTGGTTGTCGCCCTTCAGCCTGTTCTGCGGGGTGGCGCTGGTGGTGGGCTATGCGCTGCTGGGAGCGACATGGCTGATCTGGCGGACCATCGGGCCGTTGCAGGACTGGTGCTTCCGCATGGCGCGGCTGCTGATGCTGGTGGTTCTGGCCGGTGTGGCGGTGGTCAGCCTGTGGACGCCCTTCCTGCTGCCAGAGATCGCCGCGCGCTGGTTCTCCATGCCCAACCTGATCTTCCTGTCGCCGGTGCCCATCCTCACGGCGGTGCTGGCCGTCGCCCTGTGGCGGGCCATCGACAAAAGCCGGGATGTGGCGCCCTTCGTGCTGTCGATGGCGCTGTTCGGCCTGTCCTATCTCGGCCTCGCCATCAGCCTGTGGCCGCACCTGATCCCGCCGGGCGTCACCGTGTGGGAGGCGGCGGCCCCGCCGGAAACGCAGGTGTTCCTGCTGGTCGGCATGGCCTTCCTGATCCCGGCGATCCTGGGCTACACCGCCTATTCCTACTGGATCTTCCGCGGAAAGGTGACGGGCGCCTTCGGTTACCATTGAGCGGGCGGGGCGCCCCGGCCTAAAAGGGGCTCCGTCGTCAGGGAGGAGGGCTCGGCCATGGACATCGACATCAGCTTTGCGGAGGCCGTGCTGCGCCGCGGTGCCGGCCTGCTGGAAGCGGAAGCGGGTGAAGCGGGCACCGATCCCTTTGCCGTGCTGGCCCGTCTGCTGGCCGCCGCGGCGGCGACCGACGCCCCGCTGGTGGTGCTGAGCGAGGGCGGCAGCCACCCCGCCCTGTTCGACGAGGCCAACCGCCGGGCGTCGGAGCCGCTGACTGCCCGTCTCGCCGGCCTCGCCGCCACCCGACAGAGCGAGCGCGCCGCGATGTACGAGTTCGACGGGACCGGCCCGCTGACCGGCAACCGCATCGTCGCCGCCCTGCTGCGGCCGGAGGACCGGCCCGACCTGCTGCATGTCTACATCGCCGTCGGCCGCCTGCGCGGGGGCGAGGCGCAGATCACCGTGCCGCCCGCCCTGCTGCGCTTCGACGCCGCGGCGCTGGGCCAGACGCTGGGGCTGCTGGGCGACGCGGTGTCGCGCAGCGCGAACGCCGCCACCGCCGCACTGGCCCATGCCGCCGCCATCCTGCCGATGGAAGGCCATGAGGAAGGCGGCATGCCGGCGGCCCTGCTGGACCTCTACTGGCATGCGCTGACGCTGGCGTCCGTTCGCGCCGCTGGCGGATTGGCGACGATGACGCCGGAGGGGAGTGCGTAAGCGCCCTCTTTTGCAAATCGTTTGAAACTCTTTCCCCTGCTGCCGATCTGGTGACAGAGTCGACGTCGGTGAAATACTGCGTCACATCGTCACCATCCTCGGGAGCAGCCATGCGCCAGCGCCTCCGCTTCTATCTCGGCGACGAGCTTCGGGAGATCGACGCGGTCGATCCGACCCTGACGGTGCTCGACTGGCTGCGGCTGTCGGAACGGCGGGTCGGCACCAAGGAAGGCTGTGCGGAGGGCGATTGCGGTGCCTGCACCGTGGTGGTCGGGCGGCTGGACGGCGATACGGTGCGCTACGAGGCGGTGAACGCCTGCATCCGCTTTCTCGCCACACTGGACGGCTGCCGCCTTCTGACAGTGGAGCATCTGAAGGGGCCGGACGGAGCGTTGCATCCGGTGCAGCAGGCGATGGTCGATTGCCACGGCTCGCAATGCGGCTTCTGCACCCCGGGCTTCGTCATGTCGCTGCTGGCGCTGTACCTGAACGAGGAGCGGCCGGACGGGCAGCGCATCGACGACGCGCTGGCCGGGAATCTCTGCCGCTGCACCGGTTATGAGCCGATCGTCCGCGCCGCCCATGCCATGTACGGCATCGGCGACCGCGCCACCGACCGTTTCGCCGACCGGGCGGCCTGGGTGGAAAAGCTGAAGGTTCTGCGCGACGAGGAGATCCTCAGCGTCGGCGCCGGCGGGCGCCGCTTCCTGGCTCCGGCCACCGTGCCACAGCTGGCGCAGCTTCTGCTCGACAACCCCGGCGCCACCATCGTGGCGGGGGCGACCGATGTCGGGCTGTGGGTGACCAAGTTCCAGCGCGTGCTGGCGACCGTCATCTACACCGGCCGGGTCCGCGCCCTGCGGCGGATCGAGGATCGCGGCGATGCGCTGGTGATCGGCGCCGGCGTCACCTACAGCGACGCGGCGGAGCGGATCGCGGCACTCTATCCCGATTTCGGCGAGTTGATCCGCCGCATCGGGGCGGAGCAGGTGCGCAACATGGGCACCATCGGCGGCAACATCGCCAACGGCTCCCCCATCGGCGACACGCCGCCGGCGCTGATCGCCTGCGGCGCCACCCTGCGGCTGCGGCGCGGCGACGAGACGCGCGAACTGCCGTTGGAGGAGTTCTTCATCGAATACGGCAAGCAGGACCGCCGCGAGGGCGAGTTCGTCGAGGCGGTGATCCTGCCCAAGCCGGCGGCGGGGGTGCGGTTCCATGCCTACAAGATCGCCAAGCGCTTCGACCAGGACATCTCCGCCGTCTGCGGCGCCTTCCGCCTGACGCTGGACGGCGAGGGGCGGGTCGCCGACATCCGCATCGCTTTCGGCGGCATGGCCGGTACGCCCAAACGCGCCGGCGGGGCGGAAGCGGTGCTGCTGGGCCGTCATTGGACCGAGGACTGCGTTCGCCAGGGCATGGAGGCGCTGGCGGACGATTACGCGCCGCTGTCGGACTGGCGGGCCAGCGCGGCCTACCGCTCCACCGTGGCCGCGAATTTGCTGATGAAGCTGTATGTCGAGACCAGCGACCCGGCGGCGGAAACCCGTCTGGTCGGCGACCGGAGGCTGGCCCATGCCTGACGTCACGACGCCCATCGCTCCCATCACCGCTCCGGACCGCATCCAGGGCGCCGTCCATGACTCCCGTAGGCATGAAAGCGCCCACAAGCATGTCAGCGGCGAGGCGGTCTACGTCGACGACATCGCCGAGCCGGCCGGGCTGCTGCACGTCTATCTGGGCCTCAGCGGCCGGGCGCATGCGCGCATCCGCTCCATCGACCTGTCGCCGGTCAGGCAGGCTCCCGGCGTGGTGGCGGTCTTCACCGCCGACGATGTGCCGGGGGTGAACGACATCGGCTGCATGGGCAAGCATGACGAGCCGCTGTTCGCCTCGACGCTGGTCGAACATGTCGGCCAGCCGATCTTCGCCGTCGCCGCCGAAACCCGCGATCAGGCCCGCCGCGCCGCCAAGCTGGCGGTGATCGAGTATGAGGACCTGCCCGCCATCCTGACCATCGCCGCCGCCCGTGATGGTGAGCGCACCCTGGTTACCGCGCCGATGACCCTGAGGGTGGGCGACGCCGATGCGGCGCTGGCCGAGGCTGCGCATCGCGTGGAGGGCAGGCTCGCCATCGGCGGGCAGGAGCATTTCTACCTGGAAAGCCAGATCGCCATGGCGGTGCCGGGCGAGGACCAGGAGGTGCTGATCCACGTCTCCACCCAGCACCCGACGGAGGTCCAGCACATCGTCGCCCATGTTCTGGACCTGCCCAGCGCCGCGGTGACGGTGGAGGTGCGGCGGATGGGCGGCGGCTTCGGCGGCAAGGAGACACAATCCAACCTGTTCGCCGCCTGCACCGCGCTGGTCGCCAAGCGCACCGGCCGCGCCGCCAAGCTGCGCCCCGACCGCGACGACGATTTCCAGATCACCGGCAAGCGCCACGATTTCGAGATCGACTATCGCATCGGCTTCGACGACAGCGGGCTGATCCAGGGCGTCGACATGCTGTTTGCGGCGCGCGCCGGCTATGCCGCCGACCTGTCGGGGCCGGTGACCGACCGTGCGCTGTTCCATGCAGACAACGGCTATTTCTATCCGGCTGCACGGCTGGAATCCCTGCCGCTGAAGACCAACACGGTGTCCAACACCGCCTTCCGCGGCTTTGGCGGACCGCAGGGCATGGTCGCGGCGGAGCGGGTGATCGACGAGATCGCCTTCGCGCTGGGCAAGGACCCGCTGGAGATCCGCAAGCGGAACTTCTACGGCACCGATCCCGAGACGGACGGCCGCAGCCTGACGCCCTATCACCAGACCGTCACCGACAACATCCTGCCGGTGCTGGTGGCGCAGTTGGAGGAAAGCAGCGGCTACTGGGCGCGACGCGAGGAAATCCGCGCCTTCAACGCCAACAGCCGCATCCTGCGCAAGGGGCTGGCGCTGACGCCGGTCAAGTTCGGCATTTCCTTCACCGCCAGCCACTACAATCAGGCCGGCGCGCTCGTTCACGTCTACACCGACGGCAGCATCCAGCTGAACCATGGCGGCACCGAGATGGGGCAGGGGCTCTACACCAAGGTCGCCCAGGTGGTGGCGGAGGAGTTCCAGGTCGACATCGCCAACATCCGCCCGACCGCCACCAATACCGGCAAGGTGCCCAACACTTCGGCCACCGCGGCGTCGTCCGGCTCCGACCTGAACGGCAAGGCGGCGCAGGCGGCGGCCCGCACCATCAAGGAGCGGCTGGTCGCCTTCGCGGCGGCCCATTGGGGTGTCGCGCCCGACGCGGTGCGGTTCCAGCGCAACCGGGTGCTGGTCGGCGATCGCGACATGAGCTTCGCCGATCTGGTGCGCGCTGCCTATATGGCGCGGGTGCAGCTGTCGGCCACCGGCTTCTACAAGACGCCGAAGATCCATTGGGACCGTGCGGCCGGGCGCGGCACGCCGTTCTACTACTTCGCCTATGGCGCGGCCTGCGCCGAGGTGACGGTGGACACGCTGACCGGCGAGTATGTCGTCGACCGGGTGGACATCCTGCACGACTGCGGCCGGTCGCTGAACCCTGCCATCGACCGGGGCCAGATCGAGGGCGGCTTCGTCCAGGGCATGGGCTGGCTGACCATGGAGGAACTGTGGTGGGACGCGCAGGGCCGCCTGCGCACCCACGCGCCCAGTACCTACAAGATCCCGGCCTGCTCCGACCGTCCGCGCATCTTCAACGTCGCGCTTCTGGAGAACGCGCCGAACCGCGAGGACACCATCTTCCGTTCCAAGGCGGTGGGCGAGCCGCCCTTCATGCTGGGCATGTCGGTGCTTCACGCCCTGTCCGACGCGGTGGCGAGCGTCGCCGACCACCGCTTCTGCCCCAGGCTGGACGCGCCGGCGACGCCGGAGCGGGTGCTGAGCTGCATCGCGGCGTTGCGGGAGCGGGTGGCGGCCTCCCCTCAACCATGACATCCCTCTCCACCACCCTCTCCGGCTGGCTGTCCCAGGGCGCTCCCGCCATCCTCGTCACCGTTGCCGAGGCGCGCGGCTCCACCCCGCGCGAGGAGGGGGCCGGCATGTTGGTCGGGCGGGAAGTCTGCGCCGGCACCGTCGGCGGCGGCCGGCTGGAATGGACCGCCATTGCCACCGCGCGCCAGATGCTGGAGGACGGCACCGCCGCTGAGATGCTGGATCTTCCGCTGGGACCGGCGACCGGACAGTGCTGCGGTGGGCATGTGGTGCTGCGGCTGGAGCGGGCCGA
>CBFGPE010000096.1:0-29430 GCA_965650625.1 uncultured Azospirillum sp. | reverse complement strand
CAATCGCGATCAGGCCGTAAATCGCCCCAAGCGACAAGCCGTTGATCAATTGCTGGAGAAAATAGTCCATGTCCTCATCCCACCTTCAGCGCGGCGCAAAGGCAGGGTGCGGCGGCACGGGCACACTCGGCACACCGGTCTCGCAACAGCAGCCCCCTGTCTGGTGCAGCCCGTCCAGTCACCAAACGGAATGCCGTTTCATCGGGAGTTCCGTCTACTGGCCTGACGGACCATGATTTTTCCTGTTTGGAGGATGCTCCTGCAATCCGGCCGGGCCGTCGGGCAGGTGCTCCTCCTGACCTTTTCGGTAGTACCAGCCTGACGGATTTTTGCAAGACAGATTTGTGCTGCCCGCATGCGTGATCCCCCGGGGCGACCGGAGCCTGAAATGCGAAACGCCCCGCCGGCGGTTGCCGGCAGGGCGTTTCTCGCAACGAACCAGAGATCGTTGAAGCGTCAGCGCACGGCGACCGACTGCTTGGCCGGGGCGGCGGCGACCTTCTGCTTCGGCTTGGCCGCCGCGGCGGCCTTGGCCGGCTTCGCCTTGGCCTTGGCGGTGACGGCCTTCGCCGGGGCGGCCACAGGCGCCTGGGCGACGGCATAGTTGGTGTCCGGGCCGCTGACCGTCTTCACGTCGCAGAGCGGACGGCTGGCCAGATGCATCAGGCCGGCACCCTTCTCGTCGGTCGTCAGGGTGCGCAGGTCGTCGGGCGTCAGGTCCTTGGCGGCGACCGAGCGATCGACGAAGTTGGCGCAGTATTGCGGAATGCCAATGGTGGCGGCGCGGCGGCTGATCTCGTTCGCCAGCTCCGTCCGGAACATGTCGAACTGGCGCGTGGCGTTGCCGCCGCCCGACCGCTTGTAGAAGGCGATCAGCGACGCTTCCGAGTTGGACAGCATGGCGCGGTTCTTGACCGAGAAGTCCTGGTACAGGTCGAAGGGCTTCTTGTCCGGCATGACCGTGCGGCAGGTCAGACCGACCACCATCATCTCGGTGTGCAGGCGCATCATCTGCTCGGCCGCATATTCGGCGCGGTTGTAGCAGGCGGGCGTGGCCGGGCCGCTCGACTTGGCCGGGTGCGCCTTCGCGGCAGCCGGCTTCGCAGCGGCCGACTTCGCCGGCGGCTTCGCAGCCTCCTTGGCGGCGGCACTCGTGGGCGCGGGCAGGGCGAGCAGCGCGCCGAGGACGGCGGCGCCGGTCAGGGCTTTCAGGGACAGGCGGAGGGCGGCGCGCTGGCGACTCATCAGGGGCTCCGGTGGCGCGGTACGACAGGACGGGTTCGGGCGGGGATCGGCGTCGCCCGACAGTCGGCGACCTTCTACCCGAACGCCCGGGCGGGTCAATGGGATTTGCCCGCCGCTTGCGTTTTGTCCCATCATCGCGGCGGAGAGGCAACGCAGGTCCGTGCGGCCATCGGCGACAGGGTCATGCCCCTCCGGACAGGTATTGTGCCCGCCGCTGGACGGGGCGGGTCCGGCGACGCTATGGATGGACGTAGGACAGTCGGACAGGTGACAGGGCATGGCAGCCACCGGATCGCAATCGGCCGGAACGGGGTTCGGAACAGAGTATGCGAGCGGGCACCGCATCGGCATCGACCTGGGCGGGACCAAGACCGAGGGCATCCTGCTCGACAGACAGGGAAACCAGTTGGCCCGCCACAGAGTTCCCACGCCGAAGGGAGAGTATGACGGCACGGTCGCGACCATCCGCGATCTGGTCGCCCGCCTGGAAGGCGAGATCCCCGGCGGGCACAGGGCGACGGTCGGGCTGGGCATTCCGGGCGCCATCTCTCCGGCGACCGGGCTGGTCAAGAACGCCAATTCCACCTGGCTGAACGGGCGCGATTTCACACGCGACCTGACCCAGGCACTCGGCCGGCCAGTGCGGGTCGAGAACGACGCCAACTGTCTGGCGGTGTCGGAGGCGACCGACGGCGCCGGGGCCGGCTGCGGCGTGGTGTTCGCGGCGATCCTCGGCACCGGCTGCGGCGCCGGCATCGTCGTGCATGGCCGGGTGCTGGGCGGGCGCAACGCCATCGCCGGGGAATGGGGGCACAACCCGCTGCCCTGGCCGACCGATGCCGAGCGTCCGGGACCGGCCTGCTATTGCGGCAGGCACGGCTGCCTGGAGACCTTCGTGTCCGGCCCCGCTGTGGCGGCGGACCATTTGGCTGCGACCAGCGAAAGGCTCGACGCCGCGACGATCCTCGCCCGCGCAGCCGATCCGTCCGCAGCCAACGACGGATGCAGGGCGACGGCGGACCGGCTGGTCGGCCGGCTCGCCCGTGGTCTGGCCGCGGTCGCCAACCTGCTGGACCCCGACGTCATCGTGCTCGGCGGCGGCCTGTCGAACGCCGAACTGCTGTACGAGCGGCTGCCGGCGGCGATGCAGCCCTGGGCCTTCAGCGACCGTCTGGACACGCCGGTACGCCGCGCCCGCCACGGCGATTCCAGTGGCGTGCGCGGCGCTGCATGGCTGTGGCGTCCCGGAGAGATGCCGGATGGGACCTGACCGGAGGGGCTTAGTCGGTCCGCGCGGTCCGCGGGGCGGGCGGGGCATCGGCGCTGCGCGGCGGAGCCGCCCCGCGCCGGGCGGCGGCGGGGTCGACCGGCGGCGGCGTCAGCGAGTGAGAGGCGGAATAATGCCGGCTCGTCTGCTTCACGTCGGTGCCGTAGCGCGTCATGCCGGCACGGTCCTTGCCAGCCTTGATCGCCCCCCAATGGGACGGGGCCGGGCCGGGGATCGGCTGCGCCTGATCCATGTTGCGCAGAAGCGGGCCGGTCGGGACCATCTGGTCATACACCCAGGGCGCATACTCCTGCTTCTGGGCATGGGCCGGCAGCGACAGCGTCACCATCGCCAGCGTGGCGGCAGCGGCGGAGATGGCGAACTTGACGGCGGTTTCGGCAGAGGAGGCAACGCGGGTCA
This sequence comes from uncultured Azospirillum sp., assembly GCA_965650625.1. Classification (GTDB taxonomy): domain Bacteria; phylum Pseudomonadota; class Alphaproteobacteria; order Azospirillales; family Azospirillaceae; genus Azospirillum. Next base: position 26,498 of record CBFGPE010000096.1, on the reverse strand, counting down.
TCGAACAGGCGCCTTTCGTCCGGAAAAACGGATCGGAAGGGTCAGTCGAGCGGAAAGCACCCGCGCCGTCCAATGCGGAGGCGCATTACCCACCCCGGTCGCGGCATCCCCAAGCGGAGCAAACCCCCGTCCTTCCGATACGGACCGGAAGGCGGGTTATTGAGCCGGCAGCCGGTAGAGCGTCAGATGCAGGCGCTTGCCGGTGTTGTAATTGAAGCCCGACAGCTCCGCCAGCGGCAGCGGCGTGGCCGTGCCCAGGCTGTCCAGGAAGGCCGGCGCCTCCCGGTCCTCCACCAGGGCCAGCCCACAGGCGCGGTCGGCCGTCAGATGCGCGGCTGCCCCGGCGCCATGGACGAGCTTGGTCGGCGTGCCGAGCAGGAAGACCAGGCTCGGCTCCGAATAGCCGGCGGTAGCCACCACGCTGTCCGGGCAGGGCCGGACCTGCGCCACCGCGCGGGCGGCCTGCCGGCTGACCCACACACCGTCGATGTTCGGCAGAACGACGGCATAGGTCCCGGCATAGAGCAGCGCCGCGGCGCCAACACCGGCGGCCAGTCCGATCCTCCGCTCGCCCCGCAAAAGCGAGCGCAAGGACAGGGCGAAGAGACCGCCCACCGCCGGCACCAGCGCCACCCCGACCGGATCAATCCGGCGATCGACCAGCCAGGGAATCACGGCGACGGCCAGGGTGAGGGCGCCGAAGCCGATCACACCCAGCGCCACCGCGGCGGTGACCAGCCAGCGGCGCGGCCGTTCGTGGCTGCGGTCGAAATTGTCGATCAGGGCCGCGGCGGCCAGGGCCGCGATGGCTGGGAAAACCGGTAGGGTGTAGTGCAGGAGCTTGGTCGGCACCGCTTCGAACACCAGCCAGCTCGGGACGATCCAGGCGATGCAGAAGCGAACCGCGTCTAGCCGGCGCCGGGCCCACACCCAGGGAACCGCCAACAGCGCCAACAGCGACCAGGGGGCGAAGGTCACCCAGAAGGTGCCGAGATAATAGCCGGGCGGCAGCCCCTTGCCCTCCTGCCCGCCCGACACCTTGCCCAGCATGTCGTGGCCGACGGATTCGGCGAAGAAGGCGCCCTTGCTCTTGATGGCGATGGCGATCAGCCAGGGGGCGGCGATGGCGACGACGATGCCGAGCCCGGCCAGCGGCTTCAGACGCTTCAGCCAACCGGCCTCGCGGTCCCACAGCGCCAGCACCAGCGCCGTGCTGCCGGACACCAGCAGGACCATCGGCCCCTTGACCAGCACGCCGACGCCGGCGGCGATCCAGAAGACCAACGGCACCGTCCAGGCGGCCCGCCCGGCCGGAACCGGATCGCGGCGGCCAAGATAGAGATGGGCGAGTGCCGCCTGCCCGATCACCACGGTGGCGAGCAGGACGGCGTCTGTCTTGGCCATCCGCGCCTCGACTCCCAGCACGACGCAGGACGCCATCATCAGTCCGGCGATGAAGCCGGCCGGGCCGCCGAACAGCCGCGCGGCCGTCCAGGCGCTGGCCAGAACCGCCAGGATCGCGCCCAGGAAGGAGGGAATGCGGTAGGTCCAGATGACCTTGTCGGCCCCGACCGGGATCCCACGCAACGCATCGGCCGCCGCGGTGGCGGCGCTCTGCAGCCAATAGATTCCGACCGGCTTCTTATAGCGGGTCTCGTCCTGGAAGCGGATGTCGACGAAGTTGCCGCTGTCCAGCATCTGGGAGGATGCCTGGGCGAAACGGGCCTCGTCGCGGTCGAAGGGCGGCAGTACCGTGAAGCCGGGCAGGAACAGCGCCGCGGCGATCAGCGCCAGCAGCGCATAGGCCCAGATTGGAAGATGGCTGGTCGGCAGGCGGCCGCGCTGCGGGGAAATCGCGGTCACGATTTGCTCGGCACCGCGCCGTCGGCGCCCTGCGACTTCTTGTGGCTCCAGACGAAATAGACGTTGCGGGCGTAGATCACCAGACCCATGCCCTGCCCCAGCATGAAGACCGGGTCGAAGCGGTAGAAGGCATAGGCGAACAGCAGAACGCCGCCGCCCAGCGAGAAGTACCAGAACAGCTCCGGCACCACGCTGCGGCGCGCCTTCTCGCTGGCGATCCACTGCACGATGAAGCGCATGGTGAACATGAGCTGGGCGAAAAAGCCGATGCCGACCCAAACCAAGTCGGTGGTGCTTTGCCCCTGGAACCACGCTGCGGCGCGCTCAAGCATCGTAAAATCCTGTCCCGAAAGGGTCGGTGAAAGTCCGTCAGAGGCGTTCGGAGACCGGGGACAGCTTCGTCCGCCGCTTCAGCCAGTAAACGCCCAGCAGATCGACCACGCCGATCAGCCCGCGCCGCCAGTTGTTGTATTTCGACACGCCGCGCTCGCGCGGGCGATGGTTCACCGGCACATAAGCCACCGGATGGCCATGGGCGCGGAAGAGCGCCGGCAGGAACCGGTGCATCGCCCCGAAGAAGGGCAGGTCGAGGAAGGCGTCGCGGCGAAACAGCTTCAATCCGCAGCCGCTGTCGGTGCAGCCGTCCTGCAGGAAGGACTGGCGGACGGCGTTGGCGAACTTGGAAGCCCAGCGCTTGGACAGCGTGTCCTGCCGCTTCTTGCGCAGGCCGCCGACCAGCACCGGCGCACCGGCCTCTCCGGTCGACACCAGGGCGAACAGCGCCGGAATGTCGGCCGGGTCGTTCTGGCCGTCGCCGTCCAGCGTCACCACGAACTCGCCGCGCGCCGCCTTGACGCCGCTGCGCACCGCCGCACTCTGGCCGGAGCGGCGGACATGGCGCAGCACGCGCAGCCGGCCGGCATCCACCGCCGCGGCAAGGCGCGCCTGGGTGTCGTCGTCCGACTGGTCGTCGACGAAGATGATCTCGAAACCGCCGACCGGAAGCAGTGCCCGCTCAATCTCTTCGAGCAGCGGCAGCACATTCTCGGCCTCGTTGAAAACGGGGACAACGACCGACAGCCGCACCGGCTGGCCGTTCTCCGGATAAATGCTCACGGTTTGCCATCCCATTCGCCAAACGGGCGGCAAATTACTCTCGCGGCGCGGCGAACGGTAGCGGAAAAGGATGAGACCGAAGCGGGGCAGATCCCCGCTTCCGCCCGATCCGGCTCCGCAGCGGCCGGATTACCCCTTCCGGCCGTCTAGCGGAAGCGGGACATAGCGCAGGTCGCCGCCGCGGCTGACCAGCATCAGCAGGGTCTTGCGCCCGTCCTCCTTCGCCTTGGCGATGCGGGATTCGAGGTCGGCGGGGGTCGCCACCGGCTCCTGTCCCGCCTCGACGATGACGTCGCCGAGATCGAGCCCGCGCTGGGACGCGGCGCTGTCGCGGTCGACCTCCGTCACCACCAGCCCGTCGACATCGTCGGCGATGGAGAAGGTCTGGCGCAGGCCGGGAGTCAGCGGGGCGAGCTTGAGGCCCAGGGCCGACTTGCTCTCCTCCGGCTGGGCGGAGCGGGGGGCGCCGCTGGATCCGGACAGCGCCACCTGCTGCGGCTCGTTGCGCAGCTCGCCAATCGTGACCTGGACCGTTTCCTCCTTGCCGCCGCGCAGCAGGGTCATCGGTACGGTGCTGCCGATCCGGGTGGAGGCGACGATGCGGGGCAGCTGGCGCATCTGTTCCAGCGGATCGCCGTTGAAGGCGGTGATGACGTCGCCCTGGCGCAGGCCGGCCGACGCCGCCGGGCTGTCGGGCGACACGCTGGTGACCAGGGCGCCGCCGGTGCCGTCCGTACCCAGGCTTTCGGCGATGTCCGGCGTCACGCGCTGGACCTGGACGCCGAGCCAGCCGCGCCGCACCTTTCCGCCATCCTTCAACTGGTCGATGATCGGTTGGGCCAGCGAGGATGGAATGGCGAAGCCGATGCCCACCGAGCCGCCGGTCGGCGAATAGATGGCGGTGTTGATGCCGATCACCGCGCCGCTGGCGTCATAGAGCGGGCCGCCGGAATTGCCGCGGTTGATGGCGGCGTCGGTCTGCAGATATTCGTCGTAGGGGCCCTGCTGGATGTCGCGGGCGCGGGCCGACAGGATGCCGGCGGTCACCGACCCGCCGAGACCGAAGGGATTGCCGATGGCGACCACCCAGTCGCCGACCTCCACGGATTTGCTGTCTCCCCAATGGGCGGCGGTCAGCGGCTTGTCGCTTTCGACCTTCAAAAGCGCAAGGTCGGTCGGAGCATCGGACCCCACCAGCTTCGCCGGCAGCTTGGTCCCGTCATGCAGGGTGACGGCGATTTCCGCCGCGTCGGCCACCACATGGTTGTTGGTGACGATCAGGCCCGACGGATCGATGATGAAGCCGGAGCCGAGCGCCATGCTCGGCAGGCCGGGCGGAGTGCCGGGCGGAGCGGCGTCGGGAGACTCATCCCCCTGTCCTCCCCTCTGGCGGTTGCGGAATTCGCGGAAGAACTCCTCCAGCGGCGACCCGGGCGGCAGGTCCAACCCCTCCGGCAGCCGGCCGCCGCCGGCCGAGGCCTGGGGCGCCTGGGTGCTGGAGATGTTGACGACCGTGTCGATCTGCGTCCGGGCAAGGTCGCGGAAGGACGGCGGCGCATAGGTCCTGCTCGCCCCCGGCTGCGCGGTGGCGGAGGCGTCCTGTGCAGCCGCAGGCAGCACCGGCAAAAGGACCGCGCCGGACAGCAGCGCGCACAGCGCCGCGGCCGGAAGGCGTCGGAAGATCGGATACGAGCGCGGCACGGACGCATGCGGCATGGACGGTCTCCGCAAAAAACGGTTGGGGCTGTTCTGCAACTGAAAACACGCCACCCCCCGTCCGGGGTCCATCGTGCTTTTCAAAAGTCGGCAATCGAAAGATGCCGGCGGCCGGCGTCCGCGACCGGGGGTTTACGGCGACTTGCGTGTTTTAAAATCCCCGGTCCCCACCAAGCGTCGTACGCTGTTGTGACACCGGATACAAAATCACGATTCCGTGCAAAGTTATGCTGGCATTTTTGAGAAGAGTTTCCGATAGTCGTCCATACCGAAAACATCGCCCGCCAGCGTGAAGCCTCGATGCTGCTGACGCACGCGCCCGCGTGGTCCCGCGTCGGAAGCGTGCGGTCCGGGTGGACATGCTGACGAATGACTGAAAATTCACTTTGGCAACCGAGCGATATAATGAACGCAGAAACCGGGAGCGAACCGGAGTCTCCCAAGAAGCGTGGGCGCATTCCGCAGTCGGCATGGCCCCAAATTCTTGAACGTTACCGCAGCGGTGCAACCCTTTCGGCCATCGCGCGCGAATTCGAATGCACGCCCAGCGCCATCTCCTACATCATCAAGAAGGCGGAGGCCGCCAGCGGCCAGGGCGGTGCCGCCCAGGCTGATGCCGGCGCCGACGGGATGCAGGACGAGGCGCAGGCCGCCGACGGCGCCTCGTCCGCAACGCCGGAGACGGTTGGCGAGGCGCCCGCTCCGGTGACCCCGGCGGTCCCGGAAACGCCGGCTGCGGCGCCGGCTCCCGCCGCCGCGGAGCCCGAACCCCCGGCCGAACCGCGCCGCGCCGCCGGCCGCACCGGCCGCACCACCCTGACCCGCGCCCCGCGGACGGAACCGGCCACCGAGCAGGCTTCGGCCGAGGCGCCGGCTGCCGCTCCCGCGCCGGCTCCGACGGAAACGCTGCGCCTGAACCGGCCGGAGCCCGCGCCCGCTCCGGTTGCCGCCCCTGCTCCCGCCCAGACTGCCGCCGCGCCGGAGGCCCCGCGTGCCCCCGGCCAGCCGACGCCGCCGGTGGATGCGGTGGAAGGCCGTCTGCGCGACACCGCCAAGGCCTGCATTTCGGCCTATCGCGGCTGGCGTCAGCAGCCGAGCGAGGCGACGATTCAGGCGCTGTCCGAAACGGTGCACGAACTGCGCAAGGCCCTGGCCCGCGTGGAGATCGACATGTCGGCCAGCCGCCGCGAGGAGCAGGCGATCCGTCCGATCCCGATCCCCGCGCATCGGGCGTCGCGCCGCCCGAACTGAGCGGTCTTTGAAAAGCGGGTTTGAAAAGCCCCCTTTGAAAATCCGCCGTCTAAAAAACCTCCGTCCCCAACCGGGGCGGAGGTTTTTTCATGGCCGCTTTTCATGGCCACGTCTCCGCTTGTGCCGTCCATGCAAAAGGGGCTTGACGGCCCCCCGATCGAAAGGCTAATCCTCTGCGCCCCGATGGAAGGGTGGCCGAGTGGTTAAAGGCAGCAGACTGTAAATCTGCCCGCGTTAGCGTACGCTGGTTCGAATCCAGCCCCTTCCACCATCGCATTCAAATCGAGAGTGTCCGGCGACCGGAACGACCCTCGTGAATGCCGAATTTCCCCTCTTCGCCTTTTAAATAATCCGCCGCCTACAGCGGCAGCGGTTCTGCCGGCGTCACGCGCGGGAAGCGCAGCGTGAAGGCGGTTCCAGCCCCCGGTGCGCTGTCCAGCCGCAGCCGGCCGCGCAGAGTCCGCATGACCAGCGTGTAGACGATGTTCAGCCCCAGCCCGCTGCCGCCGCGGTCGCGGCTGGTCGTGAAGAAGGGCTCGAACACCTTGCCGTGCAGCTCCGCCGGAATGCCGCGTCCGTCGTCGGCATAGACCAGTTCCACCTCGCCATCCATCGCCGTGACCGTCACCGTCAGCCGGCCGCGCACCCCCGGATCGTAACCGTGCAGAAGCGAGTTGATGACGAAGTTGGTCAGGATCTGGCTGAACGCCCCCGGATAGCTGTCGATCGTCAGGTCGTCAGGGCAATGGACGGCAACCGTATGACCGCTGCGGCGGATGCGCATGCCCAGGCTGCGCAGGATCTCGTGGATATAGGTGTTCAGTTCGAAGACGCGGCGTTCCTCGCTCGCCTGGTCGACCGCGATCTGCTTGAAGCTCTGGATCAGCCGGGTGGCGCGCTCGATGTTAAGCAGCATCAGCTGCGTCGCCTCGTCGGCGATGTCGATGAACTCGGCGAAATCGCCGCGTCGCAGCGCACCGGCTTCGAACAGGTGGCGTAGCGCGCGGGTCTTCTCCGCCAGCAGCGAGGCTCCGGTCAGGGCGATGCCGACCGGCGTGTTGATCTCGTGCGTCACTCCTGCCACCAGCGAGCCCAGCGCCGCCATCTTCTCCGCCTGGATCAGTTGGACCTGCGCCTCCTTCAGGTCCTGCAGAGCACGTTCGGCCTCTTCCTTGGCGGCACGCACGGCTTCGGCCGCGCGCACGCTCTCGGTGACGTCGGTGTGGGAGCCGACGATGCGGAAGGGCTTGCCGTCGCCGCCCGTAACGGCGAGCGTGCGCGTCTCCAGGAAGACCGTTGCGCCAGAGCGGTGGTGAAAGCGCTGCAGCAGCCGGCCTTCCGACCGGCGGCCGGCCGCCAGATCGCGTTCCATCTCCAGCGCGGCGCCGAGATCCTCGACGTGGATCAGTTCCTCCCAGCGGCGGCGGCTGTTGTCCATCTCCGCCTCGGAATAGCCCAGCAGGCCCCACCATTGCGGAGAGAACCACACCTCGCCGGTGCGGAGATCCCATTTCGAAATGCCTTCGCGCGCCGCCCGGATCGCCAGTTCCAGCAATTCCCGGCTGGAGGCGACCTCCCGCTCCGCCTGCTTGCGCTGGGTGATGTCGGTGTAGGTGGTGACGAATCCACCGTCGGGCAGCGGCAGGGTCACCGTTTCGATGACGACGCCGTCGGGCCGCACGCGCTCGTTGTAGAATGGCCAGGAGGCCTTGCGGATATAGTCCAGCCGCTGCGCCACCAGATCGTCGACGTCGCCGCGACCATAGTCGCCCTGCTCCGCGATGTGGCGGACCACCGCCTCGTAGGGCTGGGCATAGCGCGGGAATCCGGGATCGATATAGAGCAGTTCCAGCACGCGCCGATTCCAGGCGACCAGCCGCAGGTCATGGTCGAAGGCCATTACCCCCTGGCTGAGGCAGTCCAGCACCGAGCTGGTCTTCGCCCATGGCTCCTGCTCGGCCGGAGCCGCCGCCGCATCGATCGCCGTCAGCAGCCATTCACCCGGCCCGCCAGCCCCCAGCGCCAAGGTCACGGCGCTGCCGTCGGGGAGGCCCCGCGTCAATGGACAGCCACGTCGCAGATCGGCAACGGCCGCACAACCCAGCAGGCCGCCGAACAGCCCGTCCAGCGTCGCACTGGTCGGCACGGCGAACCGGGCCGCGAAGGCGGCATTGGCCCATACCAGGCGTTCGTCGGCGTCAAAGCGGGCGAACCCGGTCTCCCCCATGCCCGTGCCTACTCCCTCCGCTGAACCAGCGGGTTGAATTCACGGCCGGCACCCCAACCGGCGGGAGAAACCCGACGGCAGGACACGCGGCGCGACCCGCAATCGCATTCTTGTCTCTTGACGGTTGACGGGCAAGCGTCATTCCGCACCTGCCGGCGCGGGACCCGGCCGGAAGGCCTCTCGATTATACGAGACAGTGAAGCCTTATCCTGCGCCTGTCCAGGGGGCGCGGCGGCCAACCCGTTGGTTAAGATAACGATTTGCACGACGGCGGATGCGGCGGCCTGTTTCTGGCGGCGCCGGCCGCCGCGACGATTTTTCCCGCCCGGTCCGAGCTTGAGCCGGCCGGCATCCCGCGCGTCGACCGGCGCCTGTTCCTCCGGTCGGGAACCGCAGGCAGTCCCTAACGGTGCGCTGTACTGATTGTTTTGTAAACACGCAGTATAGTATCAGTATTGTGCGTGCTACCTTTTTCGTTGAACAATAATCATCTTGTGGATTGGGCGCCCGCCACAGTATTAACGGACCCCGGAACGCGGATCCCTCGAACCGGTGAAAAGCCTTAGATCTGGAATGGCTTTTCAGAATATCGACGTTGTTTGACAGAGGTCAAACACGCCGCACTGGCGGTCGAATATGCTCCGCGCCAACGTGGAACCGGAAATCAGGCGCATCGACATGCCAGACGGAAGCATCGTTCAGCAGGGCGCAGCCCAACCCGCCAAGGTCCCGCTGTACGAAAGCCATAAGACGATCCATCCGAAGGCGGTCAAAGGCCTCTATCGCCGCCTGAAGACGGTCACCTTCTCCGTTCTTCTGGCGCTGTTCTTCATCGCTCCCTGGATCCGGTGGGAACGCGGTCCCGACGCGCCCGCCCAGGCGGTGCTGTTCGACCTGACCACGCCACGATTCTTCCTGTTCTGGATCGAGATCTGGCCTCAGGAAATCTATTACCTCACCGGCATCCTGATCGTCGCGGCGTTGGGCCTGTTCCTGGCGACGGCGCTGGCCGGCCGCGTCTGGTGCGGCTTCGCCTGCCCCCACACGGTGTGGACCGACCTGTTCGTCTGGATCGAGCGCATCTTCGAAGGCGACCGGGCGGAACGCATCCGCATGGAAAAGCAGCCCTGGACGATGCGCAAGGTCCTGCGCAAGACTGGCAAGCATGCGGGCTGGCTGGCGCTCAGCTTCGTCACCGGCTTCGGATTCCTTGCCTATTTCACCGACGCCCCGGTCCTGCTGCACGATCTGGCCACCTTCCAGGCCAGCTACGAGGCGACGTCTTTCTTCGGCATCTTCGTCGGCATGACCTATGTGATGGCCGGCTGGACGCGCGAGCAGATGTGCATGTACATGTGCCCGTGGCCGCGCATCCAGAGCGCGATGCTGGACGAACATTCGCTGGTCGTCACCTATCAGGCCGACCGCGGCGACAACCGCGGCCCCAAGCGCAAGTCGCAGAATTGGGACGAGCGCCGCGCCCAGGGCTTCGGCGACTGCATCGACTGCGGCCAGTGCGTCCAGGTCTGCCCGATGGGCATCGACGTGCGCACCGGCGAACAGTCTGACTGCATCAACTGCGGCCTGTGCGTCGACGCCTGCGACAGCATCATGATCCAGCAGGGGCTGCCCACCCGCCTGATCGCCTTCGACAGCCTGGCCGCCCAGGACACGCGGGCGTCCGGGAAGCGCTATCAGTGGCGTCTGTTCCGTCCGCGCGTCATCGTCTATGCCCTGCTGATGCTGGTCATCGGGGGTGCGATGGCCTGGAGCTTCGCGCTCCGCCCAAGCCTGAACATCACGGTGCTGCGCGACCGCGCGCCGCTGTTCGTGACCCTGTCGGACGGCTCGATCCGCAACGCCTACACCTTCAAGGTCGCCAACAAGACCCGGCAGGATCGCTCCTACACCCTCAGCGTCGCCGGCCTGCCCAACGCCGAGATCAAGGTGATCGGCGAGGCGGAGGACGAATCCGCCGCCCACACCGCCACCATCTCCGCCGAGCCGGACAGCGTCGCCACCTACCGCGTCTATGTGACGGCTCCGCGCACGGCGGTCACGTCCACGTCGCTGCCGCTGACCTTCCAGCTGTCCGACACCGGAACGAACGAGAAGAACAGCCACGACAGCGTCTTCATGGGGCCGGCGAACTAGCCTCCTCACCCTCCTTGGCACGAGCGCGAAAGGCGGAGGCCGGCAGATCGGCCTACCGCCTTTCGTGTTTCTGCGCAAAGGGAGGGCACCCGCATGGGCAGTTTGCGCGAGCTGGCATGCCACTCACCTGACTCAAGCGAACGAAGGCTGGGCCGCGACGCCGGGCCCGCCTGCAGCGAGGTGAGACACCCATGCTTTTCGACTTCGAGCCATCGGGCATCAACGACACCTACCTGCGCCTGACGCGGAACGGGCTGTCCTGCATCGTCGCTCCGGCCGGGGCGTGGAACGGGCTTCTGCGGGTCAATTACATCGTCGCCGGCGCCCCCGGCGGCGGCGAACCGCACATGGTCTTCCGCAGCCTGGATGTCGGCTGGGACGATGGCCGCTTCTGCTGGAAGGGCCGGGCGGCGCCGGTGATGACCAGTTCCGGCATGGTCGACATCCTGCTGGAACGCGGGCTGGTGACCGACTCGGAGGCGGAGCGGCTGCTGTTCGGCATCAACACGCCGGCAGCCGGCGCCACTTCGGACGAGGCGCTGATGATCCGCGCGCTGCTCAGCGGCTGCAGCTTCACCCCCGTCTACGACCAGCCGCCGCTCAGCACCGAGCCGCCGGTGGTCGCCGGATTCGCCATGCGCACCCTGGCCGATCCCGGCGCCTACATGCTGGAGGCCCGCAACGGCCTGCCGGTTCTGGACGCCGAAGCCCGCGATGCGCTGCGCCGGCTGGTCGGTCTGGTGATGTGACGCCCTCCTTCTTTGGTCGAAGACCGGGCTGGAATCGGCCGAATCCCACCCCTATGGCGTAGGGACTAGACCTTCGGGCGATAGAAACTGTCACGTTGCCGGGACATTCTTATTGCAACTGCTCACAGGAGCCATGCTGCCGCCGACCCTGATCCCTAGCGAGAGAGCCCGACCGCCATGAACGCCAATCTGTCCCATCGCTGCACCGCCCTGATCGACCGCGCCCGCGCCGCCTGGCTGAGCCAGCCGCTGGCCCGCAAGCTGGCGTCCCGCAATGCCGCCCGACACAATTCTACGGGGCGCCGTCGGATGTCGATGGAACTGTTGGACCTGGAACTCTTCCGCATCGACATCGGCGGCCGATAAGGGCGGCTGAAAGAATCCGCCCTATTTCGCCAGCAGAGGTTCGTACCGCGCGTCGGTCAGCGTCTTCATGAAAGCGACCAGCGCCTTGACTCGGCGGGTGTCCAGCGCCGGTGCCGATTCCAGTTCCTTCGTCGACAGGTTCGCCGCCACCTCCGGTGCTCCCCAGGGCTTGCCGGTCTCTGGATTGATCGCGGCCTTTTCCGTCCGGTTGTTGTAGTGGTCGTAGAAGCGCACGACGGTCTCCAGATCCTTGAAGACGCCATTGTGCATGTAGGGTCCGGTCACCGCGACGTTGCGCAGGGTCGGCGTCTTGAACTTCCCTTCATAGGCGGGCTTGGCCGCCGCCGGATTGTCGTGCAGCCCGCGATCGGCGAAACCCGGCTTGCCGGAGGCTTCGCGCAGGGCCGGATTGGCGGGCACGCCGATGTTGTGATGTTCGTAATTGGTGAACATCTCCCCTTCTGCGGCCGGCATCGCCTTCAGCTTGTGGCACTGGTTGCAGTTGGTGAACTGGGTGGAGAAGAACAGGGTCATGCCCAGATCCTCCTCCGGCGTCATCTTGTATTGGCCGCGCAGATAGCGGTCGTATTTCGAGTCGAAGGGCGCGAAGCGGTCGGTCTTCTCGAAGGCGGCGAGGCTGTCGGTCATCGCGTCATAGGCGCGCCCGGCATCGTCCAGCACCCCAGCGCCGTAGAGCGCCACGAAGGACCGGGCGTAGTCGGGATTCTCCGCCAGCCTGTCCCGCGCCTGCTCCTTGGAGGTCAGCCCCATCTCCGCCGGGTTCAGCGGCGGGCCGCCGGCCTGATCCTTCAACGTCGCGGCGCGGCCGTCCCAAAACTGGCCGCCGACCACCTTGCCGTCTGCCTTGATGTGGAAGGCCGGCGTGAAGGCGGCATAGGCCGCCGTCGGCGCGTTGCGATCGCCCACCGACTTGCCGTTGTCGCCGACCGACGCCGCCCCGCCCGCCCCACCGGTGCGCGGATCGGCAAAGCCGAAATCCGGGTTGTGGCAGTCGGCGCAGGATTGCGTGCGGTTGGCCGACAGCGCGGTGTCGGAAAACAGCGCCTCCCCCAGCTTCTCCTTGCTCGACAGATCCGCGGCATGAACGGACCCGCCCCCGGCCAGCCCGGCCGACAGCAACGCCAGCGCAAGCGCAAGCGCGCGGCGGGACAGGGGAGAAAGGCGGACGGGCATGACGACGCTCCTGGCAACGGCCACAGACTGAGGCCAACACTGAGCGTCAAAGGTTAATCGAGAGTGAGAATTGCTATCAACCCGACAGCGCAAAAGTGGGGTGGGGCGAAAAGCCGCTGGCCCACGAAAGGCGGAAGGCCGGTCAGGCGGGCTTGCTCCCCTCCCCCTCGGTCAGCAGCCGGCGGATGGCAGTGACCAGCGGCTTCATGTGGAAGGTCGATTCCGGGGAAACCGCGACGGTGCCGCCGGCCGCCTCCACCGCTTCCGCCACCACCGGGCCGACGGCGGCGATGCGCGTCCTGGCGAAGCCCTGGCGGAAGGCGTCGCCGAGGCCGCAGGCCTCCGCCACCTCATGCAGGCGCCGCACCTGGGGCGAGGCGGTGAAGGCGACAAAATCGATGCGCCCATCCGCCATGTCGCGGATCGCCGTCTGGACGGCGCCGGTTTCCGAATCGTTGGCGTAGCGGTAGGGAGTCACCGCCACCGGAATACCGCCGCCGGCCCGCACCGCCTCCAGCAGCGGCTCGTTCGGGTTGTCGGGGTAGAGTTGGATGCCGACGCGGCGACCGGTCAGGTCCTCCTCCCCCAGCATGGCGATGACGCCGTCGGTGGTCGGTGCCGGGGCGGATTTGTAGGGAGTGCAGCCGATCTCGCGCAGCGCCTTCACCGGCTTGGGTCCGCGCACGAAGACGCGCACGCGACCGATGGCGGCGACCACGTCCGCCTCGCGCTCCATGGCGCGAGCGACGGTCATCAGCCGCCGCAGCCCCTCGCCGGTCAGCAGGACGATGTCGTCGAACCCTTCGGTCAGCAGCCGCTCCAGCCACGCCTTTGCCGGCGCCGGATCGTCGAGGTCGAGGATCTTCACCAGCGGGCAGCGGATCGTCTCCGCGCCATGCTGTTCCATCATGCCCGCGAACAGGTCGAGATCCCGGCTTTCCGGCACCAGAATCCGCTTTCCCGCCAGATCGCCGCCCTGCTCGGACATGTCCCCGCTCCCATGATCGCGTATGTCGTGACGGCGAGACTAGATCGGATCGCGTAAAATCGGAATCGATTTGGAGCGTGAATCCGATCGCCAACCATAAAGCTACAGCAGGCACCGGACGCGATCACGCGCGACGAACGGCCCCCTGCCCGCGCCGGCAATGCAGCAGGCTGAACAGCCCGAAGGGCGGCAGGGTGCGGATGCTTTCCACCGCCAGCCGCGAGCCGGCCATCATCGCGTCCAGCGTGAAGTCGGGCCGCCAGCCGAGCTTCTTCGAAAGCGGCGACAACCAGCCCTCCACCGCCCGGCGGACGCCGGGGCGGGGGGCGGCGAAATGATTGACGATGACGATGTCGCCACCCGGTTTGCAGACGCGCTCCAGTTCCGCCATCGTGCCCTGGGGGTCAGGGACGACGGTCATCACATACATGGCGACCACCACGTCGAAGCTGCCGTCGGCGAAGGCCATCTTGCCGGCATCCATCTCCAGCAGCCCTTCGACATGGTCGAGCTTCTCGCGTTCCACCCGCTCCTGCGCCACCTTCAGCATGTCGGTGGACAGGTCGATGCCGACAACGCGGTTGTCCTTGCGATAGTCGGACAGCGACAGGCCGGTGCCGACGCCGACCTCCAGGATGCGCAGGCCGCCGCGGCGGTTCAGCCACTCCACCGCCGCATGCCGGCCGGAGGCCAGCAGCACGCCGAACACCCGGTCGTAGAATCCGGCATAGCGGCGATAAGCGGCGCGAATGGATTCGGCGTCCATGATCCTGTCTCCCCCGTTTCGATCCCGTTGCCTGCATGTGCCGCAAGGTCGAGCCCAAGCCGGCAGCGGCGCACCATAACCGCCTTTTGCATGCCACGAAAGTGACGCAAACAACAGAAGCTGGCCAATGTCACCGCTGGCGTGCCCATTCATTTGTCATATCCGTTTGGATGATTTGCGTTTGCACGACCGCTCGATATCTTTGATTAAACGTTCATTCAAGAACCCTGGCCGCTTTACCAACCCTCCCGGCAGCGGGAAAAGGCGCTGGACAGCATCGCCCCGCCCGCTCCATAGACAGGCCATGGCCGACCCCGTCTCATTCCGTTCGCTGCGCCACCGCCGGCTGGCGATCCTCCTCGCGGCGCTGGCAGCGGTGACGGCGCTGGCCTGCTGGGGCGCCTATCGCTGGGCGGAGGCGGAGGCGCGGGCCGCGCTGACCCTGAACGGCGACCAGCGGCTTGGCCTCTATGCCAGCAGTATCCGCAACGCGGTCGGCCGCTACGACTACCTCCCCTTTCTGGTCGCCCGCGACCATGAGGTGCTGGACCTGCTCGATGCGCCGTCGGAAACGCGGCGCGACGCGGCGAACCGCCGGTTGGAGACGGCGAACGCGGCGGCGGGATCAGCGGCGCTCTATGTGGTGGACCGTACCGGCCTCGCGCTGGCGGCCAGCAACTGGGCCGATCCGGCGCAGAGCTTCGTCGGCCAGACCTATGATTTCCGCCCCTATTTCCGTCAGGCGGTGGAGTCGGGCAGCGGCCGTTACTTCGGCATCGGCGTCACCACCGGCCTGCCCGGCTATTTCCTGTCGCACGCCGTCCATCGGGGGGAGGCGCTGATCGGCGTCGCCGTGGTCAAGATCGACCTGGAGCCTCTGCAACGCGACTGGGCCGCCGGTGGCGAGCGGGTGCTGGTGACCGACGAGAACGGCATCGTCTTCCTGTCCAGCCACGCCGACTGGAAGTACCGCGCCTTGCGCCCGCTGCCGGACACGGTGAAGGCCCGGCTGGCACAGACCCGGCAGTATGACCGCAGCGACCCGGCCCCGCTCGGCCTGCGCGACGGCCCGCCGGCGGAAAACGGCGCCCGGCAGGTCAGCCTGCCCGATCCGCTCGCTCACGGCGCCCGTCATGCCTACCTGATGCAGGAACTCCCCCTGCCGGAGTTCGGCTGGACCATCCGTTTCCTGTCGGATCTGGAGCCGGTGAAGGCCCAGGCGGCCGGCGCCGCCGTGCTGACCGCGATGGGCATCCTGCTGCTGGCCGCCGCCCTGGCGCTGGGCTGGCAGCGGCGCCAGACCCTGCGGCTCCAGCATGAGGCCCGCGTGACGCTGGAACGCCGGGTGGAGGAGCGCACGGCCGAACTGCTCACCGCCAACCGTGTCCTACGCGAGGCGCAGGAGGAGCTGGTGCAGGCCGGCAAACTGGCGGCGCTGGGCCAGATGTCGGCGGCGCTGGCGCACGAGATCAACCAGCCGCTGGCCGCCATCCGCACCTTTGTCGCCTCCACCCGCCTGCTAGCCGAGCGGGGAGAGACGGTGATGGTCCGCGACAACCTCGCCATGATCGGCGATCTGGCGGAACGGATGGCGGTGCTCTCCGGCCATCTCAAGGACTTCGCCCGCAAGGGTCCGGCGCGGGTGGAGGCGGTGCCGGTCGCCCGCGCCATGGACCGCGCCCTGGCCCTGCTCGCCTCCCGCTTGCGCGAGGAGGAGGTGCAGGTGGAGCAGAGCATTCCGCCCGACGCCTGCGTGCGCGGCGACGCGGTACGGCTGGAACAGGTCTTCGTCAATTTGCTGCGCAACGCCGCCGACGCCATGGCCGAGTGCGAGGACCGTCGCCTGACCCTCACCGCCGACCGGAACAGCGAGGGGTGGGAGATCCGCATCCGCGACACCGGCACCGGCATCGCCGAGGCGCACCAGTTCCAGCTGTTCGACCCCTTCTTCACCACCAAGGAGGTCGGACAGGGGCTTGGCCTGGGGCTGTCGCTGTCCTATGGCATCGTGCGCGACTTCGGCGGCACGTTGCGGGCGGAGAACAATCCCGACGGCGGCGCCTGTTTCGTCATCCAGCTGCCGGAAGCACAATGAGGACCCGATGAAGACCGATCCGCTCGCCACCCCCGTCCTGTTCATCGACGACGAGCTGGCGATGCGCGTGTCGGTGACGCAATGGCTGCAGCTGGCCGGCTTCGGGGCGCAGGGCTTCGAGACGCCGCAGCCGGCGCTCGACCTGCTGGCGCCCGACTTTCCCGGCGTGCTGGTCACCGACGTGCGGATGCCGCGGATGGACGGCATGGCGGTGCTGGAGCGGGCGCTGAAGCGTGATGCCTACCTGCCGGTGATCCTGGTGACCGGCCATGGCGACGTGGCGCTGGCGGTGGAGGCGATGCGGCGCGGCGCCTACGACTTCATCGAGAAACCCTTCGAACCCGACCATCTGGTCGCCGTCATCCGCCGTGCGGCGGAGAAGCGACGGCTGGTGCTGGAGAATCGCGACCTGCGCCGCCGGGCCGGCGGCGGCGGGATCGACTCGAAGCTGATCGGCACCTCCCCCGCCATCGCCGAGCTGCGGCGCGACCTGATCGACCTCGCCGCCACCAGCGCCAGCGTGCTGATCCATGGCGAGACCGGCACGGGAAAGGAGCTGGTCGCCCGCTGCCTGCATGATTTCGGCCCCAGGGGGGCGAAGGGCGCCTTCGTCGCGGTCAATTGCGGCGCCATCCCCGACAGCATGGCGGAAAGCGAGCTGTTCGGGCATGAACCCGGCGCCTTCACCGGCGCCACCCAGCGCCGCGCCGGCAAGCTGGAGCATTCCAGCGGCGGCACCCTGTTCCTCGACGAGATCGAAAGCATGCCGCTGGCCATCCAGGTCAAGCTGCTGCGCGCCTTGCAGGAACGCACCATCGAACGGCTGGGCTCCAACAAGCAGGTGCCGGTCGATCTGCGGCTGGTGGCGGCGACCAAGATCGACCTGCTCGACCTCAGCGAGGAGGGACGGTTCCGTGCCGACCTCTATTACCGCCTCAATGTGGCGGAACTGCACATCCCGCCGCTGCGGGCGCGGGCGGAGGACATTCCGCTGCTGTTCGACTATTTCACCGCGGAGTTCGCCGCCCGCCATGGCCGCGAACCGCGTCCGCTGGAGCCGGCCGACATCGACGCGCTGCTGGCGCATGACTGGCCCGGCAATGTGCGGGAACTGCGCAATCTCGCCGAACGCCATGTCCTGTCGGTCGGGCGCAATGGCGTCGCCGGCCTGCTGCGCCGCCGTCCCGTTGGCGGCGAGGCGGCGGCAGCACCGCGCGCACTGGCCGATCAGGTCGACGCCTTCGAGAAGCGGGTGATCGAACAGGCGCTGGACCGCTGCAAGGGCGACATCAAGTCGGTGATGGACCTGCTGGACATCCCCCGCCGCACCCTGAACGAGAAGATGGCCCGCCACGGGCTGGACCGCGCGCGCTTCCTGCCGAAGGAATAGCCGTCACCAATGCCGCCGGAGGCGGCGGTCACCAGTGCCGCTGGTGGCGGCCGGTGCGCAGGCGGGCCATTTCGACGGTTGTTTCCGCCGGTTCCGTCGGCTTGCGCAGATCCTTCACCACCGCCAGCAGGGCGCCGTCGCGTTCGACCTCCGCCACCGCCGGGCCGGTCATCAGCATGTCGCAATCCTCCTGCGTCGGCGCGATGAAGAAGTCGGCGCGGTTCCAGTCGTTGACCCAGCGCATGTTGGCCGGCGCCAGCTTTTCGAAGGCCAGCGGCTCGGCGCAGACGGCGACGCTGTAGGTCCTGTGATGGTGGGTGCGCGCTTCCTCCGCCGCGATCACCTCGGACAGGTCCTCCACCGCTTCCGGCAGGCTGTTGACCCAGTAATCGACATCGTACTTGCGCACCGCGCCGGCGACGCCGCCGACCAGCTCGTTGAAATAGACATATTCGTCCGGGTGCAGCGACTCCAGGACCGTCGCCTCGCGGCCCAGCACCAGCGCCAGCGCGACCCCAGCCAGGGCCGCCGCCGACAGACCACGTCCGGTCCGCTGCGAGACGCCGAACCTCCAGGCCCCGGCCCAGCCGAGCAGCCGGTCGAGCCCGATGCCGCCCAGCACCGCCAGCGGCGGCAGCACGAACAGGAAATGGCGGATCGCCGTATAGCCGGGGGCATGGGTGACGGTGAACCATGCGACCGGGAACAGCGCGGCCAGCGCCACCAGCCCGCAGCCGACCGCGCGGACCCGACCGTCGTCACCCGCCAGCCGGTCGCGATGCATCATCACCGGCAGCACCAGCAGCCCCAGCGCCGCGCCGCCCAGCATCACCAGCGGCAGCTTGACCCCCAGATACCAGACCAGATAGCTGCGCGGCACCTCGTACATCCAATATTCGGTGCCGCCCAGCATGGTGCGGATCGGGTAATGGAAATGCGAGAAATCGGCCAGCGCCCGCAACGGGTTCAGCGGCTCCAGCACCGCCCAGGGCCAGAAGACCGCCATCAGCCCATAGGCGACCGGCAGCGCCGGCAGCAGCCGCAAGGCCCCTCGGCCAGCCTCACGCAGCCGCCCGGCGGAGACTCCGCCCGCCAGCACCCATCCCGCCAGCGCCGCCGCCGCATAGCCGGCCACCAGCAGCGCCCCGACCCGGATGCCCAGCGCCAGCCCGACGACGGCACCGAATCCTAGCACCGTTCCCCAACGCGGCCGCGGCATCTGCCCGACCAGCCGGATCAGCATCGCCACCGCCGCCATCATCAGCACGGCGAAGGGCACGTCCTTGGTGTGGTTGAACAGCCCGCCATACCAGGGTCCGCACAGCGCCAGCAGCGCCCCGGCCAGGAACCCGGCCCGCGGCCCGGCGGCCCGGCGGCCCACCCCCCAGACCACCGCGATCCCCGCCACCCCGATCAGGGCGCACAGCAGGTGCCGCGTCTCATAGGGGTCGAAGGGCAGCAGCGGTGCCAGCGCCACCGCCGCCATGTCGAACAGCCCGCCATAGAGATAGAGGTTCTTGTAGGTGAAGGCCGAATCGTCGGTGAAGCCGCTGCGGTACCAGTCGATCAGCTTGGCGCCGTAGACATGCTGCACCTCCTCGTCGTTGGAGATGCCGTACTGCCGGAAGGTGACGGCGACCAGCACGATCAGGGCCAGCAATCCCAACGCCGCGGCAAGATCCCAGGGCTCGCCGATCAGCCGGCGCAAAACGCTGCTCTTCCCCCGCACGCCCGGCTCCCCCGCTTCCCGTCCGCAAGCCCCCAAGGCCGATCTGCAGAAAGCACCGGCCGCCGCGGCTTGTCATGTGAAATCTCTGACATGACCGTGGATGCGCGGACCGGGCGTTCGGACACCACGAGAAGGTAGGCGAGTTGGATGCATCTCACATCGCCTAAAGCGGGAAAAATGCAAAATTCATCAATCGGATTTCAGAATATTGGCGACTTATCTAAAATACTTGTACTTGTTGCTTGGCTGATTTTTTTAAGCCGCTCCATGCGACACTCTAACGCGCATCCTTTGTAAGGATTTGGTTCACTATTCGCGCAACAATTCGCCGCAAGACAAGGCGTGCGAAATGCGCCGAAAGGTGGTGAGCCATGACCAGTTCTTCTCTCTCGATCCGTGCCAAGCTGCTGATGCTGGTTGCAACAGCCAGTCTCGCCTGTTTGGCGATTGCCGGTGCCGGGCTTTATCTCAGCTATAATCGAATGTACCAGGACCGCGTCGATTCGCTGCGCTTCATGGTAGAGGCGGGACACAGCATGGCGGCACGGTTCGAAAGCGAGGTCGCGGCCGGCCACATGTCCCGTGAAGAGGCGCAGGCCCGCTTCAAGGAGGCGTTCCTCGCCATCCGCTACAGTGGAGAGGAGTATCTGTTCGCCCACACCTACGACAGCATCGGGTTCGCCCATGCCAACAAGGCTTTGATGGGCAAGGACGTCTCCGGCATCAAGGACGCGGCGGGCGTGCCCGTCATTCCGGCGCTGATCAACGTCGTAAAGAAGAAGGGCGAGGGCACCTACGCCTATGACTGGCCGCGCACCGTCGGCGGCACCGAGACGGCTGTGAAGCTCGCCTATGTGAAGGGATTCGAACCCTGGCGGATCTTCATCGGCACCGGCGTCTTCATCGATGACCTGTGGTCCGCCTTCCTGTCGCAGTTGTGGACCCTGCTCGGCGTTATCGGCGGGCTGGCCCTGCCGGCCATCCTGCTGCTGGCGCTGGTCGGGCACAACATAAGCGCCACCATCCGCTCGCTTGCCGGGCGGATGCGGGCGATGGCCGACGGCGACCTGACGGTCGGCTTCCCGGAAACCAGCCGCGGCGACGAACTGGGCGACATGAGCCGGGCCACCCAGGTGTTCAAGGAGAATGCCCTGGCCAAACAAAGGCTGGAGGCCGAACGGGCCGAGCAGGCCCGCCGCGCCGAGGAGGACAAGCACCGTGCCGTCGCCGCGATGGCGGACCGCTTCGAGCAGGCGGTCGGCGGCGTGATCCATGCCGTGGTGGAGGAAGCCGCCGGCATGGAAAGCCGCGCCAGCGCGGTGACCAGTGCCGCGGACCAAACCGGCAAGCTCGCCGGCGACGTGGCGGTGACCACCGGTCAGACCTCCGCCAACGTGCAAACCGTTGCCGCCGCGACCGAAGAGTTGACCAGTTCGATCGGCGAAATCAGCCGGCAGGTCGGCCAATCCTCGGAGATTGCCCGCGAGGCGGTCGGAATCGCCGAACGCGCCAACGTCAAGGTCAGCGGTCTGGCCGAGGCGGTCGAGCGGATCGGCGCCGTGGTGGAACTCATCAACTCCATCGCCAGCCAGACCAACCTGCTGGCGCTGAACGCCACCATCGAAGCCGCCCGCGCCGGAGATGCCGGGCGCGGATTCGCCGTCGTGGCGAGCGAAGTGAAGGCGCTCGCCACCCAGACGGCCAAAGCCACCGACGATATCGCCGTCCAAGTCGCCGACATCCAGTCGATGACCGGTGACGCGGTGGGCGAGTTGCAGCAGGTCGTCCGGGTCATCGGCCACATCAACGAAGTCGCGACCTCCATCGCCTCCGCCGTAGAAGAGCAGGGCGCCGCCACCCGCGAGATCAGCCGCAACATCCAGCAGGCTGCCCAGGGGACGCAGACCGTTTCCGACAGCATTGGCGGCGTCAATCGGGCGGCAAGCGAAAGCGGCAAGGTCGCCTACGAGGTCCTGGCCTCCGTCCGTCAGCTGTCCAGCCACACCGACTCGCTGAGCCAGGAGGTGAACCGCTTCCTCACGCAGGTGCGTGCGGGCTGACGGCACGGCTGCACATAAAGTCGGCTTTAGCTTATTGACGTTGACTTCCCCCCTGCGCCCATGGCGAAATCGTTGGCGCAGGGGATTGTCCATGACCGAACGGGATCGGGTTTATGGCGTGACGGAACTGGCGGCGGAGTTCGACCTCACGCCGCAGGCGTTGCGCTTTTACGAAGAAAAGGGGCTGCTGACGCCGCAACGGGCCGGGGGACGGCGGGTGTTCACCTACCGCGACCGCGCCCGGCTGATGCTGATTCTCAAATTCCGGCGGGTCGGCTTCTCGCTGGAACAGATCGCCGAATACCTCGCCCATTACCGCTCCGGCCGGCCCAGCGCCGGGCAGTACCGCGACGGCCTGCGCAAGATCCGCGCCCGCCTGACCGAGCTTGAGCACTTGCAGTCCGAAATCGCCGAGGTGATCGGCGAGCTGAAGACGATGGAGGCCGACGCCGAACGGCGGCTCGCCGCCTGCCTGCCTGAAGCCTGCCTGCCTGACGATGGCCCAAAGCAGACCGTGCCCACACAGAAGAGAAATGAACCGGGAGTGAAACGATGCTGCGCGGAATGATGATGAATGGCCCGCTGCTGGTGACGTCGATCCTGCGTCACGCGGCGCTCTACCATGCCGATACAGAGATCGTGTCGCGCACCACAGAGGGGCCGATCCACCGCTACACCTATGCCGACGCCTGGGTCCGCGCCCAGAAGCTGGCCAACGCGCTGGCGGCGCTGGGGATGCAGCCGGGCGACCGCATCGGCACGCTGGCCTGGAACGGCTACCGCCATCTGGAATGCTATTACGGCATCGGCGGCTCGGGCATGGTCTGCCACACCATCAACCCGCGCCTGTTCCCGGAACAGATCGCCTACATCGTCAACCATGCCGAAGACCGGCTGCTGTTCACCGACCTGACCTTCGTGCCGCTGCTGGAGGGCATCGCCCAGGAGCTGACCGGGCTGAAAGGCATCGTCGTGATGACCGACCGGGCCAACATGCCGGCCTCCAGCCTGCCCAACCTGCTGTGCTACGAGGACCTGCTGGCCGAGCAGCCCGACGGCTTCGACTGGCCGGAGCTGGACGAGAACACCGCCTGCGGCATGTGCTACACCTCCGGCACCACCGGCAACCCGAAGGGCGTGCTGTACAGCCACCGCTCCTCCTACCTGCATGCCATGGCCGCCTGCATGCCGGACGTGTTCGGTCTGTCGGCCTCGGACGTGGTGCTGCCGGTGGTGCCGATGTTCCACGTCAACGCCTGGGGCGTCCCCTATGCCGCGCCGATGGTCGGCGCCAAACTGGTCTTCCCCGGCGGCAAGCTGGACGGTGCCAGCCTGTACGAGCTGTTCGAGGCCGAAAAGGTCACCAACACCGCTGGCGTGCCGACCGTGTGGCTGGCCCTGCTGAACTGGCTGGACGCCAACAGGAAGAAGCTGACCACCATGCGCCGCATCGCCATCGGCGGCTCCGCCTGTCCGCCGGTGATGATCCAGCGCTTCCAGGAAATGGGGGTGGAGGTTCTGCACGCCTGGGGCATGACGGAGACCAGCCCGCTCGGCCTCGCCAACATGCGGAAGGGCAAGCATCGCGGGCTGGACGCCGACGCGGCGCTGGCGCTGGCCTCCAAGCAGGGGCGGCCGATCTGCGGCGTGCAGTTCCGCGTGGTCGACGGCTCCGGCAACGATGTGCCGCGCGACGGCACCAGCTTCGGCCGTCTGCTGGTGCGCGGGCCCACTGTCTGCTCCGGCTATTTCGGCGTGACGGAAAGCCCCGCCCACCAGACGGTGCCGGGCTGGTTCGAGACCGGCGACGTGGTGACGATGGACGCCGACGGCTATGTCCAGATCGTCGACCGCACCAAGGACGTCATCAAGTCCGGCGGTGAATGGATCAGCTCCATCGATCTGGAGAACATCGCCGTCGGCCATCCCGGCGTGCAGGAAGCCGCCGCCGTCGCCGTTCCCGACGAAAAATGGGGCGAGCGCCCGGTGCTGGTCGTCGTCCGCAAGCCGGACTCCGCCCTGACCCGCGAGGAGCTGCTGGCGGTCTTCGACGGCAAGGTGGCGAAATGGTGCATCCCCGACGATGTCCGCTTTGTCGACAGCCTGCCCCACACCGCCACCGGCAAGCTGCTGAAAAGCGAGATCCGCCACATGCTGACCAGCCCGGACGGAGTGTGATCCACAAAGAAATCGGGCCGGACGGCATGAACCGTCCGGCCCAGTGTCCTCGCGGGAGTGGCGAGGACGACGCACCCGAGGGAGGAGCGCGCAACCAAGGTCAATCTACTGACAGACGAAGAAGGCGACTTGTTCGTCTGCGCCACAATTCCTGCAAATTCCGTCCGACGAGATTTTTTCAGCGCTCCGACCGCACCCGCGCCACGGCATCGCGCCAGCCGCCATAGAGGCGGTCGCGCCTGTCCTGCTCCATGCGCGGTTCAAAGCGACGCTCGCTGCGCCAGGCGTCGGATACCGACTCAAGCCCGTCGAACACGCCGACCCGCAGTGCCGCGAGGCAGGCGGCGCCCAGCGCCGTGGTCTCGATCACCTTCGGGCGTTCGACCGGCATGTTCAGCAGGTCGGCCAGGAACTGGCAGAGCCAGTCGTTGGCCGCCATGCCGCCGTCGATGCGCAACGCGTTGATGGTGCCGCCCCAGTCGCCGGCCATCGCTTCCATCAAGTCGCGGGTCTGGTAGGCGACCGCCTCCAACGCCGCGCGGGCGATGTGGGCGGGACCGACGTCGAGCGTCATCCCGAAGATCGCGGCGCGCGCATCCGAATCCCAATGCGGGGCGCCCAGTCCGACGAAGGCCGGGACGAAATAGACGCCGTGGCTGTCGGGCACGCGGGTCGCCATGTCGTCGGTCTGGCTGGCATGGGTGATGATGCCGATGCCGTCGCGCAGCCACTTGATCGCCGCCCCCGCCACGAAGATCGAGCCTTCCTGAGCGTAGGACGTCTTGCCGTTCAGCCGGTAGGCAACGGTGGTCAGCAGCCGGTTCTTCGACACCACCGGCGTCTCCCCGGTGTTGATCAGCGCGAAGCAGCCGGTGCCGTAGGTCGATTTCGCCATGCCCGGCGTCAGACAAGCCTGCCCGAAGGCAGCCGCCTGCTGGTCGCCCGCCACCCCGGCGATGGGGACCGGCCGGCCGAGCAACTCCGGCTCGGTGGCGCCGAAATCGTCGGAGCTGTCCAGAACGCGCGGCAGCATGGCGCGCGGCACCCGGAACAGCGCCAGCAGTTCATCGTCCCAATCCTGGGCATGGATGTCGAACAGCATGGTGCGCGAGGCGTTGGTCGCGTCGGTCGCATGCACCCGGCGGCCGGTCAGGTGATAGATCAGGAAACTGTCGATGGTGCCGAAGCACAGCTCGCCGCGCTCGGCCCGCGCGCGGGCGCCCGGCACATGGTCGAGGATCCAGGCGATCTTGGTGGCGGAGAAATAGGCGTCGATCAGCAGGCCGCTCTTGGACCGCACCAACTCGGCATGCCCTGAGGCGACCAGATCGTGGCAGAGCGACGCTGTGCGGCGGTCCTGCCAGACGATGGCGCGGTGGATCGGCTCGCCGGTGGCGCGGTCCCACACCACGGCGGTCTCGCGCTGGTTGGTGATGCCGATGGCGGCGACGGACGCGACATCGACCCCGGCCTTCTCCACCGCCTCGCGCGCCACGGTGCGGATGTCGCGCAGGATGTCGGCGGGATCATGCTCGACCCAGCCGTCGCCGGGGTAGTGCTGGGGGAACTCGCGCCGCGCCTCGGCCAGCGGAGTCCCCCTGCCGTCGAACAGGATCGCCCGCGACGAGGTGGTGCCCTGGTCGATGGCGAGGATATGGCCGGCCTTGCTCATGGAAGCGTTCCCTCGTGATTTCTTGCGCTTTTATACCCTCTCCCGCCCCGGGAGAGGGAGGGACCCGCCGCAGGCGGGAGGGTGAGGGGTGATCCGAACATGGATTTCTATCCTTGGATCACCCCTCACCCTTCCCATGCTCCGCATGGGCCCCTTCCCTCTCCCAGGGCGGGAGAGGGGAAATAAGAAAGAGGCGACGGCCTGTCTTTTAAAGATTAACCGCCGCCCCAGGGTCACCTCCGGCGCAACCAGGACGCCCGCCGGAAGGGAGAACCCGTCACCGCATCCCGGATCAGCGGGCGCGGCCTTCCTTCCAGGCCTTCAGCAGGTCGTCATAGGCAACGGTCTCGCCCTTCGGCTTCTCGTTGGCCAGCTTCGGCTTCGGCGCGCCCGGCTTGTCGAACCAGACCTTGGCGTCCTCCGGCTTGTTCAGCTGCGGGGCGCACTCGCCGCCGATCTTGGCGCGCTCCATGCGGGCCATGACCTGCTCCATCTGGTCGGCCAGATTGTCCATCGCCTGCTGCGGGGTGCGCTCACCCGTGACCGCCTCGGCGATGTTCTGCCACCACAGCGGGGCCAGCTTCGGATAGTCCGGCACGTTGGTGCCGGTCGGCGTCCAGGCGACGCGGGCCGGGCTGCGGTAGAACTCGACCAGACCGCCCAACTGCGGCGCGACCTTGGTCATCGCCTCGGACTGGATGTCGCTTTCGCGGATCGGGGTCAGGCCGACCAGCGTCTTCTTCAGCGACGCGGTCTTCGACACGGTGAACTGGGCATAGAGCCAGGCGGCCTTGCGGCGCTCCAGCGGAGTGGACTTCAGCAGCGTCCAGGAACCGACGTCCTGATAGCCCAGCTTCATGCCTTCCTGCCAGTACGGGCCGTGCGGCGAGGGGGCCATGCGCCACTTCGGCGAACCGTCCTCGTTGACGACCGGCAGGCCCTTCTTGGTCATGTCGGCGGTGAAGGCGGTGTACCAGAAGATCT
>CBFGPE010000095.1:0-29669 GCA_965650625.1 uncultured Azospirillum sp. | reverse complement strand
AGCAGGGTCTTCAGCCGGTCGCGGTCGGCGGGGATGCCGGGCTGGCGGTTGGCCGCGGCGTCGGCGACGGTGAAGCGGTCGCCGGCCGCCCAGCCCTCATAGATCGCGGCGGCCAGGGCGTGCAGTTCGGCGATGCGGCTTTTCTGGTCGATCAGGTGCCCGGCGACGATGGGGTTCGGCGGCAGATCAACCCGCCCGGTGAGGCCGCAGGTCCGGCACTGCCAGGCGGTGGGATCGGACAGCAGCACATGGGGGTCACAGCGGCGCTTGCGGCAATGCTCCTCGCTGCCGGGTTCCGGCAGGCCTCGGCCGCTGTCCAGCAGGGCGCGGATGGCGTCGAGCGGCGTGTCGGCGACGTTGCGCAGCCGGTCCAGAATGTCGGCGGGCAGCCAGACCTCGGCGCCGCCACTGTCGTCTGCGGCTGCGAAGCGGTTCTTCAAGGCGCGGCGGCGGGCGGGCGTCAGCAGGGCGAAGATCCGTTCGGCGGTGTAGCTCTCGTCGAAGATGTCGGCAAGCAGCGCCTCCAGATCGCCGAGCATCGCCGGGGGCGCCAGGGCGCTTTCGTCCCCGGCGGCGAGGATACGCCGGGCCTCGTCGAGGATTTCCGTGCTGTCATCCGCTTCCAATCGCCGCTCCCATCGCCATCCGCGCCCTGGTTCCCATCCGTTCCGCGTAGCAAGCTGGGCATGGCCGGAATGGCAATCAAGCGCCGGCTGGACGGTCGGCAGAGGCCGTATGGAGCCGGAACGGCCCGGCGACGCGCGGTGTTGACCGGGTGCAACGATCAGGCGTCAGAGACGGAAAGGCTTTTTTCATGTCCAGCAGCCCAATTTCTGGCAGTACGCATTTCGCCCCGCCCGGCCCGCTCGGCTTCGGTGGTGCGCCCCTGGGCAACATGTTCGAGGAGGTGTCGGACGAGACGGCCGAGGCCACGCTCGATGCCGCCTGGGACGCCGGCATCCGCTATTTCGACACCGCTCCCGAATATGGCCCCGGCATCTCGGAGCATCGCTTCGGTCATGTCCTGCGCAACCGCCCGCGCGACGAGTTCGTGCTGTCGACCAAGGTCGGCCGGCTGCTGCGCGCCGATTCCAGCAAGGGCGGCC
The DNA here is from genome assembly GCA_965650625.1 of uncultured Azospirillum sp. GTDB lineage: Bacteria > Pseudomonadota > Alphaproteobacteria > Azospirillales > Azospirillaceae > Azospirillum. The sequence continues at coordinate 28,563 of CBFGPE010000095.1, read as the reverse complement.
AGCATGGCCCCTTCGTGAAAGGACTGCCGTTCCGCGTCGATTACGACTACACCGCCGACGGCGTGCGGCGCTCCATCGAGGACAGCCTGCAGCGGCTGGGCATGGCCCGCATCGACGTCGCCTATATCCATGACTGCGCCGAGGACGCGCATGGCGACCGCTGGCTGGAGGTGTTCGACACCGCCATGACGGGTGCCGCCGTGGCGCTGACCCAGCTGCGCGAGGAGGGGGTGATCCGCGCCTGGGGCCTGGGCGTCAACCGGGTGGAGCCCTGCGTGATGGCGCTGGAGCGGGCGGACCCGGATGTCTTCCTGTTGGCGGGGCGCTACAGCCTGCTGAACCAGCCGGCGCTGGACGAGCTTTTCCCGCGCTGCGGCGAGCGCGGCGTGCATGTGGTGGTCGGCGGCCCCTACAATTCCGGCCTGATCGCCGGGGGCAAGACCTTCGAGTATCAGGAGGCCCCATCCGACAAGGTGGCGGCGCGCGACCGGCTGGCGGACATCGCCAAGCGCCACGGCGTCGATCTGCGCGCGGCGGCCCTGCAGTTCTGCGCCGCGCATCCGGTCGTCGCCTCGGTCATTCCCGGCACCAAGAACCCGGCGCGGGTGCGGGAGAACGTCGAGCTGATGGGGCAGCCGATCCCCGCCGATTTCTGGCGGGAACTGAAGGCGTCCGGCGTCCTGCCGGAACAGGCGCCGACGCCGGCTTAAGGATTCTCAGCCCTCCACCACGGTTCCGGGATGGCCGGCTTCGAAGCGGGAAGGGGCGATGCCGTGGGCGGCCAGCGCCGTGCGCAGCCGCTGCGGCGGCTCCTCCCGCGCCTCGTCGGTCAGCGAGAAGGTGCCCCAATGGATGCCGACGGCCTTCTTCGCCCCGACATCCAGCATGATCCGCACCGCCTCGTCCGGGTCGCAATGCTGGGCGGACATGAACCAGCGCGGGTCATAGGCGCCGATGGGAATCAGCGCCAGATCGCAGGCCCCCAGCCGCTCGCCGATGGCGCGGAAGGCGGCGCCGGTGCCATAGCCGGTGTCGCCGGCGAAATAGACCGAGCCGGCGGCCGTGCGCAGGACGAAGCCGCCCCACAGCGCCATCCGGCGGTCGCGCCCGGTGCGCGACGACCAGTGATTGGCCGGGACGATGTGGACCTCGGCGTTCGGACCCAGCTCGAACCGGCTCCACCAGTCGCCCGCCGCCGTCCGCACGTCCGGAATATGCTTGCGCAGGATGGTGTCATTGCCGAGCGGCGTGACCATCAGCGGCGCGTCGCGCTGGTGCAGGCGTTTCAGCGTCGCCACGTCCAGATGGTCGTAATGGTTGTGCGACAGCAGAACCGCGTCGATCTTCGGCAGGTCGTGGAAGCGGATGGCCGGCGCGGTCACCCGTTTCGGTCCGGCGAAGCGGACGGGGCTGGCGCGGTCGGACCAGACCGGATCGGTCAGGACGTTCAGCCCCGCACCCTGGATCAGGGTGGTCACATGCCCGACCACCGTCACGCGCAGCCCATCGACGTGCCGGGCCGGCATCACCGGCGCGACCGGCACCTGCCGCGGCCATTTCGCCGCCTTCCGCCCCCATTGCCAGCGCAGAAGCTGGCGCAGGCTGCGGTCGGTCTCCGGCTCGCCCGGATTGAAGAAGCGCAGCCCGTCGAAGTTCGACGTGGCGGGACCCTGCCAATAGGGATTACGCATGCGCATCGGATCCTTTGTGTCCATGGTCCCGAACCAGATGGGATTGCCGCGGTGAAGTTCTATGGACCGCAGTGGGCGGTCAGGCTACTGTGCCGTCTTCATTCATGGTTTGATCCCGGTTCGATCCAATGCAGTCCGACACCCCGACCGATGAGCAGCATCGCGCCATCCAGGCGATCGACGCCTGGTACAAGGACGATGCCGCCCAGCAGGTCTTCTGGCTGGCCGGGGAGGCCGGGACCGGCAAGACCAAGACCACCGCCTTCGTGCTGGAGCATCTGCTGGAGCGTCGCCGGCTGACGGACTATGTGGTGGGCGCCCCGACCGGCAAGGCCGCGCAGGTCCTGCGCCAGAAGGGCATCGAGGGGGCGGCGACCCTGCATTCGCTGCTCTACGCCCCGCGCAAGGACGGCGACACCGGCGAGCTGTTCTTCGCCCGCCGCAGCGACGGGCCGGTGGCCGACGCCGACCTGATCGTCTGTGACGAGGGGTCGATGATCGGTGACGATCTGGCACGCGACCTGATGCGGACCGGCAAGAAGATCCTGGTCATCGCCGACGACTATCAGCTGCCGCCGGTCTCCGGCCAGGGGCTGTTCACCAGCGGCGAGCCCGATTTCCGCCTGACCGAGCCGCACCGCACCGCCCGCGAAAGCCCGGTGATCCGGCTGGCCCATCTGCTGCGCCGGCAGGAGATGCCCCGGCGCTTCGGATCGGTCGGCAAGGTGCATGTCCTGCCGCTGGAAAACCGCACCCAGTCGCTGGTGATGCGGACGTCGGCGCAGGCGATCTGCGGCACCCACCGCGTCCGCACCACCTACACCAAGCGGATGCGCAAGCTGCTGGGCCACGACTCGACGATGCCGCAGACGGGGGAGCGGGTCATCTGCCGGCGCAACCAGAAGGACGAGGGACTCTACAACGGCATGATCGGCGCGCTGACCCGTCCGGCCGCCGAGGGGCAGGGCCGCGAGGCCGGCCTGTGGTCGCTGGGCGTGCAGATGGAGGACGAGGTGCGCTCGCGTGGCAAGCTGATCGTCCATCCCTGGATGTTCCAGGCCCATTACACCGAAGGCATGGTGCAGCCGCGGGTGGGCAAGGACATCCAGCTTTATGACTGGGCGTGGCTGATCACCTGCCATGCCTCGCAGGGGTCGGAATTCCCGTCGGTCACCGTGGTCGACGATTCGGCCGCCTTCCGCGAGCACCGCTGGCGCTGGCTCTACACCGCCGTCACCCGCTCGCGCGAGGAACTGGTGCTTCTGCTGCGCAACGCCGATCTCGGCGGGCCGTGGCAGGTTCCCGCGTTCGAGGACTGCCTGCCGGCCTAAACCAATAAACCCAACTTATCGAACGCATCACTTCTTTGCGTTGGATGTGATCGGACGCAGTCTCCATATTTCACGTGTCGGGACGGTATTTTCCGCTCCCGACCGCTTCCGGAGACTTCTTCCCATGGTTCGTGATACCGCAGCACCGGCAAAGGCGGTGCCGGGACGCCCGGTGCTGTCCCACGTCGGCGGCCTTCTGCCCGGCCTTGCCCTGTGCGTTGCCGTTACCGTTCTGGCTTTCGCCGCAGCGTCGGCGGAGGTGGCGCTGTTCGGTCAGGCCTGGATCGAGGCGCTGGTCCTGGCGATCCTGATCGGCACCGTGATCCGCACCGCCTGGACGCCGTCCGCGCGCTGGCATCCCGGCATCGGCTTTTCCGCCAAGATCCTGCTGGAGGTGGCGGTCGTCCTGCTCGGCGCGTCGGTCAGCGCCGCCACCATCCTGTCGGCGGGGCCGGCCCTTCTGCTGGGCATCGCGGCGGTGGTGGCGACGGCGCTGCTGGCCGGCTTCGGCATCGGGCGGCTGCTCGGCCTGCCGGTGCGCATGGCGGTGCTGGTGGCCTGCGGCAACGCGATCTGCGGCAATTCGGCCATCGCCGCGGTGGCGCCGGTGATCGACGCGCACAGCGACGATGTCGCCGCCTCCATCGCCTTCACCGCCGTGCTGGGCGTCGCCGTCGTGCTCGGCCTGCCGCTGCTGGGGTTCGGGCTGCAGCTGAGCGGGGTGCAGTATGGCGCCCTGGCCGGGCTGACCGTCTATGCCGTGCCGCAGGTGATCGCCGCCGCCACGCCGCTCGGCGCCACCGCTGTGCAGGTCGGCACGCTGGTGAAGCTGGTGCGGGTGCTGATGCTGGGGCCGGTCTGCCTGCTGCTGTCGCTGCTGGCGCCGCGGCTGGGCGGGGAGGGGGCTGGTACGGTCACTGCGGAGCGTCCGCGCCGGTCCTATCCACCGGTCCACCATCTGGTGCCGTGGTTCATCCAGGGCTTCCTGGCAATGATCGTCCTGCGCTCGCTGGGGCTCATTCCCCCGGCCGCCCTGCCGGCGATGGAGCATGCGGCGACCCTGCTGACGGTGGTGTCGATGGCGGCGCTGGGGCTGGGGGTCGATGTGCGGACGGTGGCACGGGCCGGGGGACGGGTCACCGCGGCGGTCGTCCTGTCGCTGCTGGTGCTGGGGGCCATCAGCCTGACCCTGATCCGGTTGATCGGCTTGGCCTGATGCTGGTCCGGCTCCAAAACGGGCGGGAGTCTACATCCAGCAACCAGGGAGCGCATTGATACAGATTAATGCAGGATTTCGCCGCTGTGCGATCCTGAGATCACCAACCCCTCTCGCCGGCCCCCACTGATCGGCCGACGGACGGGGCGGGTTCCGCGGGGGGATGCCTTTCCAGGTGCCGCTCCCGTGCGCAGAACAAGGAGTATGGTCATGCGTCAACCGGTGCAGATCGCCTTCCGCAACATCGACCCCTCTCCCGCCCTGGAGCATCTGATCCGCGAACATGCCGACAAGCTCGACCGCTACTTCGGCGGCATCATGGCCAAACGCGTGGTCTTCGAGGTGCCGCACCGCCACCAGCATCAGGGCAAGCATTACACCGTCCAAGTCGCCCTGACCGTTCCCGGAGACGAGTTGGTCGTGCACAGCGACAAGTCCGGCAACCATGCCCACGAAAGCGCCGATGCCGCCATCCGTGACGCCTTCGACGCCGCCCGCCGCTCGCTGGAGCGCTTCGCCGAAAAGCAGCGCGGCGCGTGAAGGCCGGCGTCTCCTGACAAACCCATCCTGAACCATCCCTGCCGCGCCCGTCCGGTCCGTCCGGACGGGCGCAATGCATTTCCGTCTTTGGAGCGCCGGACCAATCCCGCTTGCGCACGCACTGCACACTATGGTTGTGTCAACCAATGTGCATCGTCGGGGTCCTGAAATGATCGAAAACAGTTCCTCGGTTCTGGAGAGCCACAATGTCTCCGTGGTCGGATCGGGGGCGGAGACGCTGGTCCTGATTCCCGGCTTCGGCACCGAACAGGTGGCTTGGCGCCATGTGGTGGCGGCATTCCGGGGCAATTATCGCATCGTGCTGCTGGATCTGGCGGGAGTCGGGCCGGGAAGCCAATCCCACTTCGACCATGTCCGCTATGGCTCCCTGGACGCCTATGCCCGCGACCTGACGGGCGTTCTCGACGCGCTGAGAATCGAGCATTGCGTGTGTGTCGGCCATTCGGTGGCGGGGATGGTGGCGGCGCTGGCCTCGATCAGGTCGCCTGACCAGTTCAGCAAGCTCATCATGTTGGGGGCGTCGGCCTGCTACGGCAATGTCGGCGACTATCGCGGCGGGTTCGACGGCGCCGACATCGATGGCCTGATCGACAGCGCGACCCAGGACTATATGCAGTGGACGGCCCAATTTGGGCAGATGGTCGTCTCCCGCCCGGCGGAGGACCCGACGGTGCGGGAGTTCGTCGCCAGCATGCGGGCGATGCGTCCGGACATGGCGCTGTCGCTGCTGCTGACCGTGCTGCGCAGCGATCTGCGCAATCGGCTGGGCGATGTCACGGTGCCGGCGGTCATCCTGCAGACCCGGCAGGATCCGGCGGTGACCTTTGAGGCGGCCGAGTTTCTGCGCGACCATCTGGTGGACAGCGTGCTGGAGATCCTCGACGCGTCGGGCCATCTGCCCCACCTGTCGGCACCCGACACGGTGATCGCCGCGCTTGCCCGCCATCTCTCCTGAGTTTGCTAATTTAGTGATGGTGCAACGGAAATCCTGCGTCGAACCATCAGAACCTAAACCAAGGTATAGGGTGGTTCGACCTAAACACTGGCGGGCTTAATCTGCGTCTAGTGGTTCGCGGCATATGGTCGCGTTTACCCTGTGTGGGCAAGTCGGGCGGGCGGTCTTCCGGAAAAACGGAGGCGGCAGGCCGCAGGCAAACGCAGGGGAGACGCACATGGCCTCGGCCCATCAGACCAATCTGCATCTGCACTATGTTCCGACGCCGGACGAGCCGGAGGTGCTGGTCATCGGATCGGGCGGCGGGATGGTCGGGGTTTCGCGCATCCGCTGCGCATCGGGTGGCGTCGGATATTTCAGCCCGGCATCGGAAGACGCGTTCCTGGTCAGCCATCATCTCTCGAACTTCCAGTCCGACGTCTGGGTCGACGGACGGCTGGTGGAGAAACCGGCTGACATCGCCGGCCTGACCTCGATCCACGACTACCGCCGCAAGATCGACTGCCACATGCGCACGGCCTTCGACACGCTGACCTTCCATCTGCCCCGCGCGGCGCTGGAAGGCGCCTGTACGGAGTCCCGCGGCGGGCGTCTGGCCGACCTGTCGATCCCGCCCAGCACCCCGATGAACGATCCGACGGTCCGGGCGCTGGCATCGGCCATCCTGCCGACGCTGGAGTTTCCGGAGCGGATCAGCCTCTTGTATCTGGACCATGTCTGCTCGGCGCTGGCGACCCACATCGTCACCGCCTATGGCCGGGTGAGCGAGCCCAAGCCGGGCGGGACGCTGGCGCCTTGGCAGGAACGGCGGGTGAAGGAGATGATCGCCGCCAATCTGGACGGCGACATCCGGCTGGCCGACCTTGCCGCCGAATGCCGGCTGTCGGTGGGGCATTTCGTCCGCGCCTTCCGCCGTACCGTCAACACCACGCCCTACCAGTGGTTGCTGCACCAGCGGATCGACCATGCCAAGACGCTGATGCGGGACGGGTCGCAGACGCTGGCCGAGGTGGCGCTGGCCTGCGGGTTTGCCGATCAGAGCCACTTCACCCGCACCTTCAGCCGGCTGGTCGGCATGTCGCCGCGCAGCTGGCGGCGACGCAACGCGGGAGCAGACACGCCGATGCCGACGGTAGCATCGCCCTGCGCAGCCGCCGAGGTCTCCTGGGCCTGACCGACCCGAGCGGTCCGCGCGGCAATTTCCCCCTCGGCGGCGAAATGCCGCTACCTTATCGATGCTGCGCTGGGGAAAGGCCGTTTCATGGAGTCCAGTCTAGACCATCTGACGGAGGCGGGATCCGGCACCCATGCGTTGGGCGGCGACGGGGAGACGCGGCTGCTGCGGGTGACGCGGCCGGGGCAGCCCTTTCCCATCCTGGCGCGGATTGCCGATGCCGCCGCGCCGGCCGATGCGGTGCTCGCCCGCTTCCGGCGGGAGCATGAGTTGTCCCGGCGGCTCGATCCGGCTTGGGCGGTCAAGCCGCTCGACCTGCTGCGCCATGGCGCCGTACCGGTGCTGACCCTTGCCGATCCGGGCGGGCAGCCGCTGTCGGCGCTGGCGGTTTCCGTGCCGTCCTTTTCCGGTCCATCGTTTTTCATCGGGGCTTTTCGCCAGCGGCTGACCCTGGCGATCCGCATCGTCGGATCCGTGGCGCAGCTGCATCGCCGCGGGCTTCTGCATGGCGACCTGCGCCCCTTCAACCTGCTGGTGGCGGAGGACGGAGCGGTGCGCCTGACCGGTTTCGGCCGCGCCGCCGACCTGTCGGCCCCGCAGCGCCAGGAGGTCGAGCGCCCGGCGGCGCTGCTGCCCTATATGGCGCCGGAACAGTCGGGGCGGATGAACCGCCCGGTCGACCGCCGCAGCGACCTCTATGCCCTGGGCGTCACGCTGTACGAGCTGTTCACCGGCGAACTGCCCTTCGCCGCCCGCGACCCGATGGAGTGGGTCCACAGCCATCTCGCCCGCGCGCCGATTCCGCCGGCCAGCCACGCCCCCGACCTGCCGCCGGCCATTGCCGACATCCTGCTGCGGCTTCTCGCCAAGACGGCGGAGGACCGTTACCAGACCGCCGACGGCCTCAATCGCGACCTCACCCATGCCCTTCGGCAGTGGGACGCGCAAGGCGGCATCCCCGCCTTCCCCGTCGGCCGGCGCGACCTGCCGGAAGGGCTGGAGCCCCCGCCGTCGCTCTATGGGCGGGAGGAGCCGGTCGCCGCCCTGCAGGCCGCCTTCGACCACGTCGCCGGCCGTGGCCGGATGGGCATCGTCCTGATTTCCGGCCGGTCGGGCGTCGGCAAGTCGGCGGTCGTCCATGCGCTGGAGGAGCAGCTGGTGCCGCCGCGCGGTCTGTTCGCCGCCGGAAAGTTCGACCAGGGCCGGCGCGACCTGCCCTATGCCAGCCTTGCCGAGTCCTTCCGCGGACTGGTCACCCGCATCCTGGCCCTGCCGGTCCCGCACCGCGACCAGTGGTGCCGGGGGCTGGCGGAGGCGGTGGGCGACGGCGGCGCGCTGATGACCGCGCTGATCCCCAACCTCGCCCTGCTGATCGGCGAACATCCGTCGGTGCCGCCGCTGCCGCCACAGGAGGCGCAGAACCGCTTCGACCTGCTGTTCCGCCGGGTGCTCCAGCTGTTCGCCCGTCCCGACCACCCGCTGGTGCTGTTCCTCGACGATCTGCAATGGCTGGACCGCGCGACGCTGGACCTGCTGAACCGGCTGGTCGCCGACGGCGGCATCGGCCATCTGCTGCTGGTCGGCGCCTATCGCAGCGACGAGGTGGGGGACGATCACCCGCTGGCCGCCCTGCTGGACCGGATCAGGGGCTCCGCTTCCGGGCTCGCCGGTGGAGATATCGAGGGTAGGGGGACCGATTGCCAGGAGATCGCGCTGGGGCCGCTGTCCTCCGACGATCTGCGCCGGATGATCGCCGACAGCCTGGACCGCGAGCCCGAGGAGGTGGCGGGGCTGGCGGCCCTGCTGGAGGAGCGGACCGGCGGCAACGCTTTCTTCGCCGTCCAGCTTCTGACCGCGCTGGAGCGGTCCGGCCGGCTGTGGTTCGACCGCGAGGCCAGACGCTGGGACTGGGATCCGGCGGCGGTGGAGACGGCGCGGTCGGGTGCCGGCATCGCCACGCTGATGACCGAACGGCTGGGCGCCTTTCCTGCCGGGGCGCGCGACCTGCTGGCCCGGCTCGCCGCACTCGGCGCCGGCGCACCCCTTGCCTCCCTGGCGCTGGCCGCCGGACTGACGGAGGCGGAGGCCGAGCGGAACCTGGAACCGGTTCTGGCCGAAGGGCTGATCCTGCGCACCGACGACGGGTATCGCTTCCTCCACGACCGGGTGCAGGAGGGCGCCTATGCCCTGGTGCCGGCGGAGGGGCGCGGCAGGCTGCATCTCGACATCGCCCGCGCCCTGCACCGCGGATTCGAAGCCGACCTGTCGGGGGAGCGGCTGTTCGCGCTGGTCGGCCAGTATGACCGCTGCCTCTCCCTGATCCAGGACGGGCGCGAGCGGGAGGAGGTGGCGACCCTCCTCCTCGCCGCAGGGCATCAGGCCAAGGCGGCCAGCGCCCACGGTTCCGCCCTCGCCTATGCGCTGGCTGGGTTGCGCCTGCTGGAGGGCGGCCAGTGGGAGCGGCGGCACCGGCTGGCCTTCGCGCTGGAACATCTCCAGGCCGAGTGCGAGTTTCTCAGCGGCGATCTGCGGCGGGCGGAGCTGCGGCTTCAGGGGCTGGTCGGGCGGGCCGAATGTCCGGTCGACCGCGCCGCCATCACCGCGCTGCTGGTCACCGTCTACACCGCCATCGACCGCAGCGACCGCGCCATCGACGCCTGTCTCGCCTATCTGCGCGGCGCCGGGATCGACTGGCCGGCCCATCCGCCGGCGGCGCTGGCGCAGAAGGAATATGCGGACCTGCGCGCGGCCATCGGCGACCGGTCCGTCGCCTCGCTGGCGGGCCTGCTGGCGGTGGGCGACCCCGACGGCCGGGCGACGATGGACGTGCTGGCCGCAGCCTTGCCGCCCGCCTTCTTCAGCGACCGCAATCTGGTCTGCCTGATCCTCTGCCGGATGGCGAACCTGACACTGCGGCACGGGCGCAGCGACGCCTCCGCTCTGGGGTTCGCCTATCTCGGCATGATGGCCGGGCCGTATTTCGGCGATTACGCTGCCGGCTACGCGTTCGGCCGGCTCGGCTACGATCTGGCGGAGCGGCAGGGGCGGACCCGCTATCGGGCGCGGGTGCTGATGACCTTCGCCTACCATGTCGTGCCCTGGACCCGCGACATCCGCAGCGAGCGGCCCCTGCTTCTGCGCGCCTTCGAGGAGGCGCGGGAGGCCGGCGACGTCACCTATGGCGGCTTCACCAGCGTGACGCTGGTCACCAGCATGCTGGCGTCGGGCGACCCGCTGGCGACGGTGCAGCGCACGGCGGAGGCGCGGCTCGCCTATGTGCGGCAGGTGAAGTTCGGGCTGTGCGCCGACATCCTGACCACGCAGCTGCAGTTCGTGCGTGCCCTGCGCGGGCGGACCGACGCGCTTGCATCCTTCGACGACAAGGGCTTCGACAATGCCGCCTTCGAGGCGCGGCTGCTGGCCAACCCCAGCCTGGACATCGCAACCTGCTGGCACTGGATCCGCACGCTCCAGCTCCGCTGCATCGCCGGCGAGATGGCTGCCGCGGTCGAAGCGGCCGAGCGGGCAGAAGGGCTGCTGTGGACCACGTCGGGCCATTGGGAGATGGCGGAGTTCCATTTCCACGCCGCCCTGGCACGCGCAGGCGCGATGGACGGCGTGGAACCGGAGGAGCGTGCCCGCCACAGCATTGCGCTGTCCCGCCACCTGGGCCAGCTGCGCGAATGGGCCGGCCACAGCCCAGACAGCTTCGAGGCGCGCTTTGCCTTGGTGGAGGCGGAGGCGGCCCGCACCCAGGGGCGGACCGAGGACGCCATGCGCGGCTATGACCGTGCGGTCCAGGCTGCCCGCCGCACCGACTTGGCGCATGTGGAGGCGCTGGCGCAGGAATGCGCCGCAGGATTCTACCGCCGCATGGGGCTGCCGACGCTGGAACTGGCCTGCATCCGCGAGGCGGCGGATCGCTATGGCCGCTGGGGGGCGACGGCCAAGGTCCGGCAGCTCGCCCAGCGCTATCCGTCGCTTGCCCTGGAGCCGGGCGAGGCGGCGGTGCCGGAGGCGCCGCGCGGTTTCGACGGCGTCGATCTGGCCTCGCTGCTGGAGACGCTGCGCGCCGTCTCCGACCAGTCGGGGGTGGAGCAGCTGACCACCACCCTGCTGACCCTGGTGCTGGAGCATGCCGGGGCCAGCCGCGGCCTGCTGATCCTCGCCCGCGGCGAACGCCTGCGGGTGGAGGCGGAGGCGACCACCGGGCTTTACGGCGTCTCGGTTCGGCTGGTGCAGGAGGATGCCGACCGCTTCCCGCTGCCCCATGCCATCATCCATGGTGCCATCCGTGACCAGGAGGCGGTGATCGTCGACGACACCCGCGCCGCCGGCCCGCTGTCCGCCGACCCCTATTTCCACGAGACCGAGGCGCGCTCCATCCTGTGCCTGCCGCTGGTCCGCCGCCGCCGGGTCGTCGGGCTGCTGCATCTGGAGAACGCGCTGGCGACCTACGCCTTCACGCCGCAGCGGGTCAATGTGCTGACCCTGCTGGGCGCCCAGGCGGCGTCGTCGCTGGAGACGGCGACGCTGGAGGAGAAGGACGCGCTGCTGAAGGAAATCCACCACCGGGTGAAGAACAACCTGCAGCTCGTCACCAGCCTGCTGAACCTCCAGGCCCGCCGGATCGAGGACGAAGCGGTGGCCGCCCTGTTCGCCGACAGCCGCGACCGCGTGCGGTCGATGGCGCTGGTCCATGAAAGCCTCTATCGCCTGGGCAACTTCGCCCGCGTGCCGATGCGCGAGCATCTGGACTCGGTCTGCGCCCACCTGCTGCGCGCCTATTCCCGCCAAGCCGGAGCAGTGCGGCTGGAAACCGAGATGGACGACCTGAAGCTGGACCTCGACCGCGCGGTGCCCTGCGGGCTGATCGTCAACGAGCTGGTCTCCAACGCGCTGAAGCATGCCTATCCGGGCGGGCGGGGCGGGGTGCTGCGCGTGGTGCTGACGACGGACGGCCGCGACTGCCGGCTATCCGTTCGGGACGATGGCGTGGGCTTGCCCGAAGGTTGCGATCCCGATAGGATGGATTCGGTAGGTTTCCAGCTTGTGTCGGATTTGAGCAGTCAGTTGCACGGAACTCTGAAATACAGCTTCAACACAGGCGCGGAATTCATCGTCACCTTTCCTTTGAAGGGGCGCAATCGGGGAAGTGAATGATCGCGGCACGCATCCTGATCGTCGAAGACGACCGCATCGTTGCGCGCGATATTCAGCATCAACTCTCCCGCATGGGGCATGTGGTGGTCGGCATGTCGGCCAGCGGCGAGGATGCCGTCCGGCAGGCGTGCAGCCAGCAGCCCGACCTCGTCCTGATGGACATCCGGCTGGAAGGGGAGATGGACGGGATCGAGGCGGCGCGCCGGATCCGCGACGCCCACCGGATTCCCATCGTCTTCCTGACCGCCTACGCCAATGACGAGGTGGTGCATCGCGCCAGCCTGACGGAGCCCTTCGGCTATCTGCTGAAGCCCTTCGAAGAGCCGCAGATGCGCACCGTCATCCAGATGGCGCTGTACAAGCATGCCAGCGACACGAAGCTGCGCCTCAGCGAGCGGCGCTATGCCGCCACGCTGGCCAGCATCCGCGACGGCGTCATCCTGAGCAACCGCGACGGGCGGGTCGATTTCATGAACCGGGCGGCGGAGACGATGACCGGCTGGACCGCCGCGGAGGCCGCCGGGCAACCGCTGTCCGCCGTCTTCGTCGTGGTGGACGAGGAAACGCTGGAGCCGCTGGAGGATTTCTCCGCCGTCGTCCTGCGCAGCGGTGATTTCGCCCCGCCGGAACGCCAATCCCGGCTGCTGCCCCGCGACGGGGGGGAGGCTTCTGGAGATCTGCCGGCTGGGATCGTGGTGGAGGAGCGCTGCTCCGCCATCATCGACGACCGCAACGAGCTTGTCGGCTCGATCCTGGTGTTCCGTGACCTGACCCAGCGCCGTAGGATCGCCGAGGCGCTGCGGACGGCCCAGGCCGACCTTGCCCATATCGGCCGGCTGACCATGATGGGCGAACTGGCCGCGGCGGTCGCGCATGAGGTGAACCAGCCGCTGATGGCCATCGTCACCAATGCCGGCACCTGCCTGCAGCATTTGTCGCAGCCGCAGCCCGACCTCGACAAGACGCGCGTGGTGGTGGAGCGGATTGTGCGCGACGCCCAGCGGGCCGGCGACGTCGTCCGCAGCATCCGCGCGCTGGCCCGCCGCACCCCGGCCGATCCCGGCTGGGTCGACATCAGCGCGCTGGTCGCCGACACGCTGGAGCTGGTGCGGGCGGAGCTGCGCCGCGCCCGCGTCACCGTGGAAACCGACCTGCAGGCCGAACCGCCCTGGGTCCATGGCGACCGGGTGCAGTTGCAGCAGCTGGTCCTCAATCTGGTGATGAACGCCATCGAGGCGATGTCGGCGGAGGATCTGCCGGAACGGCGCCTGCGCATCGTCACCGGCAGCGAGGAGGGCTGGTTCCGCGTCCGGGTCGAGGACAGCGGGCCGGGCCTCGGCGAAACCGATGTCGACGCCATCTTCCGCGCGCTGTACACCACCAAGCCCGACGGGCTGGGCATGGGCCTGTCGATCAGCCGGTCGATCGTCGAGTTGCATGGCGGACGGCTGACCGCGACGCCCGGCGCGTCCGGCGGAAGCGTGTTCGAATTCGTGCTGCCCGTATCGCCCGGAGGCAAGTGATGGCGAGGAAGGCGGAAACCGTGGCGGCCGAGACCGTTGTCATCATCGACGATGACGAAGCCGTCCGCGAAGCGCTGGAGGGGCTGCTCGATTCCGTCGGGCTGCAGGTGAAGAGCTATGGCTCTGTGCAGCAGTATGTCGACCAGCGTCCGGCCATCGACGTCGGCTGCATGGTGCTCGACGTGCGGCTGCCGGGACGCAGCGGCCTGGATTTCCAGGCGGAGCTTGCGCGATCCGGCAACAGCCTGCCGGTGATCTTCATCAGCGGCCATGCCGACGTGCCGATGTCGGTGCGCGCCATGAAGGCGGGGGCCTTCGAATTCCTGACCAAGCCGGTGCATCACCAGGAATTGCTGGACGCCATCCACGCCGCCATCGCCGCCCATGGCGAATGCCGCTGCCGGGAGCGTGGCATGAGCACCCAGCGCGCCCGCTTCGAGACCCTGACCCCGCGCGAACGCGAGATCACGCTGATGGTGGTGTCCGGCCTGCGCAACAAGCAGATCGCCGACGATCTCGGCCTCAGCGAGGCGACGGTGAAGCTGCATCGCGGGCAGGCCATGCGCAAGATGGAGGCCCGCTCCGTCGTTGAGCTGGTGCGCATGGTCGACAGCCTGACTGCGACGGCAACGGCGGCGACGGCCGGGCGGAGTCAGTGAGGCTGTGGTCATATGGCCATTGGCAAGGTGCGACAGCCATAGGCGGCCGTGGCGGCGTCCGGCGACCGAATCCTCCCCATGAGTGGCCCCGGCCGGCAACGATGGGAATGCAGGGAGGCATCTGTTGAACGAAGCTTTCGATCCGATCGTTGCCCGTCGATCAATCCGTATGACTGAGACAAATACCCGAAGCGAAACCGGGGATTACTTCTAACGTTTCTTTAACTCTTCTCCCGTTTTTCCTGGCTGGAATGGTTGCCCTAAAGGGCAGGCGCTGCAAAAGAAGAAAAAGGCGCCGACGGCAGGACTAAATCGGGGGTTGGTATGACGATTAGGGCTTTGTCCCTTGCGGGGAAGACTGTGGTGCTGTGCGGCGGTGGGCTGCTATTGCTTGCCTTTGCCACATTCTGTGTCAATGAATTTCTGCTGACCAGCTATGCCGACCGGGTGGCGATGGAGCGGCAGGAAACCAACATGCGCGTCGCCTGGGACGTGCTGAACCAGTATGGGCAGGGGTTCGAGGCGCGCGACGGCAAGCTTTACGCCGGCGACCGCGCGCTGAACGACTTCTTCGAGCCGGTGGACCGGGTCAAGCGGCTGGTCGGCGGCACCGCAACGCTGTTCATGGGGGACCGCCGCGTCGCCACCAACGTGCTGAAGCCGGACGGCAGCCGCGCGGTCGGCACGACGCTGGCGAAGGGGCCGGTTTATGACGCGGTGCTGGGGCGCGGCGTGCCCTATCGCGGTCAGGCCGACATCCTCGGTACGCGCTTCTACACCGCCTACGACCCGATCAAGGCACCCGACGGCCGCGTCGTCGGCATCCTCTATGTCGGCATCGCCAAGGCGGAGTTCTTCGCGGCAATCCGTGATACCCAAATGATGATCGCGGTCATCAGCGCCGTGGTGACCCTGCTGGTCGCCGCCGGCTGCCTGCTGCTGGCGCGGCGCATGTTCCGGCCGCTGTCCGGCATCCGGACTGCAATGGAGGAGTTGGCGCGCGGCAACCTGTCGGTCGCCATCCCGGCGCTGGGCCGCAAGGACGAGATCGGCGGCATGGCGAAGGCGCTCGGCGTGTTCAAGGACAACGCGCTGGAGGTCGCCAAGCTGCACGAGGCTCAGGCGGCGGAGCGCACCCGGTCGCTGCAGGAACGCCGCGCGGCGATGGAGGAGGTGGCGCAGTCCTTCGAAGGCTCGCTGCTGGGCGTCGTCGGCGTGCTCAGCGCCACGACGACGCAGCTGCAGGCCAACGCCCAGCGCCTGCACGACATCGCCGAGACCGGCAGCGTCCGCGCCCACACCGTCAGCAGCGCCGCCGGCGAGGCGAGCGACGACGTGCGCACGGTCGCCGGTGCGGCGGAGGAGCTGAGCAGCTCCATCGGCGAGGTCGGCCGGCAGGTGGAGGAGTCCGCCCGCATGGTCCGCAGCGCGGTGGAGGAGGTGACCCGCACCAACCACACGATGGACGGGCTGGCCGCCGCCGCCGGCAAGATCGGCGAGGTGGTGACCCTGATCCAGGACATCGCCGGCCAGACCAACCTGCTGGCGCTGAACGCCACCATCGAAGCGGCCCGCGCCGGGGAGGCCGGCAAGGGCTTCGCCGTCGTCGCCAGCGAGGTCAAGACGCTGGCCAACCAGACGGCGAAGGCGACCGAGGACATCGCCCGGCAGGTGGCGGAAATCCAGGCGGTGACCGGCCATGCCGTGGAGGCCATCGAAGGGATTGGCCGCACGGTGCTGTCGGTCAGCGACCTCGTCGGCCGCATCGCCGTCTCCGCCGACCACCAGAGCGCCACCACCGCCGACATCGCCCAGTCGGTCCAGCGCGCCGCCGACCGCACGACCGAGGTCACCCACAACATCGAGGAGGTCTCGCAGTCCGCGCACGAGACCGGCACGATGGCCTCGGAAGTCCGCGCCGCCGCCGCCGACCTCGGCCGGCAGGCGCTGTCCCTGCGCGATCAGGCGGAAGAGTTCCTCCGCCATGTGCGGGCGGCCTGAGACCGCCTGAAGGCTGAAAATCTATGGGCCGCCGGATCCGCCACGGATCCGGCGCTCACTTGAATGCCAAAAGGATCACCCCGGCGGCGATCAGCACCACGCCCAGCCAGTTCGGCCCCGACAGCCTCTCGCCCAGGAACAGCACGCCGAACAGGGCGACCAGCACGACGCTGAGCTTGTCGACCGGGGCCACCTGGGACGCCGGGCCGAGCTTCAGCGCGCGGAAATAGCACAGCCAGGACGCCCCGGTGGCGAGACCGGACAGCAGCAGGAACAGCCACGTCCTGCCCGACACCGCCGACGGCGACAGCGACTGGCCGGTCGCCACGACGATCCCGATCAGCATCACGAAGATGACGGCGGTGCGGATCAGCGTCGCCATGTCGGGTCCGACGCCCTCGACGCCGACCTTGGCGAAGATGGCGGTCAGCGCGGCGAAGCAGGCCGACAACAGTGCCCACAGCATCCAGGATGGAAGCGGGCCATCGGTCATTCTCCTGAATCCCTTCAGCTTTCGTTCCGCCATGTGTATCAGGGCACGCGCACCCGGTCGATCTGCTCCGGGTTGGGGGTGCCGTTCGCCCGCAGCAGCACCGCCTCGCCCGATGCCGGAAAGATGCCGGTCAGGGCGGTGACGGTGACCTGATGGGTGACCAGCACCACCGGCTTGCCGTCGCGCGGCAGGTCGGCCAGGAACTGGCGCAGCTGGGTGGTCCTGTCCTTTTCCTCTTCCTGGCGGCCGAAGAAGGAGTTGAGGGCCGGCATCGCCTTCACCGGTCCGAGGTCCAGCAGGCGGGCGGTCTCCAGACAGCGGCACCATTGGCTGGACAGAACCTGGGCATGATCGACACCGAGCTGCCGCAACCGCTCGCCGATCCGTGTCGCCTGGACCCGCCCGGCATCGCTGAGAGTGCGCTGGGTGGCGCAGTCGTCCAGCTTGAAGTCCGGCGGATCGCCGGTGCCGGGCGCTTCCGCATGGCGCATCAGCACGACGAGACCGGCCGTCTCCAGCGCCGCGGCGGGCGCCGCCGCCAGGGTCGTCATCAGGGCCGCCAACAGGGCGGTGGCGGACAGGGTCATCAGGGTGCGGCGAAACAGGGCGGGCATTGGCATCTCCATTGGGGAGCGGCGCCCCGCCTCCTCTTGCCGGGAAGGCGGCCCACCCCATGTGTGCCGAGGATGCCCGACGAAAGGGAGAGCGTCATCATGGCCCGCAACCGCCTGCTCAACACCCGATCCCGTGTGCTTGTTGCCGCCAGCTTCGCCGTCACGGCGGCGGTCGCCCTGCCGGCGCTCGCCCACCACGGCTGGGGCGGCTATGACGCCGACAAGACGCTGACCCTCAGCGGCACGGTCGAGCAGTTCGCCTTCAGCAATCCGCACGCGATGTTGAACCTGCAGGCGGACGGCAAGCAGTGGCACGTGGTCCTGGCGCCGCCCGGCCGCATGACGGCGCGCGGCCTGCCGGACGGCGCGATCAAGCCCGGCCGGACCGTCACCGTGGTCGGCTATCCCAGCAAGTCCGACCCGGCGGAACTGCGGGCGGAGCGCATCACGGTGGACGGCCAGACGGTCGAGCTGCGCTGATGGACCACAGCCTTGGGCCGGTCGGGCCTGCTTGGCTGGTGGCGCTGGAGACCTCCGGTCTGGGCGACACGCTGCGTCAGTCGCTGTGGCTCTATCCGCTGGTCGAGGTGCTGCACATCCTGGGGCTGGCGCTGCTGGTCGGGTCGATCGCCGCCTTCGACCTGCGGCTGATGGGACTGCATGCCGGCCTGCCGGCCGGGGCGCTGTCGCGGCTGCTGCTGCCGGTGGCGGTGGTCGGCTTCGTCCTCGTCGTGCCGACCGGCATCCTGCTGTTCATCAGCGAAGCGACGGCACTGGCGCGCAATCCCGCCTTCCTGGTCAAGATGGGGCTGATGCTGGCGGCACTGGGCAACATCGCCCTTTTCCACCGGGGCGCCGGCCGGCGGGTCGCCGGTTGGGGCGGGGGAGGGCGGCCACCGCCGGCGGCGCGGGCGGCCGGGGCGGTCTCCCTCCTGCTGTGGATCGCGGTGTTGGCGTCGGGACGGCTGATCGCCTACCTCTAGCCTCAAGCCTGTTCGACGAAGTCGGTTCCGCGGGTCACGCTTTCCCAGGCGTCGATTTCCGCGATCATGGCGTCGAGCTTGGCGCGGGCCCGGTGGAGGGCGTCGGACCCCAACAGCAGATGAAGCGGCGGGCTGTCGGAACGGACGGCGGCCAGGATGGCCTGCGCCGCGCGATCCGGGTCGCCGAGCTGACGGCCGGCCATGCCGTCGAAAGCGGATGACATCCGCCCGACGCTGTCGGCGTAGGCCGCGTCTTCGGCGGCACTCTTGCGGATCGAATGGGTCGACAGGAAATCGGTGCGGAAGGCGCCGGGCGCCACGGCCGTCACTTTGATGCCGAGCGGGCCGACCTCCTGCGCAAGGCTGGAGGACAATCCCTCCAGGGCGTGTTTGGCCGCTGCGTAGAGACCGGAAGCGGCGCCGGGCGCCCGTCCGGCGATGGAGGTGATGTTGACGATGTGCCCTGTCCCCTGGGCGCGCAGGCGGGGCAGGGCGGCGCGGATGATGCGGAAGGGGGCGAACACGTCGACCGCGAACAGCCGGGCGACCTCGTCGTCGCTCGCCTGTTCGACCGCCCCCAGCAGGCCGTAGCCCGCATTGTTGACGATCACGTCGATGCGGCCGGCGAGAGCGAAGGCCTGGCCGACGGCGGCCTCGGCGGCATCGCCGTCGGCGAGATCGGCGGTGAGGACATGGAGGGTGCCGTGCCCGCCGGAGAGGTCCGGCCTGCCGCTGCGGACGGTGCCGATGACGGTGTCGCCCTCTGCAAGGGCCGCCTTGGCGAGTGCCAGCCCAAGGCCGCGCGAGATGCCGGTGATGAACCATGTGGTCATGGGAAGTCTCCTTTCGCGTCGAGAGATACATCCGGTGCCTGGTTCACAGAATGGCCGGATTTCTGATGAAACTTGTAAGCGTTGCTAAAAAGTCGTTTCCTTGCGGTATGGATCCCTTGCTTTCCGGCAGCGACTACAACCAGCTTCGCGCGTTCCTCGCCGTCGGCGAGACGCTGAGTTTCAGCCGCGCGGCGGAGCGGCTGGGCGTTTCCCCGTCGGCGCTCAGCCAGCTGGTGCGCGGGTTCGAGGAGCGGGTGGGAGTGCGGCTGCTCAACCGGACCACGCGCAGTGTCGCGCTGACCGACGCCGGTGAGAATCTGTTCCGGCGCGTCCAGCCGGCCGTCTCCGAACTCGGTGACGCCATCGGGCAGGTGCGCCGGTATCGCGAACGCCCGTCCGGCATCGTGCGCG
This sequence comes from uncultured Azospirillum sp., assembly GCA_965650625.1. GTDB lineage: Bacteria > Pseudomonadota > Alphaproteobacteria > Azospirillales > Azospirillaceae > Azospirillum. The sequence goes on along the minus strand of CBFGPE010000095.1, from coordinate 8,955 downwards.
TCCACAGTTTCCGCGCGGCGGCAGAACTCTACATCGAGCCGATGCTGGCGGCCTTCGCCCGAGACTTTCCGGACGTCGTGCTGGACATCACGCTGGACGATGCGGTGGTGGATCTGGTGGCCGGCGGCTTCGATGCGGCCATCCGGATCGGCGAAGTGATCGACCGCGACATGGTCGCCGTGCGTCTCGGTCCGGACCTGCGGCAGATCGCCGTGGCGTCGCCCAAATATCTCGATCTTCATGGCCGGCCGGCTCATCCGCGCGATCTGGTCGGCCATCGCTGCATCCGCTGGCGCTGGCCGGGCCATGTGATGCCCTATGCCTGGGAGTTCTTCGGGAACGGGTCCTGGTTCGAGGTCGCGGTCGAGGGGCCGCTGATCTTCAACGACAAGGACATGGCGTTGCGCGCGACCTTGCGGGGAATCGGGATCGGCTTCTGCGTTGAGGATGCGGTGGCCGGCCATATCGCGACGGGAGAACTGGTTCCGCTGCTGGAGGACTGGTCCGCCGCCTTCCCCGGCCGGTTCCTGTGCTATCCCCGCCAGCGGCAAATGGCTCCGGCCTTGCGGGCCTTCATCGATGCGGTCCGCGCCGTAGAGTCCAGGGCGGTCGTTTCCGGGGCGGCCGATCCCAGGACGGACGACGATGCGGACGCCGGGCCGCAGCAGGAGGATCGTCGCCGTCCTTGAAACCCTTGCCGTTGCCTGGGCAGAGTGGCGGCAACGCTTCCGACCCGAAGGACATTGGCCTTGAACACCCTGGGACGCTCCATCGCGCTCGCCCTGTCCCTTTTCGTCTGGGTGGCCGGATCGGGAGAGGCCGCGGCGGACAAGCGGGTGGCGCTGGTGATGGGCAACAGCAGCTATGACCATGCGCCGCGGCTGCCCAACCCGGTGAACGATGCCAAGGCGATGGCCGACTCCCTGCGCGCCGCCGGGTTCGAACTGATCGGCGGAGCGCCGCAGCTCGACCTTGACAGGGCAGGAACCGAAAAGGCGATCCGCAGCTTCGGCGCGAAGCTGGCCGGCGCCGATGTCGGGCTGTTCTTCTATGCCGGACACGGCATGCAGGCCAGGGGCACCAACTATCTCCTGCCGGTCTCCGCAAATCTGGAGAAGGAGGCCGACGTCCGGTACGAGCTGATCGACGTCGCCATGGTGCTGGACGAGATGGCGCTGGCGGAAAGCCGGCTGAACATCGTCATCCTGGACGCCTGCCGCAACAATCCCTTCGGCGGGCGCGGCCTGCGCGCGGCGTCGCCCGGTCTGGCCCAGATGCAGGCGCCGGCCGGCACGATCATCGCCTATGCGACCCAGCCCGGCGCGGTGGCGGCCGACGGCGCCGGGGCAAACAGCCCTTATACCGAGGCGCTGTCAAAGGCGATGCTGAAACCGGGGGAGGCGGTGTTCGACGTCTTCAACGATGTCGGCATCACGGTGAAGCGCAACTCCGGCGGCGTCCAGCAGCCCTGGGTTTCGGCCTCCCCCATCGAGGGGCGGTTCTATTTCCTGGGGCCGACCACGGTGGTGACGGCGCCCCCGGCCGAGACGCCGGCCGCCGGGGCCGCCGCGGCTGCCGACAAGGAGATGCTGTTCTGGGACAGCATCAAGGGCAGCTCCAACCGCGGCCTGTTCGAAGCCTATCTGAAGCAATTCCCGCAAGGCACCTTCGCCCCGATCGCCGAGGCGCGGGTTGCCGAACTGGGCGGTACGGTGGGCGCAGCCCCTGCGGCGGAGCGGGCGCCGGTGTCGGTCGCCGCGCTTGCCGCACCGCCGGTGCCGGCACCCACCCCCGCTCCCATTCCTGCACCGCCCGCTCCCGCCGCCCGGCCGGTCGATGTCGAGGCGATCCCCTATCTCAGCGGCAAGTCGCGGGCCGCGCTGGCGATGTATCCCGGCCTGCCGTCGCCCAAGGCGCTCGCGATCTCGGCCAAGGGGAACTACGCCTACTTCTCCAACAAGTCGAACAGCCGGACCGAGGAGGACGTGAAGCGCAGCGCCCTGCAATATTGCCAGTACCGGGCGGAGGAGCCCTGCACCCTCTATGCGGTCGGCGACGCGGTGGTGATGGAGGGCAAGCGCTTCGTCCCGATGCCGGTGGAGATCCTGGGCTCCGGCCGTTTCGATCCGGCGCGCGTGCCCTTCGTCAGCGAACACACGCGCAAGGTCGGCATGGTCAACTACCAGCGCAATCCCGGCCACAAGGCGCTGGCTGTGACGCTGACCGGCCGCTGGGCGTCGGTGTGGGACCGCGACAGCGAGGAGGAGGCCGGCACCGCGGCGGTGGAGAAGTGCGAACAGGCCGGCGGCAAGGAGGAGTGCATGCTCTACGCCGTCGGCGACAGGATCGTCCTCGACGAACTGCCGGGTGAGGAGGAGGACGAGGAGGAGTGAGCGGAAAGGCCGGAACGGCGCGCCGCCGCGAACGGTTACCACCGGCGGGGGTCCACCTCCGCGCCGTCCGCACTGTCCGTTTGTGCAGATGCTTCGCCGGATGACGGCAGCGCGTGCCCAGGTGGGCGGGTGTATGTCTTTCGATCATTGGAAATTTTCGTTCCACCGCTGATCTGTTGTGCAGTGCGACAGGGGCAGTGATCGCAACGACTCCGGGATGATCGAAGCATGACCCCAAGCAAACGCCCGAAAACGGGGCACCCAAGCGCATTCCACACCAGCCGCCGCCGGTTCCTCGCCACCACCGCCATGGGGCTGGTGGCACTGTCGGCCGCCGGCGCCCGCGGGAAAACCCTGTTCGGCACCGGGCTGCCCTGGGAGTCCGACGTTATCGAGCCGCCCCGGCAGGTGCTGCCCGGCCCCTGGACCTTCTTCACCGCGCGCGAGGCGAAGCTGGTGGAGGCCATCGTCGAGCGGTTGATCCCCGCCGACGATCTCAGCATCAGCGGCAAGGATGCCGGCTGTGCCGTGTTCATCGACCGGCAGCTGTCCGGCCATTACGGCACCTCCGAACGGCTCTACATGAAGGGTCCGTTCCAGCCCGGCCTGCCGACTCAGGGCGACCAGAGCGGCCTGACCCCGGCGGTGAGATACCGCCAGGGGCTGAAGGCGCTGGACGCCCACTGCCGCCAGACCATGGGCGGCAAGAGCTTCACCGACCTGTCGCCGGAGCAGAAGGACCAGCTTCTGACGGCGATGGAGAAAGACGAGGTGAAGTTCGACGGGCCGGTCAGCGCCGTCAGCTTCTTCGGCCAGATCCTGCAGAATACCATGGAGGGGTTCTTCGCCGATCCCGTCTATGGCGGCAACCGCGACATGGTCAGCTGGAAGATGATCGGCTTTCCCGGAACCCGCTACGATTTCCGGGACCATGTGCTGAAGCACAATCAGAAATATCCGCTGCCGCCGGTGTCGATCGGCGGGCGCGGCGACTGGGTCAGGAAGGGCTGAGGAATGGCGCGCAAACTTCCCCGCAAGGATGTGGTGGTCATCGGGCTGGGCTGGACCGGCTCGATCATCGCGAACGAACTGTGCGACGAGGGGCTGGACGTGGTGGCGCTGGAGCGCGGCCCCTGGCGCGACACCGCCACCGACTTCAACATCGGCTATGCCCCGGACGAGCTGCGTTACAATGTCCGGCAGGAGCTGATGCTGCGTCCGGCGCAGGAGACGGTCACCGCCCGCAACAATGCCGACCAGACGGCGCTGCCGATGCGGCATTTCGGTTCCTTCCATCCCGGCAACGGCGTCGGCGGCGCCGGCGTGCATTGGGCCGGCATCACCTGGCGCTTCTCCCCGGCCGACTTCCGGCTGCGGTCTCATTATACGGAGCGTTATGGTGCCCAGAGCATACCGGAGGATATGACCATCCAGGACTGGGGCGTGACCTATGAGGACATGGAGCCCTATTACGACAAGTTCGAGTATCTGGCCGGCGTGTCGGGCAAGGCCGGGAACCTGAACGGCCAGATGCAGGAGGGCGGCAATCCCTTCGAGGGCGTGCGCGCCCGCGAATATCCCAACCCGCCGATGATGCAGACCTACGGCCCCACCCTGTTCGCGGAGACGGCGGCCAATATGGGCTACAAGCCCTTTCCGATCCCGTCCTCGCTGCTGTCGCGCACCTACACCAACCCGCTGGGCGTGACGATGGGGCAATGCACCTTCTGCGGCTTCTGCACCAATTACGGCTGCGCCAACTATTCGAAGGCGAGCGCGCAGACCACGGTGCTGCCGGTGCTGATGCGCAAGTCCAACTTCGAACTGCGCACCCTGTGCGAGGTGCTGAAGGTCAATCTCGATTCCAGCGGCAAGAAGGCGACCGGCGTCACCTACGTCGACACCTCCGGCAACGAGTACGAACAGCCGGCCGATCTGGTGGTCCTCTGCGCCTTCATGCTGGACAATGTGCGGCTGATGCTGCTGTCGGGCATCGGCACGCCCTATGACCACCGGACCGGCGAGGGCACGCTTGGTCGGAATTTCTGCTACCAGATGGCCAATCAGGTCGTCGGCTTCTTCGATCCCGCCAAATACAACTTCAACAACTTCATCGGCGGCGGCGCCACCGGCATGGCGATCGACGAATTCAACAACGACAATTTCGACCATGGGCCGCTGGGCTTCCTCGGCGGCGGCAGCACGCGCTGCGCGCCGATCGGGGCGGAGCCGATCAGCAGGCGGCCGACCCCGCCGGGCAGCCCGACCTGGGGATCGGGCTGGAAGAAGGCGATGCGCGACAGCTATCTCAGCAATCTCAGCGTCGGCTGCGAGGCCAGCAGCTATGCCAACCGCGGCAATTTCCTCGACCTCGACCCCACCTACACCGACCGGCTCGGTCGGCCGCTGATGCGCATCACCTTCGACTTCCCCGAGAACGACCTTAAGATGTCGGCCTACGTCACCAAGAAGGTGGCGGAGATCGTCCGCGCCATGGGGGCGCAGCAGATCGACGAGAACCCGCGCACCGGCCACTGGTCGGTGGTGCCCTACCAGTCGACCCATGTGGTCGGCGGCACGGCGATGGGGATGGACCCCTCCACCAGCGTGGTCAACCCGTACCTGCAGAGCTGGGACGTGCCGAACGTCTTCACCGTCGGGGCCAACGTCTTCCCGCAGAATTCCGGCTACAACCCGACCGGAACGGTGGGGGCGCTGGCCTTCCGCGCGGCGGATGCGATCCGCAGCCGCTACCTGAAATCCCCCGGCCCGCTGGTGCACGCATGACCCGGAACCGTCTCGCCATCGCCGCGGTCGCCGCCCTGCTGGTCTCGGCGGCGGTCCCGGCCATCCTCGCCGTGCCGGCGCGTGCCGACGACCAGGATTTCGCCCTGATTGAACGCGGGCGCTACGTCGCCACCGCCGCCGACTGCGTCGCCTGCCACAGCACGCCGGGCGGCAAGCCCTATGCCGGCGGAACGGCGCTGCAAACCCCCTTCGGCACGCTGGTCGCCCCCAACATCACGCCGGATCGCGAGACCGGGATCGGCAACTGGACCGAGGAGGATTTGCGCAGCACGCTGCGCGAGGGCATCGGCCGCGGCGGCAAGCGGCTCTATCCCGCCATGCCCTATCCGGCCTATACGCGGATGACCGACGACGACATCCACGCGCTGTGGGCCTACCTGCGCACGCTGCCGCCGGTGAGCAACGCGGTCGAAGCCAACCAGCTGCCGTTTCCCTTCAACATCCGCCTGCTGATGGCGGGCTGGAACCTGCTGAATTTCGAGCCGGAAAACTTCAAGCCCGATCCGCAGAAGTCGGAGGCGTGGAACCGCGGCGCCTATCTGGTGCAGGCGCTGGGCCATTGCGGCACCTGTCACACGCCGAAGACCATGCTGGGCGCCGACGACACCGACCACGCCCTGCAGGGCGCCAACCTCCAGGCCTGGTACGCGCCGTCGATCACCTCGGATTCGCGCCGGGGCATCGGCGGCTGGACGGCCGACCAGCTCGTCGCCTATCTGAAGACCGGCGTGAACCACCAGTCGCTGGCCTCCGGCCCGATGGCGGAGGAGATCCAGAACTCCAGCTCCAAGATGACCGACGCGGACCTGAACGCCATCGCCACCTATCTGCTGGACCGGAAGCCGCCGGAACGGAAAGCGCTGGCGGCGCTGGTGGCGGACGATGCGCGGATGAAGGCGGGCGGGGCGGTCTACACCGACTGCTGCATGGCCTGCCATGGCGGCGACGGCAAGGGCCAGACCTTCCTGTTCCCGACGCTGGCCGGCAGCGGGGTGGTGCAGGCCGACGATCCGGCGACGCTGATCCGGCTGGTGCTGGACGGCTCCCGCGCGGTGGCGACCGGCTCCCGGCCGACCGGCCCTGCGATGCCGCCGCTGGGCTGGCGGCTGACCGACGAACAGGTGGCGGCGGTGGTCACCTACATCCGCAACAGCTGGAGCAACGCCGCCCCGCCGGTCAGCGCCGACGACGTGGCCAAGATGCGGAAGGCCCTGGCGCAGGCGGACTGACGGTGCCCGCCGGCCCCAAGGGGATCGCTACCGGAATTTGAAGGGCAGGCGGACGCCCATGGCGGCGGTGTTGAAGCCGGCGGACATGAAGGCGTTGTTCATGTACTCCATACCCTTCAGCCGGTTGATGACATAGCTGTCCTTCCTGTCGACCTGCGCGAGCGACCAGCCGCTGAACCATGGCTGGACGGTCCCCAGCGCGATGGCCGCCGGTTGAATCAAGGCATCGAACATGTTCGGGGCCGGGGTGTTGCCCAGCGCGGCGTTCAGGGTGGCGCTTCTCTTTCCCCACCAGCTCTTGCGGCCGATGTAATAGGCGGACGCGGTCGCGATGGTGGCCGCAGCGGCCTTGGTCGTGTTGGTGACGCCGTCCGATTCCAGGTTCATCGGTCCCCAATGGCCGTCGCCCTTGGTCGTGTCCTGGTCGAGCAGCCATTCCTGGATGACCTTCACCTTCGCCTTCGACGGCGACTGCTTGAACTGCTCCAGGCAGGTCAGGAACACCGCCTCGGCGGCGCCGCCGCTGACGGCCGCCCACATCAGCACCATTGGGCGCTCGTTCAGGCTGAGCGTGGCGTTCAGAAGCCTGTTGAAGTCGTACGACACCTGCATCACCTCGGGGCATGTCAGCGGGGGGCCTGCGCCGCCGATGTGGCGACCGGGACCGGCGGGCCGGACGGACATACGCTAGCGTGGCAATGGAGGGCGGGCCATGACCGGGCGTCCAATTTTCCTTGACCCTGCGTCCGCGGGTTTCGCGGAGGTCACGGTTCCCGCGATCAGGCGCGAAGCCGGCGCAGCCATTCCGGAAACTCGCCGCCGATGCCGCCGGCGGTGTTCACCGGAGCCGGTCCGGTCGCGGAATTGGCGTGAAACCCGGCGCGCATTTCCGACGGGGAGCAGCCGAAGGCGCGGCGGAAGGCCCGGCTGAAATGCGCCTCGCTGGAGAAGCCGTAGGCGAAGGCGATCTCGCCGATGCGTCGCCGTTCGGCCGGATCGCAGAGATGCTCGCGGATGCGCAGCAGGCGGCGTTCCAGTATGTAGCGGTTGACGCCGTGATGCGGCTCGAACAGCGTGTAGAGCGCAGACCGTGACAGGCCGAGCGCCCGGCACAGCTGGTCGGGGGACAGCTCCGGGTTCGTCAGATTGGCGTCGATGTGGCGCCGCGCCTGCATGATCAGGGTGGCGGCCACCTGCGGCTGCGCCTGGACCAGCGCGTCATGGCTGGGCGCCAGACAGGCGGTGACCATGTCGCGGATGACGCGAACGATCTGCGGCGCCTCCTCCACCGTCGCCGCCGGCACGGCCTGGGCCAGGGTCTGCATATGGTCGGCCAGCAGACGCCCCATGATGCCGCCGAGGCGCGTGCCGTGCAGGGCGTCGGCGCGTGGCAGCATGCTGGTCATGATGTCGCGGGGGATGATGATGCAGGCGCCGTCCAGCCGCATCGGCGGCAGCGCCAGCGGCTGGCCCATGTCCTTGACCAGGACTTCATCCACCCGGTTGCCGGCGGCGCCGGGCCGATCCAGGCGGATGATGAAATGGTCCATGTGGTCGGACCGGATCTTCGCGGGCGAGCGGTGGTAGGCCAGCGCATCGACATCCATGGTGCCGACGATGAGCGGTCCCAGATGGGCGCTGGTCGCCGTGCCGGCAAAGCGGCGGCTGGCATCCTCGTCCAGCGGCGCGATCTCGTAGACCGAGGTCATGGCGTCCCGCCATGCACCGAACCGCTCCTTCCTTGGAAGAAGGCTGGTGGAGAAGCGGCGGAACGGAACGGTCTGTGCGGCCAACAGGAAATCTCGCGTATAATTCGTATACGACTTTATTTCCTGATGGGTGGACCCGGTCAAGGGTTGGGGAGACCGGAGTGGAAGGGCCGGCGCCGCAAGGACGCCGGCCGGACAGGGTCGGGAGGGCCGGAACAGCCCGATCAGCGGTCGCCCAGATCGTGTTCGATCTCCGTCACCAGCCGTTCGGCGCATTGCATGGCCCGTTGGCGGTCGTCGTCGCTCATGCCCTGCATCGGGTCGGACTGGGCCGGGAAGGACGCCGACCGGCAGAGCCGGCGGCCCGAGGCGCAGACCATCACTTCGTACTGGCGGCTGTCCTCGTTGAACAGGCACTCGGACTCGAAGCCCTTGGCGTCGGTTTCGGTCCACATGATCGTCTTGCTCATCGTCCGGCTCCTTTTGGTCCTGGGTCGGCGTGGTTGATTTATTTGGCGTTCGCCATGGCGACCGCGGTGTCGGCCATCCGGTTGGAGAAGCCCCACTCGTTATCGTACCATGCCATGACGCGAACGAAATTGCCGTCCACAACCTTCGTCTCCTTGCTGGCGAAGGTCGAGCTGTGCGGGTCGTGGTTGAAGTCCGACGACACCAGATCCTCGGTGTAGGCGGCCAGGATGCCCTTCAGGGCGCCGTTGGCGGCGTCGGAGATCGCCTTGGTGATCTCTTCCACCGAGGTTGCGCGCTTGGCGGTGAACTTGAAGTCGACGACCGACACGTTCGGGGTCGGCACGC
>CBFGPE010000094.1:0-29855 GCA_965650625.1 uncultured Azospirillum sp. | reverse complement strand
TCGATGTGGGTCGACTTGCCGGTGCCGTGATAGCCCTGGACCATGACGCGGCGGTTGTAGGCAAAGCCGGCGAGGATGGCCAGCGTCGTATCCCGGTCGAACCGGTAGGCGCTGTCGAGGTCGGGGACATGCTCCGAGCGCTGGCTGAAGGCCGGCACCTGCATGTCGCTGTCGATGCCGAAGACCTCGCGCACCGAGACCGTCGTGTCGGGTTTGTGGTCGAACAGGGCCGAGCTGGCCTGGGTCGCTCCTTGGGAAGCCATGGGTGGTTTCTTACGTTCCAGCGAGTGTCGGTTGTCCGGCGGCCGCGGGATCGACCCGGCCCGCCAACGGGTTTCAGGCAGCATAACAGGCTTTCAGCGTATTGTAGGCCTGATTGATTTCTTTCAGGCGTTCTTCCGCAGCCTTGTCGCCGCCGTTGGCATCGGGATGATGCTTTTTCGCAAGCTCCCGATAGCGTGCCTTGATCCGTGTGAAGTCCACGGGGGGCGTCAATTCCAGGACCGCCAGCGCCTTTTCCTCGTCGGTGCGGGCGTGGTGGCGTCGCTGCGCCTTTTCCTCATCCTTCGTCTTGCCGGCCTCGTGGCCGAATTCGAAACTGAAGCCGTTGACCACGCGCTCGCGGATGAAGCGTTCCTGCGTCGCCCATTTGCCGAGCGGCCAGCTCGGCCGCTGCCAAGTGGTGTCGCGCCGCACCTCGGCCTCGATCTGGTCGGTCGACATGCCAGCGTAATAGTCCCAGGCGCGGTTGTATTCCCGGACATGGTCCAGGCAGAACCACCAGTACTCGTTGAGACTGCTGCGGCTTTTCGGCGCACGGTATTCGCCCGCGGCGACACACTCGGGGTGGTCGCACACACGGGCGGCCGCACGCGGAGCGGCATAGCTGTCGTAACTGGAGCGGGTGCGGTTCCTGGTCATCGGCCAAGTATGGGAAGAGCCGATGCCTCTGGCAAGCGCGCCGAATCGGGCTTCCGTCATCCGCAATCCGCGGGTCGTTGCGCTTGACAGGCGCTTGACAGAGCGGGCGCGCACACCCTCTCCTGGCTACCGGCGCAGCCTTCGGGACTCGCTTCCCAGGCGCCGCCCGTCCCGCCCATTCCCGACCCGTGCCCAGACATCAGGATCCGCCATGGAATACGCCACCCGCATCCGCGAAAAGCTGACCGCCGGACTGGCCCCGGACCGCCTCGAGGTCGTTGACGACAGCGCCCGCCATGCCGGCCATGCCGGGGCGGACGCCGCCGGGGAAACCCATTTCCACGTCACCGTCGTCTCCGCCGCCTTCGCCGGCAAGTCGCGGGTGGAGCGCCAGCGGATGGTCTACGCCCTGCTGGCCGACGAACTGCGCGAGCGGGTGCATGCGCTGGGCCTGACCACCCACGCCCCCGGCGAAGCCGGGGCCTGACCGGACCGGCGGATCCGGCGCCGCAGCGGATCGGCCGTTCACACGCTCCAAATAACGCGCGGATGAATGCCTGGAAATAGCATACATATGGATGCAACCAAGAGTCGATTTTAGAAAATCTTGTAAGAATGATAGACGCTAGCGTGGTTGCAATTCCCGCCGCGTTTAGTAAAGTGCGATATATGCAACCATTTATCGCGCCGTGGCGGACACAAACTTCGCATGTCCGCCGGCGGCTTCGTGGAAGGGGCTGCGGATGGCGAAGCGTGGGCCGAAGAAGAAGCGGGTGAACACTCCCCAGACGGGGGTGGAACCGTTGAGGAGCCAGAACATCATGATCGGCGGTCACCGCACGAGCATGCGGCTGGAGCCGTCGATGTGGGATGCTCTGGAGGACATCGGCCGTCGGGAAGGTCTGACCGTCAACCGCCTCTGCACCCAGATCAAGGAGCGGATCGAAGAGCAGGCACGCCGCCGGGGCATCAACCCGGAGGATGCGGATGTCACCCTGACGTCCGCGGTGCGGGTCTTCATCGCCTCCTATTACCGCCGGGCCTGCACCGAAGACGGCCATCAGCGCGCCGGGCACGGCGGCAGCGATCCGTTCGTCGGCACGCCGTTCGACCTGCCGCCGTCCGACGAGGCCGAAGGCATCCAGGCCGCGGTCGCCGTCGGCGGCAATTTTCCCTCACCCGGACCGGTCCTGGCCGGTTCCGCCCATTCCCATCTGGACGCCTGAGCGGGACCGGTCCGGCACCCGCCCGGCTGATTTCCCTGTCCCGGAGGATGCGGCTTATTCCGCCGCCTCTTCGCGGGCGTCCTCGTTTTCCCCGCCGGTGTAGTGCGCAGGCCAGTGCTTGCGCACCACTTCGCCATTGCTGTCGAAGATGTGGCACATGTTCAGCAGGGCCGGGCGCTTGCCGTCGTCCTGGGCCGGCTTGCCGGCTGCCTTGGCGCGTTCCGCCGCCTCGCGCGCCAGGATCGGGTAGACGGTCTGGAAGGCGGTGGTCGCCAGCGGCCCCAGCAGTTCCACCAGATGGGTGCAGCCCTTCGGCCCGCCCAGCCGCTCCTTCACCGCGCGGGTCCAGCCCGGACCGACGCGCAGGCCGACCAGCTGCTGGAATTGCGGCGTGATGCTGCCGCAGGCCTTGTAGGGGCTGTGTTCCGTCAACGCCTCCACCGCCTGCACGGTCAGCTTGTCGTCCACCGTCAGGCGCATCCACATCTGGTGGATCGGTGTTCCCGGCTCAAGATGTCCGCGCTCCTCCGTGTGGAAGCCGTAGCTCTTGACGTCGGTCAGGTGGCCTTCGATGTCCCACATCCCGTCGGCGCGCCGGAAGCCCTGGCAGGTGACGCGGCGGGTGTGGATCGGCTCGCGCGCGGCGGGGGCGGACAGCGAGGGCGCGGACATCGGGCGTTCCAGTTCAGCAGTGAGGATGGCTCACCCTCGACTATCGGCGGGGCCGGGCGCCCGGTCAACCCGACCCCGCCGCAACGCAGCGTTACCTATAGGTCAACCTTGCGGTCATCCCAGAGTCGCTTCCGCCGAATAGCCGGTGCCGAACATGTAGGCCTCGCGGCTGCGCAGTTCGTCCTCCAGATGGGTGCGCACCACGGCGAACAGGTCACGGATCGACACCATGCCGACGACCTCGCCGCCCACCGCAATGGGCAGGTGGCGGTAGTGGTGCCGTTCCATCAGTTCCAGCGCCGCCAGCGCGGTGGCCGACGGCTCCAGCGTGTCCGGATCGGCGGTCATCACCGCGGACAGCCGGGTGGTGTCGGGGTCGAGGCCGGCCGCGACCACGCGGGCGGTCATGTCGCGCTCGGTGACGATGCCCTTCAGCGTGCGCCCTTCGGTGACCAGCACCGCGGCGATGCGCTTTTCAGCCATCAGCGTGGCGGCATCGCGCACGGTGGCGCCCGGCGGCAGGCAGGACAGCTCCTGGTTCTTGATGACGTCAGGCATCAGTCGGCGTGTCGGCATGTGTCCCGTCTCCCTCGTGATTGCAGGTTTTGTGGACGAACGATGCACTCGACCGCGATTTCGCAGCGCGGCATACCGATCCTGTCAGCTTGATGCACAGATAGTCAATAGAACCGATTGCTGGAGACTTACCACATATCGCGGTATGTCTTTGCCACCGGCGCGGTTACTGGCCGGATTCCAGCCGCTTGCGCAACCCGTCGAAGCCGCTGGTGTAGATGCCGGCGATGGTCTTGCGGGCTTCCGCATCGGAGGCGCCCTTGGCCTCGAACTTCGAGGACCAGGTGATGCGGGTGGTGTGGGCGTCCACCGCGCTCAGCCGGATGGTGGAGTTGTAGTTCTTCACCGGCAGCGGACCGCTCAGCAGCGTGTAGCGCATCCGGTGCTTGGCGGCGGACAGGCCGGTCAGCCGTTCCTGGATGGCGCCGCCGCCCTTCAGCGCGATGTCGCGCTCCTGGCTTTTCCCGGTCTTGCGCAGGTTGCAGCTCTCCACCGCCGGGTGCCAGTCGCCGATGGCGCAGAAGGGGCCGATCTGTTTCCACACCTGCTCGATCGGCGCCTTGATCGTCGCCTGCTCGCGCACCTCAAGCGCCATGGCCGGCGCCGCCGCCAGCAGCAGCGCCGCCACGGCCGGTACCCCCATCATTGCCTTCATCACCCGTCCTCCCGGTTTGCGCCGCGGCGGAATGGCCGCGGTCTTGCCCGGGGAGTATGGGCGGGCAACCGTCGGCGCGGCTATTGTGCGAAAGACGGATTGTCCGTGATATCGCGAATCAGGCGGGCCGGACCGACTCGTCCAGCACGGCGCGGACGGCGGCGGCATCGACGTCGCGGCGGGTGAAGGCATTGCCGATGCGGTCGGCCAGGATGAAGGTGATGCGGCCATCCTGCACCTTCTTGTCCTTGGCCATCGACGTCACCAGCCCATCGACGTCCCAGGCGACGCCGGGGATGTCGGCCGGGCGCACCGGCAGGCCGACCTCGGCCAGATGGGCGCGGGCGCGCCGGGCATCCTCGGCCGGGCACAGCCCCAGCCGGACCGACAGGTCGAAGGCCAGCACCATGCCGATCGCCACCGCCTCGCCATGCAGCAGGGTCTGGCCGAAACCGGTCGCCGCCTCCAGCGCATGGCCGAAGGTGTGGCCCAGGTTCAGCAGCGCGCGGTCGCCGCTCTCGCGCTCGTCCACCCCGACGATGTCGGCCTTGGCGCGGCAGCTGACCGTCACCGCATGGCGCCGGGCGTCGCTGTCGCCGTCCACCACGCGCCGGCCGTTCCGCTCCAGCCATGCGAAGAAGTCGGGCTGGCGGATCAGGCCGTATTTCACCACCTCGGCATAGCCGGCCAGCACCTCGCGGCGGGGCAGGGTGTCCAGCGTGGCGGTGTCGGCAATGACCAGGCGCGGCTGGTGGAAGGCGCCGATCAGGTTCTTGCCGTGGCGGCTGTTGATGCCGGTCTTGCCGCCGACTGAGCTGTCGACCTGGGACAGCAGCGTGGTCGGCACCTGGATGAAGTCGATGCCGCGCAGGGCCGACGCCGCGGCGAAGCCGGTGATATCGCCGATCACCCCGCCGCCCAGCGCGAGCAGGACGGTCGACCGCTCGATCCCGCGGCCCAGGATGTCGTCCATCAGCTGCTGGAAATGGGCGAAGTCCTTGGTCTTCTCACCGGCCGGCAGGACGATGGCCGGCTGCGGCGCGATCCCCGCCCGCTCCATCGCGGCGTTCAGCCTGTCCAGATGCAGCGGCGCCACGTTGGCGTCGGTCACCACGATGGGCGCCCGGCCGCGGGTGACGGCGGCGATGCGCTCGCCGGATTGGGCCAGCACGCCGTCGCCGACCAGGATGTCGTAGCTGCGGGCGCCCAGCTCCAGGCGGACGGTGTCGAGAGCGGCCGGGGTGGTGGCGGAGACGGAGGTCATCGGGGCAGTCCGCGAAGCTGGTGGGTCGGGAAGGGGATGGGGAGGAGGATCAGGAGGCGTCCGTCTTGGCGGCGTCGCCCTTGCCGGATCGTCCGCCGCGCGGCGGCCGGTGGGGAAGCTGGACGCCGAAATGCGCCTCCAGCGCGTCGATCACCAGCTCCACCGTCACGTCGGGCGGCCGTTCGTCGCTGACCACGGTCAGGTCAGCCTCGGCATAGATGGGATAGCGCTGCTCCATCAGCCGGCCGAGGATGGCGCGCGGGTCGCCCTGGTTCAGGATGGGGCGGTGGGTGCGCCGGGCGGTGCGGGCGACCAGGACGTCCAGCTCGGCGCGCAGCCAGACCGACACGCCGTGCTGGCGGATGGCGGCGCGGGTCTCCGGGTCCATGAAGGCGCCGCCGCCGGTCGCCAGGATATGCACCGGCTCGTCCTTCACCAGACGGCTGATGATGCGGCGTTCGACGGAACGGAAGACCGGCTCGCCGTCGCGGGCGAAGATCTCGGCGATGGTGCAGCCGGCCGCAGCCTCGATCTCGGTGTCGGCGTCGCGGAAGGGCAGGTGCAGGCGCGTCGCCAGCCGGCGCCCGATGGCGCTCTTGCCGGCCCCCATCAGCCCGACCAGCACCACGGTGCGCGGCAGCAGCGGCTCCGCATCCTCCGCCGCACCCGTACCCGGACCTTGGGCCGTCATCGCCTTGCGCAGTCCCATCACATCCATCCGATCCGCCACCCGTACCCTTCGATGCCAGCAGGCCCATGTTCCCGGCCGATGTCCCCGCCGGCCGTCACACCGCTGAAACAGACAACACTCATACCCGCCGAAAGCTGGCCGGCACAAGCGCTCCGGCCTTGTCGGAAGTTCGGGTGGACGGGTTGCGCCGCGGTCCGACCTGTGGCTACACTGCGCCGCCTCCCGGCCCCCGGCCGGGGCCGCGGATGCTTTAGCAGAAAAGCCATTGCTTGTCCCAAGCCCTGCGGACGCAGGGCGTGGTAGCTCCGCTCCGCTTCTCCGTTTTTTCCGACACAACACGCCCCTGGTGCCATGAGCCGGTTTCTCTCGATCCTCCTCGTCCTGCTGTTGCTGGTGATCGCCGGTGGCATGGTGTTCCTCGCCTCGTGGGACCTGCCGGCTCCGTCGAAAACGGTGGAGAAGGTTCTGCCGGATGAGCGCTTCCCGCGCTGAACCCCGACCATCGGCCGGAGGCGTCCCCCGGATCACGGTTCCGCTGCTGGCCGGGCTGCTGGCGGCCGGCTGGACCGTGGCCGTGGCCGCCCAGGCCCTTGGCCCGCCCATCCGGCTGACGCCCGATGCCGCGGCCGATGTTCCTGCCCCTGCCGCTGTTCCGCCCCCCGCCCTGCCTTCCGCCCAGACGGTCGTGCCGGCCTATCCGCCCGTGGTGACCCCGCCGCCGGCCGTGTCCCCTGTGGTGGCGCGGCCGGCACCCGTCGCGAGCGAGCCGTTGGGCGCGCCCGACCCGGATGGCGCCGGCACCCTCAGCGGCGTGCGCGGGCTGGGCGGCGATCCCTGGCGCGGCATCGGCCGGGCGGAGCTTCTGCCCCTGATCGCCGCGCTTCCGGTCGACACCCCGTCCCCCACCGTCAAGGCGCTGGAGCGCCGGCTGCTGCTGAGTGCCGGCTCGCCCGCCGTCGCGACGGGTGAGGCGCCGCCGCCCCGCCGGTTCGGCGCCCTGCGCATCGAGAAGCTGGCGCGGCTCGGTGATCCCGCCGGGGCGGCCGAGCTGGCCGACCTGCTGCCGGCGGCGCTGGCGGCGGCGCTGGCGGCGGACGAACCGGCGGCCAGGGCGCTGACCGATGCGGAACTGGTGCGCGGCGGCTTTGACTGCACGCGGGCGCTGGCCCGCGGCCGGAGCTTCACCTCCGCCTACTGGAGCAGGCTGGCCCTGTTCTGCCGCGCCCGCGTCGGTGACCAGGCCGGCACCGATGAGGCGCTGGCCACGCTGCGCGGCACCGGCCGGCGCTCCGACCCGTTCCTGATGGTGGCCGAGGCGCTGGCCGGCGCCGCACCACCGCCGGCCCGGATGCTGTCGCTGCAAGGCGACGGCGAGGGGCTGGCGCTGCTGCTCGCCGCCATGCGCACGGCGCGGATCGGCGTGCCGCCCGACCGGCTGCCGCTGGACAACCCGCCGGCGCTGGCCGCCATCGCCACCAACCCGTCCACCGATCCCGCCACCCGCGCCGCCGCCGGCGAACGGGCTGCAGCCTCGCTGTTCCTGGACGCCCGCCAACTGCTGGACCTCTATGCCCAGGTGCCGGCGGTGGGGGACGAGCTGCTGAGGGTGCGCGACATCGCCCAGCGCGACCGCAGCGCCCGCACCCGTGCGCTGGTCCATCAGGCGATGGCGGCGGCGATGGACGGACGGCGGCGCGTCGCGCTGGCCGCTCTGGCGGTGGAGTTGGTCGATCCGCGTCTGCGCGTCGGTCCGGTCGGCAATGCCGCCGCCGGGCTGCTCGACAGCGTGTCGCCGAGCGGCGATGCCGCGGCACTGGCCCCGTCGGCGGCCCGGCTCTATTACGCGCTCGGCCGGCTCGACCAGGCGCGGCGCTGGCAGGATCTGGCGCTCCGCAGCGGGCGGAGCGCCGACACCGCCTGGCTGTGGCCGCTGTCCGTGGTCGCCACCGGGCGCGGTGCCGAGGATCCGCGCGCGCTGACCGCGTGGCTGGACGAGGCGCTGCGCGGCGCCGATGGCATGGCCCGCAGCCGCATCGCCGGCCAGATGGCGCTTCTCCAGGCCACCGGAGTCGCCATCCCCGACGAGGCGTGGATGAAGGCCACCGACGGCGCCGGCCCGCCCAGCGGCAGCGATGCCGGTGTCGATCCGGCGCTGTGGCAGCGGCTGGGCGACGCCGCGGCCGGCGGCCGCATCGGCGAGACGGTGGCCGTCGCCCTGCTGCTGATGGGGGAGGCCGGACCCGCCGCCCTGCCGCCGGTCGTCACCGCCCGCGTCGCGGCCAACCTGAAGGCGGTCGGGCTGGAGCCGGACGCCCGCGCGCTGGCCCGCGAGGCGATGGCCGCACTCGCCGGCCCTTCCACGCCCACCTCACCCGCCGAATGACCTCATGCCTGGGGAACCCACCACAACCATGACGCCGACACCATGACCGGCAGCAAGTCCCCAGCCAAAGCCGCTGCCACAGCCACTGGCAAAGCCGCCGGCAAACCCGGTGCCAAGCGGCGCGGCCGGCCGTGCAAGCCGCGCACGGTCGCCACCTCCCCGCATCTGGACGCCTTCCTCGACATGCTGACGGCGGAGCGCGGGGCGGCGGTGAACACGCGGCTGGCCTATGAGCGCGACCTTGCCGACCTCGGCCGCTGGCTGGCCCAGCGCAGCGTGGCGCTGGAGGCGGCCGGGACCGAGGACCTGCGCGCCTATCTGGCGGTGCAGAGCAAGGACGGCGCCCCGCGCACCGTGGCGCGGCGGCTGTCGGCGATGCGGCAGTTCTACCGTTTCCTGCTGTCCGAGGGTCGCCGCGTCGACGATCCCGCCTCGCCGCTCGACAGCCCCAAGCAGGGCCGCCCGCTGCCCAAGATCCTGACGGAGGCGGAGGTCGGCGCCATGCTGTCCACCGCCGAGGCGCGCGGCGGGCCGGAAGGGATGCGGCTGGTGGCGCTGCTGGAGGTGCTCTATGCCACCGGCCTGCGCGTGTCGGAACTGGTCGGCCTGCCGATGACCGCGATCATGCGCGACGGCCGCGGCCTGCTGGTGCGCGGCAAGGGCGGCAAGGAACGGATGGTGCCGCTGTCCGACCCGGCGCTGGCGGCGTTGGCCGGCTACATCCCGTTGCGCGGTCACTTCATCCCGCCGACCGCCGGTGCGGAGGCGGGGCACAGCCCCTTCCTGTTCCCGTCACGCAGTTCGGCCGAAGGACACCTGACGCGCCAGCGCTTCGCCCAGTTGTTGAAGCAACTGGCCATCGACTCCGGCATCGACCCGGAGAAGGTCAGCCCGCACGTCCTGCGCCACGCCTTCGCCACCCATCTGCTCGACCATGGCGCCGACCTGCGCTCCGTCCAGAAGATGCTGGGCCATGCCGACATCGCGACGACGCAGATCTACACCCATGTGGTGACGGAACGGCTGAAGAAGGTCATGCACGACCACCACCCGCTGGCGCGCCGCAAGGTGGAGGAGCCTTCGGAGGGGTAGGGGAGGTAAGGGTGGGGGAGGGGGCATCGTCAGCCGACACCTCCCCACAAACCCTTACTTCTTTTCCAGCATCAGCGTGCCCTGACGGGTCACCTTGTTCTTGATCTTGTCGGCCAGAAGCGCCAGCGCCCAAGGCAACTGCACCTCCATCTCGACACTGTCGTCCAGCACGTCGATGTGGCCGGCGATGGTCTGGGCCAGCGCAACGACGCGGAAGTTCAGGCGGTCTTCGGTCCAGCTGTCGTCGACGCTGGCCGCCACGGCGCTCAGGCGCGCCCGCACCTCGCCCATGCCGTCGACCAGCCGGCGCTTGGCCTCCGCCCGGCCGAGCGAGTGGGGGATGGACAGGGTCAGGGGTTTCGGCATGGTCGGCGGCTCCGCACTGCACGGGTCTGGTGTCCCGCCGTCCGTTCGGCGGCGGGACAAGGGTAACAGCAGGGGCGGACGTTTGCTCCCGCTGTACCCTTAAGCCCGCCGCCTCAGCGGTCGTGGAGCGGCGCCATCTGGTCCAGGCGGTGGGCGAAGTCGATGTCGGCCTGGGTCACGGCATCGGCGCTGCGGGTGTAGAGGATCACCTCCACCCGCCCGACGTCGTTGAACCATTCGGGATGGTGGCCGGTCTTCTCGGCCAGCAGCGCGACCTGGGTCATGAAGCCCCAGGCGGCCGGGAAATCGGCGAAATGGTAGGTCTTGCGGATGGCGTCGCGCTCCAACACCTCCGCCCAGCCGTGCAGTTCCTTCAGCGCCGTCTGGCGATGGGCGCCGACAAGGCGATCGGACATGATGACCTCCCTTTCCTCAGTCACTCTTTTGCCGTCACTCTTTTGCCTCCCGCAGCTTCTTGGCGAACGGGCGGCGGTTCGCTACCTTCTGCGGCATGATACGGAAACCTTCAGGTCCCCATACGGTTCCGCCCACGGTCGAAGACCTGGAGCGCATGGCCGAAGAGGCGCTCGACACCATCCCGGCGGAGCTGCTCGCCCCGGTCGGGAACCTCGTCATCCATGTCGAGGATTTTCCCGATGAGGATACCGAGCGGGAGATGGAGCTGGAAAGCCCATTCGACCTGTTGGGGCTCTATCGGGGCGTGGATCTGACGCGGCAAAGCGTCGCCGACCTGCGCGGCGGGCCGGACATGATCTTCCTCTACCGCCGGCCGATCCTGGATTACTGGTGCGAGACGGGGGAGGAGCTGCCGGCCATCGTCCGCCATGTCCTGATCCACGAGATCGGCCACCATTTCGGCTTCTCCGACGAGGACATGGAGCGGATCGAGACCATGGAGTAAGGGGAGGGCAGGAGGGCGCCGTTCAGCCTTCCAGCGCGTCGGCCACCCGGCGGCGCAGGGCCGGCACCAGTTCCTCCTCGAACCAAGGGTTCCGGTTCAGCCAAGCGGTGTTGCGCCAGCTCGGGTGCGGCAGCGGCATGAAGGCCGGGCCGTATTCCCGCCAGCTCGCCACCGTCTCCGTCATCGTCGCCTTGCGCCGCTCGCCGAGATAGCGCGCCTGGGCGTATTGCCCGATCAGCAGCGTCAGCCGCACGCCCGACAGCGCGTCCAGCAGCGGCGGGTGCCACAGGGGCGCGCATTCGGGCCGCGGCGGGTAATCGCCCCCCTTCGGCATGGTGCCGGGATAGCACAGCCCCATCGGCACCACGGCGATGCGGGATTCATCGTAGAAGGCGGCGCGGTCCATCGCCAGCCACTTGCGCAGCCGGTCGCCGGAGGCATCGTCCCACGGGATGCCGCTGGCATGCACCCGCGCGCCGGGCGCCTGCCCGACGATCAGCAGCCGGGCGGTCGGGCTGCCGCGCACGACCGGGCGGCAGCCATGGGGCAGCACCCCCGCACACAGCGTGCAGGCGCGCACCCTCGCGAACAGGCGGTCGAGGTTTGAGCCGCCTTCAACGATGTCATCAGACAAGCGTCAGCAAATCCTGGACGAAGGCCGGCACCACCTGGGTCGCCGGGCCGTGGATGGAGCTGTGGAAATAGGAGGCGCCCTCCGACGGTTCCAGGTTCAGCTCGACCGTATAGGCGCCGGCGGACCGCGCCTCCGCCACGAATCCGGCAGCCGGATAGACATGGCCCGACGTGCCGATCGACACGAACAGGTCGCATTCCTCCAGCGCCCGCTGGATGCGCTCCATCTGATAGGGCATCTCGCCGAACCACACCACGTCGGGCCGCATGCCGCCCTTGCGCCCACAGGTCAGGCAATGGTCGTGCACCGACAGGTCGCCCTGCACCTCCGTCACGGTGCGGCAATGCAGGCAGAAGGCCTTCAACAGCTCGCCATGCATGTGCAGCGGTGCCTTCGACCCGCCGCGCTCGTGCAGATTATCGATGTTCTGCGTCACCAGCAGGACCTCGCCCTTCCAGCGCCGCTCCAGCTCCGCCAGCGCCTTGTGCGCCGCGTTGGGCTGCACCGCCGGGTCGGCGAGACCGCGCCGGCGGTCGTTGTAGAAGCGGTGGACGAGGTCGGGGTTGCGCGCGAACCCTTCCGGCGTCGCCACATCCTCCAGATCGACCTGGCTCCAGATGCCGCCGGCGCAGCGGAAGGTGTCCAGCCCCGATTCTTTGGAGATCCCGGCCCCGGTCAGGATGACGATCGAGTCGGTCGGACGCAGTCGGTTGGTCAGCGCGGGTGAGGGCATGGGATCCCCTTAGCGGTTCGGAAACCGGTCACATGGAAAACTGCTGCGGCGTACGCTCGTCGCGCCCGGAAGTAAAGCCGCTGAAAAGAAAGAAGGGGGATACCGCAGGTGGTCAAGGTCCTGTTCGTCTGCACGGGCAACATCTGCCGCTCGCCCACCGCCGAGGGGGTGTTCCGCCATCTGGCCGAACGCGCCGGTCTCCACGGTCATGTGATCGCCGACTCCGCCGGCACCCACGGCTATCACGTCGGCGAACCGCCCGACCCGCGCACGCAACGCGCGGCGCTGGCCCGCGGCGTCGACCTGTCGGCGTTGCGTGCCCGCAAGGTGGTGTCGGCCGACTTCACCCGCTTCGACCATATCCTGGCGATGGACCACGGCCATCTCGCCCAGCTGCGCCGCATCGCCCCGGCCGGCGCCACCGCCGCCCTGGGCCTGTTCCTGGATGACGCGCCCAGCCTGGAGGGGCAGGAGGTGCCCGACCCCTATTACGGCGGCCCCGACGGGTTCGAGCAGGTGCTGGACCTGTGCGAGGCCGGATCGCGCGGCCTGCTGGACCGCCTGTCGCGGGAAAGCAGATCCCCGATTCGCGAAAGCATCGGTTAACGTCTCGCGGTGCCCCGGCCGCTTGGTCTATGCTGCCGGGACTAAGCCCATTCGGAGCATCCGTCAGCCATGACCAGCGCAGCCACCGGCACCACCACGCCCGGCGGGATCCTCGACGGCATCGTCCTGTTCGAGGCCTTCACGCCGGAGGAGCGCGCCGCCGTGGCCTCGCGCGGGCGGGTGTTCGACGCCCCGGCCGGCACGGTGCTGATGCGCGAGGGCGACGTCGCCAGCTCGCTCTACGTCCTGCTCGACGGCACGGTGCGGGTGGTGCGCAACGATCCCTTTGGCGGTCAGGTGGAGGTCGGCTTCCGCCGCGCCGGCGACTGTTTCGGCGAGATGGCGCTGATCGACGGCGGCGCCCGCTCCGCCTCCGTCATCGCCGCCACGCAGGTGACGGTGTTCGAACTGGAACGCGACCTGTTCCTGGCGCTGATCTCCCCCTCGCCCGACCTGCTGGCGAAGCTGCTGCGCGAACTCAGCCGGATGATCCGCGAGGTGTCGGAACGGGTGGTGCGCGAGGATCTGGAACGCCGCACCCGCATCGCCGAGTCGGCGCTGGCCCGTCAGCGCGCCATCACCCAGGCGGTGACCGGGCTGGCGCATGAACTGAACACGCCGCTCGGCGTCTGCGTCACCGCCGCCAGCCACCTGCAGGATCTGGCCCGGCCCGGCAATGGCCCGCTGTCGTCCGAGGAACTGCGGGAACCGGCCGCCTTGCTTGACGCCAACCTCGCCCGCGCGGTGGAGTTGGTGGAGGCGTTTTCCGCCATCGCCGCCTGCCAGAACTCCGAACCGCTGGAGGCGCTGGAGCTGCGCCACATGGCGGAGGACGCGGCGGCCCTGTTCGCCGTCCAGCATCCCGACCTGCCGCTGGACATCCGGGTCGCGCCGGGCCCCGCCTGCCCCTGGATCGGCTGTGCCGCGCATCTGGACCGGGTGCTGCACCACCTGTTCGCCAACGCCGCCGCCCATGGTTATGGCGGCGGTCCGGGCGAAGTCGAGGTGACGATCCAGCAGGCGACGCTGGACGCGGTCCCGGCCTGGAGCCTGACCGTCCGCGACCGCGGCGCCGGCATTCCGGCCAGCAACCTGCCGACGCTGACCGACGCCTTCTTCACCACCGCCCGCGGCCGCGGCCACAAGGGGTTGGGGCTGGCGGTGGTGTTCAACACGGTGACCGGGCCGCTCGGCGGCCGGCTCGCCATCGACAGCAAGCCGGGCGCCGGCACCACCGTGACTGTCACCGTCCCGCAAGAGTTGTGACGGGCGGGGCGGCCCTTACCCCTGCCCCTCACCCGTGCAGGGCAAGCCCCTTCACCGTCTTGTCGACCGCCTTCTTCGGTCCGCGCAGGGCCAGCCCGACCAGATCGGGGACGTCCGGGTCCTCGGCCCGGAAGGCGGCGCGGTTGGCGGCGTCGTGGCCGGTGCCGAACATTGCGGCGACATAAGGCACCAGCGTCAATCCCCGCTCCAGCGCGGCATCGCGAACGGCCCGCAGCTGTCCGCCGTCGGCGGTGAAGATCATCATCGGCTGGCCCAGCATCCGGCCATAGCGGCGGCCGGCGCCGTCGACATACTCCTCGCCCAGCGCCTCCGGCGCCGCGGCGGCGATCCCGGTGGCGAGGAAGGCGGCGACGTTCAGCTTCTGCCACACGGCCAAATCGGCGCGGATGACCAGCGCGACCTTGGTGTCGAAGCGGACGGGAGCGTCGGCGGGCATGGTTTCGGGCATCAGGCTATCGGGCATGGTGGTTGTCTCCTTTGCCCAACCAGATGCCGGATGATCGCGCCTCAGTCTGGAACGTTCGTGCACAGATCGCGATAGGCGGCCGGCGTCAGGCCATAGGCGCGGCGGAACCAGCGGCCGAGATGGCTCTGGTCGGCGAACCCGACCTCCGCCGCGACCAGGGCCGGCGCCTCGCCGTCGGCCAGCCGGCGCCGGGCGGCGCGCAGGCGCAGCCGGATCAGATAGGCGTGCGGCGACAGGCCGAAGGCGGCGCGGAAGGCGCGGTTCAGCCGGAAGCGGTCGACGCCGGCCGCCGCCGCCAGCTCGTCCAGCCCGACATCTTCGGCCATCCGCGCATGCAGCAGCTCGCGCGCCAGGGCGGCGGCGCGGTCGGGGCGCAGTGACCGGCGCTCCTCCGGCAGTTCCAGATGGCCGGCCAGCCGCGCCGCCAGCCGGTCCACCGACAGGTCGCGGGCCAGCCGCCCCTCTCGCAGGTGCAGGGCCAGGAAGGCGGTGCGGATCGTCGCGGCAAGGCCGGGATCGTCGGCCAGCGTGTCGCGGAATCCCAGCGGCATGCCGGAGCCCCGCGGCATCAGGCTGCGCAGCGCCTCGCTGCGGGCGGACAGCAGCGGCACCGGCAGATAGAGCATGGCATAGGTGAAGCCCTCGTCCCCCGGACTGTGGCCGTCATGCGCCTCGCCGGGTTCGATCAGGATGACGCGGCCGGGGACGCTGGTGTGCAGCCGCCGCCGGCAGCGGAAGGCCTGCACCCCCTGCTCGGTGACGCCGACCAGCAGTTCGTCATGGTCATGCAGGTCATAGGCATGGCCGCGGAAATGGGCGCGGATGGTCTCGATGCCGGTCTCTGCATCGCGCCGCACCGCCACCCAGTCGTCCTTTCCGCCGGGCACCCCATCCTCCCGATCAGTAGATCAGCTCGTTCTCGCCGCCGCCTTCGGAGATGACCAGTTCGCCGCGGGCGGCCAGATCCTTCGCCAACTGCACCATGTACATCTGCGCCTCGTCCACGTCGCGGACGCGCACCGGCCCCATCGCTGCCATGTCCTCGCGCAGGATCTTCGCCGCACGCTCGGACATGTTGGAGAAGAACAGGTCTTTCAGCGTTTCCGACGCGCCCTTCAGCGCGGTGCCCAGCTTCTGCTTGTCCACCGTGCGCAGCAGGGTCTGGACGCCGCTGGGATCGAGCTTCGACAGGTCCTCGAAGGTGAACATCAGCGACTTGATGCGCTCGGCGCTGTCGCGGTTGCGTTCCTCCAGCGCCGCCATGAAGCGATGCTCGGTGGTGCGGTCCAGCCCATTGAAGATCTCCGCCAGCATCTCGTGGCTGTCGCGCCGGCTGGTGCGGGCGAGATTGGTCATGAACTCCGTGCGCAGCGTACGCTCCACGTCGTCCAGGACCTCCTTCTGCACCGCCTCCATGCGCAGCATGCGCATGATGACTTCCATCGCGAAGCTTTCCGGCAGCTGGGTCAGCACCCGGCCGGCATGTTCGGGGCGGATCTTGGACAGGACGACGGCGACGGTCTGCGGATACTCGTTCTTCAGGTAGTTGGACAGCACCGACTCGTTGACGTTGGCCAGCTTGTCCCACATCGTCCGGCCGGCCGGACCACGGATTTCCTCCATGATCTGGTCGACCTTGTCCTTCGGCAGGGTCTTCATCAGCAGGCGTTCGGTCGAATCGAAGGAACCGACCAGCGACCCGGTGGCCGACATCTGTTCGGCGAACTCGACGAACAGGCGTTCGATCAGGTTGGCCGACACCGTGCCCAGGTTCGCCATCACCTGGGACAGTTCCTTGATCTCCTCGTCGTCCATCAGCGAGAACAGTCGGGTGGCATGCTCCTCGCCGAGCGCGAGCATCATGATGGCGGCCTTTTCCGGGCCGGTGAGGGTCCGGTAATCCTCACGAACCTTCAACGCCATCTGTCCGCCTCCGCCGCCACCGCCACCGCTCACCTCGCGTCGGGGGCGAGCGGTTCAT
Organism: uncultured Azospirillum sp.; assembly: GCA_965650625.1. Lineage (GTDB taxonomy): Bacteria > Pseudomonadota > Alphaproteobacteria > Azospirillales > Azospirillaceae > Azospirillum. The sequence goes on along the minus strand of CBFGPE010000094.1, from coordinate 13,380 downwards.
TCTTACACGTCAGGTTTCCTGATCTTCCGTTTTAATACGATCTTCTGTGGCATTCCATCCCTTCGGGGACGAAGGGCGGGGACAAATTCAGCCGATTCCCCGCCCCTCCTGCCGTCTTCCGCGGCTGTACCGTCAGCCGAACCGCTTGGCGATCACCGCATAGGCGGCGCGCAGGCCCAGCGCCTCGCCCCCCTCCGGCCGGCCGGGGCGGGCGGAACCGTTCCAGGCATAGGTGTCCAGATGCGCCCAGGGCGTGCCCTTCGACACGAATTCCTGCAGGAACAGCCCGGCGGTGATGGCGCCGGCGAAGCCGTTGGTGGTGACGTTGTTGATGTCGGCCACCTTGCTGTCCAGCCCCTTGCGGTAGGGTGCCCACAGCGGCAGCCGCCACATCGGGTCGTCGACCGCGCTCCCGGCCTCCGTCAGGTCATTCGCCAGCGCGTCGTCGTTGCACATCAGCGCCGGCAGATCGGGGCCGAGCGCCACGCGCGCCGCACCGGTCAGGGTGGCGAAGTCGATCAGCAGCTCCGGCTTTTCCGAATCCGCCTCGGCCAGCGCGTCGCACAGGATCAGGCGCCCTTCGGCGTCGGTGTTGCCGACCTCCACCGTCAGGCCCTTGCGGGTCTTCAGCACGTCCTGCGGCTTGAAGCTGTCGCCCGACACGACATTCTCCACCGCCGGCACCAGCACGCGCAGCCGCACCGGCAGCCCGGCCATCATGATCATCCGGCCGAGCGCCAGCGCATGCGCCGCGCCGCCCATGTCCTTCTTCATGATGAGCATGGCGGAGGACGGCTTCAGGTCCAGACCGCCGGTGTCGAAGCAGACGCCCTTGCCGACGATGGTGACCTTGGGGTGTTCCGGGTTGCCCCAGCGCAGGTCGATCAGCCGCGGCGCCCGCGGGCTGGCGCGACCGACGGCATGGATGGCGGGATAGTCGCGGTCGAGCAGATCCTGCCCGACGATCACCTCGACCGCGGCGTCGAACTCGGCGGCCAGATCCTGCGCCGCCTGGGCCAGTTCCGCCGGCCCCATGTCGCAGGCCGGGGTGTTGACCAGATCGCGCACCATCCAGGTGGCGGTCGCCGCCCGCTCCACCTCGCCATGGTCGGCCTCCGCCGGCCAGACCAGATTGGCGAAGCCCTTCTCCGGCGGCTTCTTGTAGCGGCTGAAGCGGTAGCTGCCGAGCGCCCAGCCCAGCGCCGCCCGCGTCGCCGCCCGCTCGTCCAGCGCCGCGTCGATCCGGTAGGAGCCGGCCGGCAGCGAGGCGGGCAGGCCGGCGAAGGCCCACAGATCGTCGACGGCCGACACGCCGGCCAGCACATGGGCGACGGCGCCGTCCGGTCCCGGCAGGAAGACGGTCGATCCGGCCTCGCCGGTGAAGCCCACCGCCTTGACCCAAGAGGCGACGGCCGGCGACTGCCCGGCCAGCCAGTCGGCCAGTCCGGCCTTGGTCACGGGGGTGAGGGCGACGGTGTCCGGACCGTCAACGGCAAGCAGGGTGGCGAGCAAGACTGGGGATCCTTCTCACGAGATCACGTCACGCATCCGACACGGATGCCCATCCCCCAAGGATGGCGCGCCGGTGGCCGGCTGGAAAGGGGCGCGATGCGCCGGGCAGGCATGGGCGAGGCATGGGCGGGCTGTGAAAGTCGGCGGATGGAACAGGATGGAACGGTTTTCCAGCCATGTTCCACTGTTCCATTTGGCCGCCATGGTCCGCCCGTCCCGCCGTTTCGGCTGGGGTGGATGGAACGGATGAAACACCATGAAACAGGTTTCCGGCGATGTTCCAGCGTTCCCCGCGCCGGACGGGCGCGGGACGATTGGCTGCAATGGCACGACGCATCGGGGACATGCCATGACCTTTCCAACGCTGTAGGCAAATTATCCTAGCACAGGGAGGGAAAGCCGCCAGCGATTGAATGAACCGGGATGGCGCAGGAAGGAGGGCGTGCCGAGGCCGGGCACGCTGCGAGCGTCCCCGGCCGACCACTACAAGATGCACATAATTCGGAGCGATATTAAGCCACTGTAATAAAAGGAACTTTGCGTCATACCCCGCAAAGGCAGGGATCCAGGAAGCTCGGCAATGAAGCGGCTGAAACGGCTGGATTCCCGCCTTCGCCGGAATGACGGCCGAATAGATGACATGATTCCAGCGGTTTAAGGATCCATGAGATCCGTGCATCCCGTAGTTGCCGACGAGGGACCTAATGCATTGACGCAAACAAGGGATACCGGTTGCCGATGGTCAGTAGCGCTTTTTCTCCATCGCCGACTGTCTAAGGCTGGCATGAATTAACCAACCGGCGGGAAGAACAAGGCTGACTTTTCCCCGCTGGCCGGCGCTTGGCGAAGAGGATCGGAATAGAGGTAGGCAGGGGCGGCCAGACCGGCATCCCCGCCCCTAAGTCGTTGCAGGGCGGCACGCTGCTCGGTGGTCAATGTTCCGGACACCTTGGCGAAAGTCGTGGCGTAGAGCCACGCCAACTCCCCGTCCAACTCCCCGTAGCGGCGACCGAGCGCCACCACGCTCTCGCGGTTAGCGGCGGTTCCGCTTAGGAACTTCCGGAGTTCCAGCGATATCGCTCGCCGGACCTCGATGATCTCGGCCAGCGCCCCGCGTTGCCGTTCGAGTATGTCGGCCATCAGGCGTCGCTGCGAGGGATCGAGAATACGCATGAACGTCTCGCCGCTGTCGCCCGTCAGCGATGTGCTGATCCGGTAATCCCTCCGACCGGCTGCGGCGGCGGCCATTGCGGGAGCGTCTTTCAGGTAGAAGCCGCCGAAATAGGTGCCATGCCGTTCTGGACAGAAGTAGGTATCAGCCTCCGACGATCCGGCGTACCAGCTGAAGAACTCGCTGGCCAGGGTCATGTAGGCGACGTTGATCAGATGCTCGGTTCCGCGCTCCAGCTTGTGGTGTTCCATGTCGACGGCCGGCCAGGAATTGAAGTCGCCGAAACGCATCCGGCGCAGGGCGGCCTGCTGTTGGGGTTTGAGGGAGGCGGCAAGGCGGCCGAACACCGCCGCCCGCTGGTAGGCTAAGGCCGCGTCCTCGGCAAACATTGCCCTAGCGTAACGCCGCACGGAATCCCGGTTCAGCCCGACGCTGCCGGCGGGAAAGCGCCCCTCCAGCTGGTCGTGGAAAGCGGCGATTAGCGGCAACCGGCGCAGGGCGAGTTGGCGCATCCGCTCCGCCTCGGGCGGCGCCTCACGCCGCAGCATCTCCAGTTGGGAGATATCCAGTATCGACAGCACGTTACCAGCCACCCGGTCGAGGAACTGGGGGCTGTGGCCCTGGTCGGCGACATCGATGTCGCGCATGAACTGGAAGCCAAAAAAGTCGGCCACCTTGCCCGGTGGGATGAAGGATGAGGCGCCGAAGTTGCCGGTGATGAAGGCCAGCCCGTTGAAGGCGATGGTGGTTAGCTGGGCGCGATCCGAAACGGCCTGTTCCAATGTGTATCCGTTCCGCTCTGAGCCCCTTTCAGGACCGCCGGTCGACTGCTTGTCGGCCTCATGGGCGGCCTCGCCATCCCGCCGGCGGTCATCTCGTCCGGCCGGCGGTCCACCATCGGGCCGGGCCACCAGGCCCTCCGCGGTATCTACACAGGAGGCGGCGACCACGCCCTCGGGTGTCGTGTGCATAACCCGCTCGCCGGCTGTTTTGCCCCGACAATCCTCTAAAGCACCAGATGGCGGTCGTCGGTCTACTCGGCTCTGTTGGGCCTGAGCCGAAAATGCCAAGCAAAGTATCGTGATTGCCGCTGTCAGTTGGCGAAACATGCCCGTATGCCTTTCGCTGAATTAGAGGGCCAACGTGGGCATCTCTCTGATGGCGTCATTGGGGAGGTAACATCCTCCCTCTGCCGCTCACTCCCGGCTTGCGCTACCGGTAGCCGCCTGAGCTTGGAGAGGACGGTTTCGGCGGGCGTGGCTATGCGGGTGTCCAGGTGGGTGCGGTAAGGATCGTCCCAGAACAGTTTCCGGGTCATGGAGTGCCTCGCGTGACGTAAGAGATCGATTCATGTCGCGGATGGACAGTCCTCCCGCCCAACCAGTCGTACAATACATCCGCTCCGAAGACATGCCAGGAAAGGCATTGTCGCGCGGATGGGGCAAATGCTTGTCCCGGCGCAACCGGAGGGCTTGCTACGGTCCCGGTGGCGGGTCATGCTCACGCCCCCGCAGATGCGTGTTCTGAAAGGTGAAGCCCGATGTCCGACCTGACTCTGGTGATTGGGAACAAGACTTATTCATCCTGGTCGCTGCGCCCCTGGCTGGCGCTCAAGCAGGCCGGGCTGAGCTTTGCCGAAACCGTCATCCCCCTGCGTCAGCCCGACACCGCCGCGCGCATCGCCGAGCATTCGCCGTCGGGCCGCGTGCCGTCCCTGATCCACAACGGCCTGACCGTCTGGGATTCGCTGGCGATCTGCGAGTATGTGGCGGAGCTGGCGCCCGAGGTCCGGCTGTGGCCGGCGGACCGGGCGGCACGCGCGGTGGCGCGGGCGGTGTCGGCGGAGATGCATTCCGGCTTCGTCTCCCTGCGCAGCACCATGTCGATGGACCTCAAGCGCGACCGCAAGGGCCAGGGCATGACCGAAGCGACCGCCGCCGATATCGCCCGGATCCAGGCGCTGTGGGCCGACGCCCGCGCCCGCTTCGGCAAGGCGGCGGGCGGGCCGTTCCTGTTCGGCGCCTTCACCATCGCCGACGCCATGTTCGCCCCGGTGGTGACGCGGCTGGAGACCTATGGCGTCGCGGTGACGCCCGAGTCGCGCGCCTATATGGACGCGGTGCTGGCCCTGCCGGCGATGCGGGACTGGATCGCGGCGGCCAAGGACGAGCCGTGGGAATTCGAGCCGTGAGCCATCCCGGCGTCACCATCCGGCCGGCGCAGCCGGAGGATGCCGAGGCGGTCGGCGAACTGCTGCGGGCGTCCTACCCGCCGCTGATGGCGGCCGGCTATCCGGCCGACGTGCTGGACCGCGCCCTGCCGGCGATGATGAAGGCCAACCCGCTGCTGCTGCGGTCGGGCACCTATCATCTGGCGGTGGCGGATGACGGCGCCGCGGAGAGCGCCATTGTCGGCTGCGGCGGCTGGACCCGCGAGCCGCCGGGGCCGCCCTGCCAGCCGGTCGACCCGACGGTGGGCCACATCCGGCATTTCGCCACCCATCCCGGTTACCTGCGCCGGGGTGTCGGCACCGCGCTTCTCGGCCGCTGCATCGAGGAGGCCGGGGTTGCCGGTGTCCGCCGACTGGAATGCCTGTCGAGCCTCGTCGCCGAGCGCTTCTATGCGTCGGCCGGCTTCCGCCCCGTCGGCAGCCGGTCGGTGATCCTGGCGCCGGGTGTCCAGTTCGACAGCGTCGTCATGGTGCTGGAGCTGTCCCCGACCGCCGGCTGACGCAACTGCAAAAGAAAAACGGCGCGCCGTCCTGCCGGATGGCGCGCCGTTTTCATGTTTGAACCTCGACTCCCTCTCCCGTCCCGGGAGAGGGTGAGAGGAGAGGGCCGTATTCACTCCGCCGGGATGGCGCGCGGCAGGGTCACCGGCACGGCCAGACGGTGCAGCATCTCCTTCGGAACCACCTGCCAGAAGTGGCCGAGTTCACGTTCCCAGTCGTTGAGGATCTCGGCGGCGAAACGGCTCTGCGTCTCGGCGACGTGCTCCTCGATCAGGGCGCGGAGCTGGGCCTCGTAATGGGGCACCTCGATCCGCTGGAAGATGACGCTTTCCTCGTTGATGTGCAGCGGCAGCGAGTCCTCCGGATCGTACAGGTAGGCCATGCCCCCGGTCATGCCGGCGGCGAAGTTGTCGCCGACCTTGCCCAGGATGACCGCCGTGCCGCCCGTCATATACTCGCAGCCGTTGGAGCCGCAGCCCTCCACCACCACGGTGGCGCCGGAGTTGCGCACCGCGAACCGCTCACCGGCCTGACCGGCGGCGAACAGCTTGCCGGCGGTGGCGCCGTACAGCACCGTGTTGCCGATGATGGTGTTCTTGTTCGACTCCAGCGGGCTGCTGGTCGCCGGACGGACGACGATGGTTCCGCCCGACAGGCCCTTGCCGACATAGTCGTTGGCGTCGCCCATCACCTCCAGCTTGATGCCCTGGACCGCGAAGGCGCCCAGGGACTGGCCGGCGGTGCCGCGCAGGCGGACGGTGATGTGGCCGGGCTGCAGCCCGAACATGCCGAACTTCCGCGTCACCATCGAGGACAGCCGCGTGCCGATGGCGCGCTGCGTGTTGCGGGCGTTGTAGGCGAGCTGCATCTTCTCGCCTTCCTCGAACAGCGGGCGGGCGTCGGCGACGATGCGGGCGTCCAGCGTGTCCGGCACCTCGTTGCGGCCCTGGAGCGTGCAGTAGCGCGCGTTCTCGCCCGGATCGACCTGGGCCAGCAGCGGGTTGAGGTCGAGGTCGTCGAGGTGGGCGCCGCCGCGGCTGACCTGATGCAGCAGGTCGGTGCGGCCGATCACCTCGGTCAGCGAGCGGAAGCCCAGGCGGGCCAGGATCTCGCGGACCTCTTCGGCCAGGAAGGTGAAGAGGTTGACGACCTTCTCCGGCGTGCCGACGAACTTCTCGCGCAGCTTCTCGTCCTGGACGCAGACGCCGACCGGGCAGGTGTTGGAATGGCACTGCCGGACCATGATGCAGCCCATGGCGATCAGGCTGGCGGTGCCGATGCCGAACTCTTCCGCGCCCAGCATGGCGGCGATGACGATGTCGCGGCCGGTCTTCAGGCCGCCGTCGGTGCGCAGCCGCACGCGGTGGCGCAGCTTGTTCAGCGTCAGGACCTGATGGACCTCCGACAGGCCCATTTCCCAGGGCAGGCCGGCGAACTTGATCGAGGTCTGCGGGCTGGCGCCGGTGCCGCCGGAGTTGCCGGAGATCAGGATGATGTCGGCGTTGGCCTTCGCCACGCCGGCGGCGATGGTGCCGATGCCTGACCGGCTGACCAGCTTCACCGTGACCTTGGCGTCCGGGTTGATCTGCTTCAGGTCATAGATGAGCTGCGCCAGATCCTCGATCGAGTAGATGTCGTGGTGCGGCGGCGGGCTGATCAGCATGACGCCCGGCGTCGAGTGACGCAGCCGCGCGATCATCTCCGTCACCTTGAAGCCGGGCAGCTGGCCGCCTTCGCCGGGCTTGGCGCCCTGGGCGACCTTGATCTCCAGCTCGCGGCACTGGTTCAGGTACTCGGCGGTGACGCCGAAGCGGCCCGACGCCACCTGCTTGATGGCGGAGTTCCAGTTGTCGCCATTCTTGTCGGGACGGAAGCGCGCCGGATCCTCGCCGCCCTCGCCCGAGTCGGACTTGGCGCCGATACGGTTCATCGCGACGTTCAGCGTGCCGTGCGCCTCGGGCGACAGGGCGCCCATCGACATGCCCGGCGTGATGAAGCGCTTCCGGATGGCGGTGATGCTCTCCACCTCGTCCACCGGGACGGCGGCCTTGGTGGTGCGGAACTCCAGCAGGTCGCGCAGCTGCATCGGCGGCCGCTTGTTCACCTGCTCCGAGTACTTCTTGAAGGTGGTGTAGCTGTCGTTGGTGACGGCCTGCTGCAGGGTGTGGATGATCCCACCCTCCCAGCCATGGCGGTCGCCCGACTTGCGGAAGCGGTAGAAGCCGCCGACCGGCAGGGGCAGCGCCTCGCCGGCATAGGCCAGCGCGTGCTGCTCCAGGACCTTCTTCTGGATGCCGTTCAGGCCGATGCCGGAGATGCGGCTGACCATCGCCGGGAAATGTTCCGCGACCAGGGCGCGGCTGAGGCCGATGGCCTCGAAGTTGCCGCCGCCGCGGTAGCTGCTGATGACCGAGATGCCCATCTTGGACATGATCTTCAGCAGGCCGTCGTCGATGGCCTTCTTGTAGTTCGTCATCGCCTTTTCCAGCGACAGCGAACCGAGCAGGCCGCGGCGCTGGCGCTCGGCCACCGCTTCCTGCGCCAGATAGGCGTTGACGGTGGTGGCGCCGACGCCGATCAGCACCGCGAAGTAATGGGTGTCCAGGCATTCCGCCGTGCGCAGGTTCAGCGAGGTGAAGGTGCGCAGGTTGGAGCGGATCAGGTGGGTGTGGACCGCACCAGTCGCCAGGATGGCCGGGATGGCGGCGCGGGCCGGGCCCATCGCCTCGTCGGTCAGGATGACGTGGTTGGCACCGCCGCGCACGGCGTCCTCCGCCTCCTGGCGGATGCGGCGCAGGGCGTCGCGCAGCGCGTCGGGGCCGGCATCGACCGGGAAGGTGGCGTCGATCACCGCCGCCGTCTCGCCCATATACTCCCGCATGGCGTGGAATTCGGCGGTGGTCAGCACCGGGCTGTCGAGTTGCAGCAACCGGGTCTGGCTCTCATCCTCGTCCAGGATGTTGCCGAGGTTGCCAAGCCGCGTCTTCAGGCTCATCACCCGGCGCTCGCGCAAGCTGTCGATCGGCGGATTGGTGACCTGGGAGAAGTTCTGGCGGAAGAAGTGGTGCAGGCCGCGGTACTTGTCCGACAGCACGGCGATCGGGCTGTCGTCGCCCATCGAGCCGACGGCTTCCTTGCCGTCCTCCGCCATCGGGTGGAGGATCAGCTCCATGTCTTCCATGGCGAGGCCGAAGGCCATCTGGCGACGGCGCAGCTCCTCCTTCTCCATGTCAGACGGCTCGCCCTTCAGCGAGGCGGTCTTGACCAGCTCGTCCAGGTGCGTGGTGTTCTTGACCCACTGGCCCCAGGGCTTCTGGGAGGCCAGATGGTCCTTCAGCTCACGGTCGTGGAACAGCTTGCCGGCCTGCAGGTCGACGGCGATCATCTCGCCCGGGCCGAGGCGGCCCTTCTCGATCACCTGGTTCTCCTCGATCTTGACCATGCCGGTCTCGGAGCCGGCGATGATCAGGCCGTCGGTGGTGATGGTGTAGCGCATCGGGCGCAGGCCGTTGCGGTCCATGCCGCCGACGACCCAGCGGCCGTCGGTCATGGCGAGCGCGGCCGGGCCGTCCCACGGCTCCATCACCGAGTTGCAGTAGGCGATCAGCGCCTTGTGATTGTCCGGCGTGGTCTGCGAGCTGGTCAGCGCCTGCGGCACCAGCATCATCTTGACCATCGGCGCGGTGCGGCCGGCGCGGACCATCACCTCGAACACGGTGTCGAGCGCACCGGAGTCGGACAGGCCGACGCCGATCACCGGCTTCAGGTCGCCCATGTTGGCGCCGAACACCGGATGCTCCATCCGCGTCTCGTGCGCCTTCATCCAGTTGACGTTGCCCTTCAGCGTGTTGATCTCGCCGTTGTGGGCGAGCATGCGGAAGGGCTGGGCCAGCGGCCAGGTCGGGAAGGTGTTGGTCGAATAGCGCTGGTGGTAGATGGCGAAGGACGACTCGAAACGGTCGTCGGTCAGGTCCGGATAGAAGGTGGACAGCTGTTCGGCCAGGAACATGCCCTTGTAGATGATCGAGCGCGCCGACAGCGAGCAGATGTAGAAGTCGTTGATCTGCTCGCCATGCACCGCCTTCTCGATCCGGCGGCGGATGATGTAGAGGTCGAGTTCGAACTGCTCGTCCGACACGCCCTTGCTGTTGCCGATGATGATCTGCTCGATCTCGGGCCGGGTCGCGTTGGCCTTCTCGCCGATGATGTCGACGTTGATCGGCACCTGACGCCAGCCATAGATGTAGTAGCCGAAGGCCAGGATCTCGGTCTCGACGATGCAGCGGCAGGCTTCCTGGGCGTCCAGGCTGATGCGCGGCAGGAAGACCTGACCGACCGCCAGATTGTTCTCCGGCGGGGTGTGGCCGATGACCTTGACGTGGTCCTTGAAGAACTTCTGCGGCACCTGGACATGGATGCCGGCGCCGTCGCCGGTCTTGCCGTCGGCGTCCACCGCGCCGCGGTGCCAGACCGCCTTCAGGGCCTCGATGCCTTTCTCGACCACCGAACGGCGGGGCTTGCCGTCGATCGCGGCGATGAAGCCGACGCCGCAGGCGTCGTGCTCGTCGGCCGGATTGTAGGCGTGCGCAGTGGTCAGCGCCGCGGCGTTGGCGCGGAAATCGGCGACGAACTGCTCACCCTGGTTCAACTCGGTGGTCATGGAACGACCCTTTCACAGTCTGGACGTTGACCTGGGGGGCCGAAGGGAAGGCCCCCTGGGGTAGACGGTGTTCTGATAGTGGAGAGAAGAAGAGCCTTACTCGGCCGCGACGGCCAGCTTGGGCGCGCCGACGGTCTGGGCGTAGGCGTGCATCGCGTCGGCGGCGTCGCGGCCGTCGCGGATGGCCCACACCACCAGCGAGGCGCCGCGGACGATGTCGCCGGCGGCGAAGACGCCGTCCAGGCTGGTCATCTTGGTGCGGTGGTCGACCAGCAGCGTGCCCCAGCGGGTGACGGTCAGGTCCGGCGACCCGAACATGCCCGGCAGATCCTCCGGCTCGAAGCCGAGAGCCTTGATGACGAGGTCGGCCGGCTCGGTGAACTCGGAGCCCTCGATCACCTGCGGGGTCTGGCGGCCGGTGGCGTCGGCGACACCCAGATGGATGCGGACGGCGCGGACGCCGGTCACCACGTCGTCGCCGGTGAAGGCCTCAGGCGCGGCCTGCCAGACGAACTCGACGCCCTCTTCCTCGGCATGCGCCACTTCGCGCTGCGAGCCCGGCATGTTCTTGCGGTCGCGGCGGTACAGGCACTTGACGGAGGTCGCACCCTGGCGGATCGCCGTGCGCACGCAGTCCATCGCGGTGTCGCCGCCGCCCAGCACCACCACCTTCTTGCCGGCGGCGTTCAGCGAGCCGTCCTCGTAAGCCTCGACGGAGTCGCCCAGGCCGACGCGGTTGGAGGTGGTCAGGTAGTCCAGCGCCGGCACGATGTTCTTCAGCCCCGAGCCGGGGGCCTTGATGTCGCGGGCCTTGTAGACGCCGGTGGCGACCAGGATGGTGACGTGGCGCTCGCGCAGCTCGGCCAGGGTGGCGTCGCGGCCGACCTCGAAGTTGGAATGGAAGATGACGCCGGCATCGGCCAGACGCTGGACGCGGCGGGCGACGACGTCCTTCTCCAGCTTGAAGCCGGGGATGCCGTAGACCAGCAGGCCGCCCATGCGGTCGTAGCGGTCGTAGACATGGACCTCGTAGCCCTTGGCGCGCAGCTCCTCGGCGGCGGCGAGGCCGGCCGGGCCGGCGCCGATCACGCCGACCGACAGGCCGAGTTCACGGGCCGGCTTGCGCGGCTTGACCCAGCCGTTCTCCCAGGCGGTGTCGTTGATGTACTTCTCGACCGAGCCGATGGTGACGGCGCCGTGGGTCGACTGCTCGATGACGCAGTTGCCCTCGCACAGGCGGTCCTGCGGGCAGATGCGGCCGCAGATTTCGGGGAAGTTGTTGGTGGCCTGGGAGACCTCGTAAGCCTCCTCCAGACGCCCCTCGGCGGTCAGCTTCAGCCAGTCCGGGATGTTGTTGGAGACCGGGCAATGCACCTGGCAGAAGGGAACGCCGCACTGCGAGCAGCGGTTGGCCTGCTCAGCAGCGCGCTCGTCGCTGAAGCGGGCGTAGATCTCCGCGAAGTCCTGGCGGCGGTCGGCGGCAGACCGCTTGTCGGGCATCTTCTGCGCGGTGTGCACGAAGCCCAACATTTTCTGGTTCGCCATGACGTCTGCTCCTTCGCTTCGCGGCCCCGCCGTCTGTCTCGGGGCATCGCCTTGCTGGGCCTGACCGGAGGCTGCGGCGTTGGCCTACACCGACCGGCTGGGTTGAAATCGAACGTCCGCAAAGTGGCGGACGCTCGTCATATAACGCATGCGATCAGCCCGTGAAAGCACAAAAGTGCCGATAGGTCCGGTTTGTTGACCTTTTCCTCCGCAAGGCTGAAATGCGTGGGCGTGGCGGCAGGGTGTCACAAAAACGAGACAGAAAATTAGTCTCGAAACAGGACTATCGCCCGAATAGGGGTACCGAGCCCTCGCCGTCGCCAAGCAAGGCCGTGGCCTGCTATAAGCACCGCAACATCCACCCTGCCGAAGGCTGCGTGCCGCGATGATGATCGATCAATATCTGGACGCCACACTCATGGGGCTGGTGGAGGGGCTGACCGAGTTCCTGCCCGTCTCCTCGACCGGCCACCTCATCATGCTGGACGAGCTGCTGGGCTTCCAGGGACCGCCCGGCAAGGTGTTCGAGGTGGTGATCCAGCTCGGCGCCATTCTGGCGATCTGCGTGGTCTATTTCCACCGGCTGTGGCGAGTTGCCACAGGGCTGAAGGACGATCCGGGGGCGCGGCGCTTCGTCATGGCGGTGCTGATCGCCTTCCTGCCGGCGATGGTGCTGGGCGCCGGCCTGCACGGCATCATCAAGGCGGTGCTGTTCAACCCCACCGTGGTCAGCATCGCGCTGATCCTGGGCGGGGTCGCCATCCTGCTGGTGGAGCGGCTGATCCCGGTCGCCCGCTATCACCAGATCGAGAATTTCCCCGCCCCGCTGGCGCTGAAGATCGGCTTCTGCCAGTGCCTGGCGCTGGTGCCGGGCGTGTCGCGCTCGGGCGCCAGCATCCTGGGCGCGTTGCTGATGGGCGTCGACCGCAAGACGGCGGCCGAATTCTCCTTCTTCCTGGCGGTGCCGACCATGGCCGGCGCCACCGCGTATGACCTCTACAAGAACTGGTCGGTGATGAGCCTGGACAGCGGCCTGCTGATCCTGGTCGGCTTCGTCACCGCCTTCATCGCAGCGGCGTTGGTGGTGAAGACGCTGGTCGATTTCGTCGGCCGCTACGGCTTCACCCCCTTCGGCTGGTACCGCATCGCCATCGGCACCGGCATGCTGGCTTTCCTGTATCTCTAAAGCCTCAAACCGCCGGCCGCGGCACCGCACGGGCCGCGGCGGCGGCCATCCCCAGCGCCAGCAGCGCGATCAGCGCGAAGGCGGTGGCGAGGCTGGTCGCTTCGGCGACGAAGCCGACCAGCGGCGGACCGGTCAGCACGCCGGCATAACCCATGGTGGTCACCGCCGCGACCGAGTGGTCGGCATGCCCGCCCTCCGCCGCGCCGGCCGTGCTGAACAGCACGGGCACGACGTTCGACAGGCCGATCCCGGTCAGCCCGAATCCGGTGATCGCCAGCAGCGGCAGCCCGTCCCCGACCGTTCCCCCCGCCAGAACCAGCCCCAGCCCGGCCGCGGCCAGCAGCCCGCCGCCACGCATCAGCGTCGCCCCGCCGAAGCGGTGGCGCAGCCGGTCGCCGCTGAACCGTCCCACCGCCATGGCGCCGCAGAACACGCCGAACCCCATGCCGGCGACCGAGGACGGCGCGCCGAGGTCGTCGCGCAGGTGGATGGCGCTCCAGTCGAGGATGGCGCCCTCGCTCATGAAGGACAGGGCGGCCAGCAGCCCGAGCAGCAGGGTCTTGCGGTCGGGCAGC
>CBFGPE010000093.1:0-30168 GCA_965650625.1 uncultured Azospirillum sp. | reverse complement strand
CGAAACGGTGGGCGCTTTCAACCGAAACGCCTGGGCGAATTCGCCGAAATACGCAGCATGTGGGCCGTGATCGCCACCCGATCAGCGTCGACGGCAACCCGATCGACGACAAGGTCGGTTGGGAGCAACGAAAGCAGTGATTTGGACAAGGAAACCGGGGCTCTGGAGGAAAAAGCGCTCCTTCTATGTACTCATCCTCGCTTCGATCTGCATCGGGAATGCGGATGGGTCCCTTCCTGATGTCGTTTGACAAAAGGACAGGAAACCGACAGAAGATCAGCCGGTTTCCGGAGGGGAGCATCGGTTGAGGCTTCTGGAAACCGCCCATATTTTCATGGCGATCACGGGCGCACCGAATTACTCCCGAGCAATCAGACCAAGCTTTATGCCGAGTTTCGTAGCCCATACCGATAAATAATCCTCGTCGGCGAGTCGGTCACGGCAACGAAGGACCCTAGGCAAACGTCTCACCGCGACCAAATCACTCCAATCCGTCACTCTACCCATGTCCCAATGCCCGCCATTGTCCACCAACCCATTCAAGAGCGCGGCAAGGTGTACTTCCATCTCCTGAAAGGAGCAGGGACGGCGGTAGGTCAAGGCGAGGCTTGACAGGGCATGCTCGCCGGAGTGATCGACGGTCATCAGCACCAGCGGGACCCCGGCCTTGGGTGTGAAGAGCGCGATCAGGCAGGAGCGGCGGTACCGACCAGTTAGGGAAAACGCCCTGCCCGGCTTCAGGAGGCACAGTGAACTGGCGACGTGTATGGTCGGCAGCGCGTCCGCCATCAGCCGGATCACCGTCATCATCGGTTCCAGTTCCCCTACCCCGTCCGGTTCGGCGGGCTCCAGCAGATGAAATTCGATTGGTGGAAGGGCGTCGGAAGAATCCTCCTCGGCGACGCTGACAGTGATACGGAACCGGCGCGGATGCCCGCGGTCGCGCGACAGCCGGGATGGCGCCCGCTCAACCGATTCATCTGGAGCATCGGAAGTCGGGCGTGCCTCAAGCACTACACGGTGGATAGGAATCAGGCGGTCGAATGTCCCCAACTTGGCCGGAACATGGAGCGCTGTCTGACGGACGTTGGTTCGGCTGCCGGTGCCCGTGATGTCGATCTCCGGATGATGGGCATTCACGGGCTCTGCCGTCGTAGCGTTAGCGTCCTCGCCCTGATGGTATGACCTGGTGCCGACTGGGCGGAACAGTTTGGTTTTCCGGATGGTCGGGTGCGAATAGCGAAGCACATCACAAGGAAAGCGCTTGCCGGTCATCGACAGGATCTCAAGAACCAGAATCGTCCCTTCCCATTCAACGGCACGTATCGTCCAGCGGGAGTTAAGCAGGTGGGGCGGGGTGATGCTCACGTATTCCTGCCCCGCCGTCCGGTCACAGACGCTGTCCCAAGAACGGCGGCCTTCCGGATCGACGGCAATCCAGGCGAACTCGCTCACAAAGGCCTCGGATAGGCAGGAGCGAGGCATTCTCTTGGTAAAGCGCAGATGAAGGTCCGATTGAAAGCCGGGTTCTTCGGGGCAATAAAACTCCATGATTCCGCCCGGACACATCAGGGCGTTGGCCATGGTCTTGTTGTGCAGGAACAGGTAGCGGACCATCTCAATGGTTGGCACTAGGATTACCCGTTCGCCCTGCCGGTAGCGCAGCAAACGCTGAATGCCGCGGCGGCGCCCGCCGAAGGAATAGATCTCGGGTGGAATTGCGGCTGTCGTTACCTCCTCCCCAGCCCCGACATCGTCAATCCTTAACGGCATGGTATGACCAAAGCGCGGAACGGTAGAGCGATAGCCTCCGATAAAGGCGTAGCCGGGTGCAAGTAATGGCAGAAGACCGATCGGCAACCACCATTTCTTCAAGGCGCCAGTGCCAATGTCGCTGGTGACGGCGCAGACCTGCCATTTGTGATCCACAGTCTCCCGGAATCCGGCCAGCCAGTAAATTTCCAGGTCGCCTAGATGCTCGAGAAACTGCGCCACCAGTGTCATGATTTCGCCCGCGTTCGCCCCAGTACAGCCATCTGCTGAGCATCGGCAACGTCAGCCTCTTCGATAGAGGGAAAATCATCTGACTGCTGCATTTCTCACAAGCTTCTCTGTACCTCCTGGCTCCGGCACCCCTACTTTCCCATCAAGAACAATGGTCGGGGCGTATCGCGTGCGGTCGCTTACCCTCCGCGAGGCATCGTGGGAACAGTCGACCAAGCCAGGACGGGAAGAGTTTCCAGTAGCAGATCGAACAGAATATGTTGCAAGGGATGGATCGGCGGACCTGCGAGGTTCGTCATCGCTCGCAGCCAGCCGGTGCTCCCCGCCTCCGGCAGCACCGACCGGATCGGACCCACGAACCCGACGTAGGCCTCACACAGCATCCGATGATCCACCCGTGTCGGCCCCTTGGTTAGTCCCCTTGCGGCCAAGGCGTCGAGGCGGGTCGACGCTGTCGTCTCCGCCGCCAGTGCCGACAACACCCGGTGAGAGCGACGGGCGATGTCCAGGAGCAAGGCGGCGCACGGACGGTGCCGCGCCCAGGCCGGAATGGGCGTTTCAGTGAGGTCAGACATCGCTGCCGCCGGGATCAGGCCCTGGACATCGTCTAGCCGACCCGCTGCATCGGCAATGGATAACGGAATGGCATGCTCCGGGCAGACCATCACGCCGGGCAACTGATGTGCCCGTCGCCAATAAGGTTCGCCGAACCGTTCGACATCCTCCGCCAGGCACACCACGCAAGCGCGCAGGACGGCTGGGAAATGGGCGGGGTTGGCGGCGATGTCCCAACCTGCGTCGATGCGCTCGGCGTCGGGATGGATCATTCCCCTCAATATGGCGTGACGCACCGGTGCCGGCTCATAGGCCACGCAGTAGGGGTAAAAGGTGTTGGAGAGCGCCAACCGCTCAGCCGTCAAGCCCCGGTCCGACGGCAGACGACGGGCGAGTTCCCCGAGACGTCCAACCGAGACCGGCGTCAGGCGCACAGTCCGGCTACCGAATAGCTCGATCAGGGTCTCCTTCACGCTGTTGGATGCGGTGTGCCGATGATAACGCGCCACCACGCTGTACAGCGTTTCGTCTGGATAGATAGCCGGGAAGTAGGCCAGCATCCCGCCCTCACGCGGCGAAATCCGCCAGCGGCGGCTTCACCACCCCGGCATCAAGGAAGATGGCGTAGGCGGAGCGCTCCTCAGTCTTCGCCCGTGCCGCGAGCGAGCGCAAATCGTCGGCGTCGAGCGGTGGCGGATCGACCTTCTGTTTCCGAACGCTCCGCCGCTTCACCGGGCGCATTTCCGGTCCACGATCCTGGAGCTTGCCGGCGATCCGGCCGATCACGTCGATGGGGTTAAGGCCCGGCGCTTCGGCAAGGATCTCGGACAGGATACGCTCGCCAATGTCAGGCGCCAGGCCGAGCGTTCCCATCGCTTGCAATAGCGCTCCCCGATCCCCATCGCTAACCGGCGTGGTTGGCATTGGAGCAGCCGCACGTGATGACGCGGCTGAAGCGGCGAAAGTGGCCAGCCGTGCCGTCGCATCGACGATCGTCTGCTGGACCAAGTCGTGCAGCGGGCTGAGATCGTCGAACATGACCAGAGTCTTGGCGTTGTTGGTCCGCAATGCCTCGATCATCGGAGCTACCAGTGCGAAGTTTTCGCCGGCGACGTGGCGAAGCAGCCCAACGTCCAATTTTTCGTCGCGGCTGCGCATGACGCCGAGCTGCATGGCATGGACCTGGGCCAGCATGAACAGCTTCACCACCAGATCGACGATCCCTTGCGTCTCCTGGTAAAGTACATGCCGGATGTCGTCGGTCAGCGGGGTGTGTTCCCGCGTCCACTGGAAACTCCACATACGCTCGACGAAGCCGTCCCAGGCCGGGCCGGGTGGCAGCCGTTCCCAAGTCAAGCTGCCCATGCCGCTTGCACGGCGCGCCTGACGGAAAGCGCTTTGCAGCAGCGGAACGGCGGCCAGCGTGCCGATGATCATAACCGGGATGCCGATGGTGTTGACCAGCGTCACCAGAAAATTCAGCAGATCGTCGCGACTCGCCCCCGGCGCCTGGCGCAGATGCTGGATTTCATCGACGACCAAGACGCCCAGCGCGTGCAATTCGACGACGTAGGCCATGCGCGCCATCATCTCGTCCACCCCGTGGCGGGTGGAGCCGTATTTACGCTGGTAACGGGTGCCGAGCAGGCGGTCCATCGCGGCAAAGAAATTGATACAGAGCTGTTTGGGTGACCCCTTGTAGGGGCAGTCCAGCTTCAACCAAACCACCTGCTTTAGGCTGAACGGCCGGGAATGCTGGACGATCTGGGGGTAGAGGGACAGCACCCGTTCGATGCCCCGGCTCTTGCCGATGCCTGAGCAGCCGACGATGGCAAAGCCGTTGGCGGTCGGCTCGATCGAGTGACGAACGACCGTGTCGAGGTCGCACTGTTCAAGACGCTCATGGGCGTTCTGCAACCGGCGGATATAGTGGCCGTTGGCCGGGTTGCGGGCGAGATAGCCCTGGCGGATCAGCATTGAGAACCGCGCCTCCAAGACCAAATGGCGGTCGAGCGGGTCGAAGTAACGCCCCAGCCGCTGAACACAATGGGCGCGCAAGTGGGCGGGAAACCGCCGCTCCGCCTTGTCGAACTGGGGCAGATCGGTCAACTGCCCCAGAGCCTCCGCCGTCGACAGGATGGGCGGCAACCGCTCAATGAACGGGTTGTCGCGGTACTCCGGCAGGGTCAATGGTTCGTCAGCGTTGTCCATCGTCATCCGGCTTCCTTGTCAGCAGGGCGCGGATTTCCGCGGCAGTGGGCAGGCTGTAATCCTCAGCGATCGGTTGCGGCACGATGGGAACCACGTTCCCGCCGGGCGGCGTCTTGGCCGGAGGGGATCCGAACCGGAAAGCTTCACGCTCCTGGTTCTCGCGGCGCTCTTGCCGACGGTTGTCACGAATGGCCTTCAGCTTGCCTCGGTCGCTGTCCGTTCCCACCGGTGACGCAATCTGCTTCGCCTCGGCGGCGGCAACGATGCCCTTGACCGACTGCATCAGATCGACGCGGCCTTGCAGCGCCTGGGGCTGGTGGGCGTTCTGGACCCGGCGTTCCTCCTGCCGGACTTGGTCGATCTCCCAAAGGGTGCGGTCGCGGTAGGCCCCGCTGCGGTCGGTCATGACGCAGGGAATGAAGCGGATGCGACCGCCATCCATGTCGTGCAGGTAGACCTCGTTCAAACAGCGCGGATCGTAGGACACCCGCACGGTCCAGTTCCCCCGCTGGCGAGCACGCTCGAACCAATGCTCGGCCATCGCCTTGGTACAGGTATAGAAGCAGCCGTAGAAGCGGATGCCATATGGGGTAACGATGGCAGCATCCGATGGTAGCACGCTCTGCCTGACCAGATCGGACGGATAAGCGCGTAGTTGGCCACTCCGCCGCGCCAAGCCCCATTCCCACAGCTCGATAGGGATTCCCTGGACCTCTTCGGCGATCATCTGGGCATCCCGCGGGTATCCGCGGATCAGGTGCTGCGTATTGTAGTAGCGCACACACTGGATAATGATGGCGGTGAACTCGTCGATGTCGAGCGTGCCGTCGAGGCGATAGTCGCGGGCGCCGCGCTGCTGGAAATCCCCTTCGATGTAGCCGGGCGTATAGGCGCGGAACCGCGCCGGCAGCAGACGGAAGCGCTGTTCGACAATGCCTTTCCAATCAGCCCGATAGGGAGCGGTGTTCTCGATCTCAACGTGGAAGTTCTGGATCAGCGTCTCCACGGCGGAGCCGATCATTTCGCCGCGATCGCCCAGTAGCCGGTCGGGCATGTGGTGGCAGGGCCAGTCGGCCTCGCCGATCTCGATGCCGAACGACCGACAATAGGCCACCTTGTCAGTGGCGGCGTTGGCAATCGCCATCATGGCCCCGACCCAGGACGGCCCTTCAAAGCCGACGTAGAGACCGGTGATCATACGACTGAACACGTCGATGACGACGTAGAGCACCGGACGGCCAACGAGCCGCCGCCGGTTGAGCCGAGAGACGAGGTAGACGTCGGCGATCGTCGCGTCGATCTGGTAGCGGGAACCGGGGCCGAAGACTTCGCCAGTAGAGGTACTGAGCAGCGCCCGCAAATCCTTATCGTAGATCCGGGCCGTGCGCCGCTGGCGCTCGATGCGGAAGACGTCGTTGTCCTTTTCGAACCAGTAGCGGAACTGGCGCAACGTCGGCAGGTCTGCGCGAACGATGGCCTTCTGCCGACCGGTGTCCTCGTCCAGCCGAAGATCGGTGAAGTGGTCATTGACCAGTGCGTCGTAGCAGCCGGCCATGTCGAGCCGGCGGTTGACGGCAAAATGGCGTGTCACCGTATCGCGGAACAGGCGGCGCATGTCGGCGTCCACATTGACGCCGACGATGCCGGTAGCGCTGACCCGGCCACGCTTCTTTTCGGATGCTGCCTTGGTCTTACCCCGCCCGCCACAACGGTCGTAGTCGGGCAGAAGTGCATTGGGTGACATGCCGCGCTGCCAGAAACGTCTGAGCAGACGGTAGAGGGTGAAGCGGTTGGAGCCCGTCTCGGCGATGACCCGCCGGACCAGGAGCGCCCGCCGATCGGAGTAGAAAATGTCCGGCTGTTCGGTCAGGAGCGGACGGATCAGGGTCCAGGCAGCGTCACGGCGAGCCCGATGACCTTCGGGGATCGTGGGTTCGGCCAGCGGGGCCAGCCAGGGATCGTCGGTAACATCGGCTAGCAGAGTGTCGGATCGCAGCCGGTCGATCTCCTCCGAAGACCGGAACACCGGCATCGCCGTATCGTCGGCGATGTCGATTAAAAAGCCGCCCCGGCCGAGGGGGTCAAGCCATAGCACTCGTTCAGTGCGGGATTCTGCGACGAACGACAGCAGCGCGTTAATGCGGAGGACGGTCATGCCGATTGCCTGTCCTGACCGGACACGGCTGGTCGCAGCCACGTCAGCGGAGCGTCGTAGTCAAGGGGCTGCATCAGGTCGCAGACCACAACCCTCGTGACAATGAGGTGGCGGATCAGCATCAGGGCGGTTGCCGGCGGCATGCCCAGCCGAAGGTCCATCTCGGCGCAAAACTGGTGGAGCGTCAGGTGGGCGCGCATTGGCACCTCCCGGGCGATCAGCGCAGCCTTCTCGGCGTAATAGCCAGGGTAAGGTTGCGCCAAGTCGGCAACCGAGGCGCAGTTGTGGATGCGTCCGATGTTCTCGGCGTAGGTCGCAGGAATATCGGCGTCGGTGACGATGCCCCAATCGACACCCTGTTCGCCCCAATAGCGGCGCTCGATCTCCTGCTTTTCGATGACCCGCTCATCCTCGAGCTTGTCGGCCGGCTTCACCGAGCGCGCAATCAGGACGCGTCGCCCCTCACGCATCACGTCGCACAGGAAGTCGGTCGTCATGACCAACGGGGTCCGGGTCGCGGTGTCACGGGGATGTTGGACGCCGATCCGCTCGGCGATGGCTTGGGTTACAGCGCGGTCGAGGGGGAACTGCTCGCGGATATCGAGCACCGAGGACGACCAGTCTAGGATGTAGAAAAGGTCGCGTTCTATATCGGATAGCAGATGATGGACGCGGCCGGTCTTCAGGCCATGAGGCCGGTGCGTGCGACCGATCGACGGCACGTCCTGGACAGTGAGCCACGGCTTGTAATCCGCGCCGGCCCCGGTGCCGCGTCCCTCCGCGTAGAAGCGGGAGATCCTGCTCTCGTCGAAGCTGTGCCGGCGGCGCCCCATGCCATCCCCCCGGAAGCGGACTACCTCTTTCGATAGTACGCAAATTCCGAGCGAGCGCAAGCTCAGCTAGGAGCAGACATTTTTGCCTAAGTGCAGACTATTTTGTCTGGGTGCAGACTTTTTTGTCGTCTCACATTTGTCTCAGTTCTGCCACGGGAAACACCCTCATTCATAATTTCCTAACCATAAGTGTTAGTACGCGATTAAGGCTAACGGACGAGCCTGCGGAACAAGGCGATACCCATAAAGCGGAGTTCCAAAATGGCTACCACCAACACCGACGGCACGATCCAGGTCACCTTCGCGGTCAATGCCTGGGGCACGCCCGCGGACGGAAAATGGCCGCATTTTCAACTGCTTTTGGACGGTACCAGCATCGGCGAGGCCACCGTCTCCTCCGCCACCCAGTCGCGTTACGTCTTCACCGCCAACGTGCCGGCCGACAAGGCGCACGCGCTGCAGCTGGTCTATGACAACGACGACACGGTTAACGGCGTGGACCGCAACCTGTTCGTCAAGTCGTTCGAGGTGAACGACAGCACCATCCTGTCGATCGACCCGTCGGTCAAATACGACACCGGCAAAATCGATGGCCTGAACGTCATCGGCGGACAGACCGAGATGTATTGGCCGGGCGCGCTGAACGTGCCGCTGCCCGCCACGATGTTCTCGTCCGCCGCCACGTCCCCGGATGCGGAAACCGCCGCCAGCATGACCACGACCATCAAGGTCAAGGCCTATGGCATCAGCGCCGGCGGACAGGCCCCGCACTTCAAGCTGCTGGTCGACGATCAGGTGGTGGGTGACGCCTGGGTCAGCGCGACCTCGGCCACCGACTACACCTTCACCGCCAAGGTGGATCCGAACGAGGCCCACAAGATCCAGGTCTGGTACGACAACGACGCCACCGTGAACGGCATCGACCGCAACCTATTCGTCAAGTCGATCAACATCGACGGCCAGACCATCGCCTCGACCTCCAGCATGGCGTCCTACGACAAGGGCCCGGTGGACGGCAAATATGTCGTCGGCGGCCAGGAGGCCCTCTATTGGGGCGGCGCCCTGACCTTCGGCGTGCCGGAGGAATATTTCGGCGGCGCCTATGTCCCCCCGCCCCCGCCGCCGCCGAGCAAGGCGGTGGACATCGTCGTCAACGCCTACGGCACCTCGGCTGGCGGACAGGCGGCGCATTTCAAGCTGCTGGTCGACGGGCAGGTGATCGGCGACGCCAAGGCCGCCGCCACCACCGCCGCCTACAAATTCACCGCAAACATCGACCCGACCAAGGCCCACACCGTCCAGGTCTGGTACGACAACGACGCCACCGTGAACGGCGTCGACCGCAACCTGTTCGTCAAGTCGGTCGCCATCAACGGCCACACCGTCGCCGCCACCGACAGCATCGTCACCTACGACAAGGGCGTGGTTGACGGCAAGGACGTGGTCAAGGGCCAGGAAGGGCTCTATTGGGGCGGCGCCCTGAACGTCAAGGCCGGCGCCGATCTGTTCGGCGACGCCCCGGTCAACCAGACCCCGGTCCCGACCGCTCCGACCAAGCCGGCCTTCTATGTCGCCGCCAACGGCAAGGATAGCTGGTCCGGCAAGCTGGCGGCCCCCAACGCCGACGGCACCGACGGCCCCTTCGCCAGCCTGGAGAAGGCGCAGGCCGCCATGCGGGCCAGCTCGACAATCGACACCACCTATGTCCGCGAGGGCACCTATCACCTGACCAAGACGCTGGAGCTCACCTCGCTCGACAACGGCCACAGCTTCCAGAACTATCCCGGCGAGAAGCCGGTGCTGAGCGGCGGCGAGGTGGTGAAGAGCTTCACCAGCGAGGGCAACGGCCTCTATTCGGCCAAGCTCGCCACCGCCAGCAACCTCGACCTGGTCGTCGGCGACGTGCGTCAGCATCTGGCGGAGAAGTTCGCCTATGACGCCGCCGACGTCACCAGCGGCTGGCATTTCGCCGATGCGGCCTCCGGCGGGCCGAGCGGCTGGTACATCCGCTCCCACGGCACCGACGTGACCAGCACCGACATCCAGCCGAACACGCTGATCCAGGTGATGGACGCCGAGCGGCTGGGCGACACGCTGACCGGCATCGCCAGCTTCAACGCCTCCACCCGCACCATCATGCTGAAGAACGGCGCCTCCCTGCCGTTTGCGGAAGGCACCACCTACAAGCTGCTGAACAACGCGTCCTACGTCGATCAGGCCGGCGAGTTCGCGTGGCGGTCGACCGACGGCAAGCTGCTCTACAAGGCGGCCAGCTCCGGCTTCGTCTCCAGCGGGGTCGAGGTGCCGCGGCTGGGCACGCTGGTCAAGCTGAACGGCGCCAGCGACGTGACCATCGACGGGCTGACCTTCAAGAACACCATCACCGGCGGCGACGCCCTGCTGCTGACCAATGCCGACGGCAACCACATCAGCGACAACAGCTTCCTGAACGTCGGTTCGGCGATCAAGCTGACCGCCGGCTCCTCCAACAACCAGATCGCCCACAACACGCTGAACCATATGGCCGAGAACGGCATCGAGATGGATGGCCGCAGCAACGGCAACAGCATCTATGCCAACACGATCAGCAACATCGGCGAAGTGCGCAAGGCGGTGGCCGGCATCATCGGCACCGGGGTGGACAACAACCTGATCTCCAACAACGACATCGACCACAGCGCGCGCTACGGCATCTCGTTCAAGGATTACGGCGGCACCACCAACACGGTGAACCACAACAACATCATCCAGTACAACCACATCTCCTACACCGGGCTGGAGACCGCCGACGACGGCGCCATCGAGATCCTGGGCCGGTCCAGCGCCAACACCGGCATGGTCATCCAGGGCAACTGGATCGAGCACGCCAACGGTCTGGCCACCAGCGCGCAGGATACCTGGATGTATGGCCAGAAGGGCTTCGGCATCTATCTGGACGACATGGCCGGCGGCATCACCGTCAAGGACAACTTCATCAAGGATGCCGACTGGGCCTCGGTGCAGATCCATGGCGGCGACAACAACGTGGTGACCAACAACTTCTCGGTCATCGCCAACAACAAGGAAGACTTCATCCGCATCGAATGGCAGCCGGTTCACGGCACCGCCGGCGATCCGCACAACAACACGATCACCAAGAACGTGGTCATGGGCACCCTGCCGCTCGACGACTATACCGAGCTGCTGAGCGCCAACGACTTCGTCATCGACAACAACCTTGTCTACAACGTGCCGAAATACGGCGATCACGATGTGATTGGCAAGCCGATGTTCACCAACGCCTATTGGGGCGACTATTCGCTGCAGGCGTCCTCGCCGGCCTTCGCCATGGGCATCCACGACCTCGCCTGGGCGAAGATGGGCGCCGACGGCGTCGCCGCGGTCGGTCTGGAGCATTTCTGGGACGCCGTCTGACCAAAGCCCGGATACGGCGCATCGGAGGTACGCCTTCGACGCGCCGGCCCCGTTGCATGGGCGGGGCCCGTTTCGCTCGATGATCGGGCGGCGCGGGCTCCGCCCATCTGCGTTTTGGAGGAACCCGCTTCGGACTTTCCGCTGCTTGGCTCCCGCACTGCAGCGCACCATATGCAGGCCACGCCCCCGGTGACGGAGCGGGGCGCATCTTCCTTTCAGACCAGACGAGCCGAGACCGTTTTCCGATGACGCAAGCGACGAGGAGCGCAGGGACCTTGGCGAGCCTCCTGGGAGGCGGCCTTCTGCTGTGGACCGCCTGCATGGCGGCGCCCGCCTGGGCGCAGGAGGAGTTGAGGCCGAAGTTCGGCCCGGACGCTGTGCCGATCACCCGGTCCAGCGACTATGTCCGCACCGCCGCAGCGCCGGACTATTGGGCGCTCAGCCCCTATTACGTGCCGCAGACGACCGGCGCCTCCTGCTCGCTGGCCAGCGTGACGATGATGCTGAACGCGCTGCGCGGGCTGCCCGCCTTGGCCTCGGAACGGCTGGTGACGGGCAGGCAGCTGCTCGACCGGCTCGACGACGACCACTGGCGCGCCGCCACTGCCGACGACGGCGAAGGCGTCTCGTTCGGCGAGCTGATCGACTATGTCCGCCGCAGCCTCGCCGCCTACAACATCGACGCAGAGGTGGAGGTCTGGCGCCCGCGCGATGCCTCTCCCGCCACGCTGGCCGAGTTGCGCCGCATCCTGGCCGGGAACGAGCGCAGCGCCGACGACATCATCCTGCTGGCCTTCGACCAGGGTACGCTGACCGGCGACGTCGGCGTCGGCCATGTCGCGCCGCTGGGTGCCTATGACGTCGCGACGAAGCGTGCGCTGGTGATGGACCCCGACCGCACCTGGTACGTGCCCTATTGGACCAGCGACGCCCGTCTGCTGGACGCCATGCTGAAGCCGGACCGCGCCGATCCGGAGGGCAGCGGCCTGATCCGCATCCGCAGCCGCCGGGTGTCCGGCTGACCTCCGTTCATTTCACCTCCTGGCTGCTCAGGTCGGAGGTGTTCTGCGAGCGCGTCGGTTCGTTCGGCTGGTCGGGCTCGCTCGCCCACTGATTGGGGCGCGGCACCGGGGTGCCGTTCAGGTCGGGCGGCGCCCTGCGCACGGCGGCGAGCGCCTGCTGCAACTCGCTGCTGCCGGTGGCGGGGGAACTGGACGCGTCGGGCGGCCGGGTGCCTTGCGGCGTGGGGTGTGGATCCTGGCTTTTCTGAACCCCGGCATCGCGCGCAAGGGCATCGCCGGCGGACTCCTTCGACCCTGATTCCACCGGAGCCGCTCCAGCCTGTCCCGATTGGGCCTGTCCGGATTGGGACTGCTGCGGAGGCTGTTGCTGATCCGCCTGCTGTGCGGCGACGCCGAGCAGCGGCAGGCCGGACAAGAGCCCCGACAGGAGCAGGGCGGCGGCGATCTTGCGCATGGCGCATCCTTCCTTTGGGCGACCGTCGGGGGAATCCGTCGGAGCACGGCGTGCGGCGGCACCAATCGGCCTTTGGCGCGTTGTACCGGGGACGGAGTCCGGCTTCTGCCGTCCGGTCCCAGCCCATCAGGAACACCGACAATGCCCAGCGAGTTCCCGTTCTCCCCCACCTCCATCTCCACTGCCATCTCCACGGCGCCGCCTTCGCTGCCCGACCGCGCCGAGCGGCGCAGCGTCGGCGTGGTGGTGGAGCGGCGGCGCGTCGATAACCCCTGGATCGAGGCGCGTTGGCAGCCGGTGATGCTGGTCCCGGCCGACCCCACCCTGCCGGACTGGAGCGTGCTGGCCGAAGGGCCGGACTGGACCCGCCATTACGCCGGCACCGCCGAGATCTCCCTGTTCCCGACCGAGGCGGAGAACTACAAGCACAACCTCGACGGCGGCAGTCCCAGCGCCTACGTCATCCTGCGGCCGGGCGGCCCGGCGCCGGGCATCCGGCTGCTGGCCGTCACCGCCGACCCTGGCGAGATCGACGCCCATGCCGAAGCCGGCGACGACGTGATCGAGGCGCTGCCGCTGCCGATCCCGCTGGTGCTGTGGATGGACGGCTTCGTCGCCCGCCATTTCATCGAGCGCCCCTTCCACAAGCGCAAGCGCGACCGCGCCGACCCGGAAGCCCTGGCGCTCCGCCGCCGCACCGGGGGGCCGCAGCATGACTGAGCGGATGGAGGAGGAGACCGGCTTCCTCGGCCGCTGGTCGCGGCTGAAGCGCGAGGCGCGGCGAGAGGAGCCGGTCGCCGAGCCGGTGGTGCCGGAGGCGCCCGTCCTGCTGCCGGCGGAAGCGGCCGAGGCCGAGGTCGCCGAGGAAGAGTTCGTCGAGGAAGAGGCGCCGGAACTGCCTTCGTTGGACAGTCTGGATTCCGGCAGCGACTACACCGGCTTCCTCCGCCCCGACGTGCCGGCGGAGCTACGCCGCCAGGCCTTGAGGAAGGCATGGTCCAGCGACCCGGTCATCGCCGGGTTTCGCGGCTTCGCTGAATATGACTGGGACTACAACGCGCCGGGCTATGGCGCCCTGCTGCCGACCGACGACATCGCCCGCCTGCTGGACGCCGTGCTGCCGGACGAGAAGCGGGAGGAGGAAGAGGTGGTTGAGGAGGTGGTGGTGGCTCAGCAATCCGTGGAAGCAGAGGATTTGCCGACCTTGCCCCCTCCCCAACCCTCCCCCGCCCTCGGCCGGCCTGAGCCGGTCCGATCGCGGGAGAGGGAGTTAAGTGCCAGAGCAGCGGAGTTCCCTCTCCCGCCAAAGGCGGGGGAGGGTTAGGGAGGGGGCAATCGGCGCTCTCTCAAATACACCGCCCGCCATCGACCTCCAGGCACACGCCGGTCAGGAAGCTCCCTTCGTCGGAGCACAGGTACAGCGCCGCGTTGGCAATGTCGCCCGGCGTCGACAGGCGCCCCAGCGGGATGCTGCTGCGGAACTGTTCGCGGCGTTCCGGCGTGTCCTGGCCCATGAAGCGGTGGAGCATGCCGGTCTCGCCCGCCACGGGCGCGATGGCGCAGACGCGGACATTGTCGGCCGCCAGTTCCGCCGCCATCGACTTGGTCAGGGTGATGACCGCGCCCTTGGAGCCGTTGTACCAGGTCAGGTTCGGCCGGGGACGCAGCCCGGCGGTGGAGGCGATGTTCAGGATCACGCCGCCGCCCTGGGCGCGGAACACCGGCACGGCGTGGATGGCGCTGTGATAGATCGACTTCACGTTGACGGCATAGATGCGGTCGAAGGTGGCCTCGTCCACGTCCAGCATCGAGCCGTAGCGGTGGGTGTAGCCGGCATTGTTGACCAGGATGTCGAGCCGGCCGAACTCGCCGAGCGCCGCCGAGACGATGGCCTCGTAATCCTCCCCCACCGCGACGTCGGCGCGGACGGCGAGCGCCGTCTCGCCCAGGCTGTCGGCGACGCGGCCGGCGGCCGCCTCGTCCAGATCGGCGACGATGACGCGGGCTCCTTCGGCGGCGAAGCGGCGGGCGATGCCCTCGCCGAAGCCCGATCCCCCGCCGGTGACGACGGCGACCTTGTCAGACAAACGCATGAGCGGTTCCTCCCCGGCTGTTGCGCGGCCGTTCGGCGCGCGGACTCCGTACAACAGGGAACCGGCGCCATCGGCCGCATCGTGGACGCGGCGATGAACGCATGATAGCGCGAAGCCGCCCGGTGGGGCAGTCGCCATCATCCGCTACATCCAATTGGGGAGATATAGGAGAAAATGGCGCGAGTGACGGGACTTGAACCCGCGGCCTCCGGCGTGACAGGCCGGCGCTCTAACCAACTGAGCTACACCCGCGCGATGGCTCCCGGTGCTGGACTCGAACCAGCGACAAGCGGATTAACAGTCCGCTGCTCTACCAACTGAGCTAACCGGGAACGGAGGCCCGCCTTATATGGCCGATGACGAATCCTGGCAAGCGGAAAAACGCAAAGCCCCGCATTTTTTCCGGACGGGGCTGGTTTCGCGCCCCTGGCCTGTGACAACGCGCACCGGGCGCAGCCATGGGTTGCCGCCGCGCAGGCTTGCTCTTGACAGTTCGGGGCTTCTCAGGCTTCTTCTCGCCTCCCCACCCCACCATTGCCGCAGGCCCCGATGTCCGAGGTCGTCCCCTTCGCCGCCGCCCGCGAGGCGCTGCTCGCGCGCCTGACCGAACAGCTGCCGCCTTCGTCGGAATGGGCGGGCCGGCTGATGCTGATGCCGGAGGGGCGCCGTGTGGAACCGATGCCGGCGGCCGAGGCGGTGGAGTCGCTGCGCGCCTTCCGCGCCGGGCTGGGCGAGGCGATCGGTGCCGCCGCCTGCTCGGTCGGCGGGGTGTGGGTCGGGCGGGAGGATTGCCTGGACTGGGACGGGCTGCTGGCGCCGCTGGCGGTCTCCGCCGCCTATGTGGTCGGCCGCACCCAGTCGGCCGGCGGCTTCGCCGCCGAGCTGTTCCGCTGCAAGGACGCACTGGCCGGCTGGGGCGTGCGCGGCCTGCGCGGCGAACCGGCGGTGGCCCGCGCCGCCGGCTATGCCGTTGTGTCGGTCAGCCGCCGTCCGGACGACAACGAGATCGTGCTGGACCGGGTGATGGACACCTTCGCCTTCGTCATGCGCAGCCTGGGCGAGCCGACGGTGGCCGCGGCCGACATGGACCGCCGGCTGGTCAAACGCGCGGTGCCGCTACGGCGGTGATGGGGGCGGTGAGGGGCGCGGTCAGGCGCCCTGCCCCAGCGCACAGCGCGCCGCGGCCAAATCCCACGCGGCGCAGCCGACGCTCTTGAACAGGCGCGGACGGCCCGGCGTGGCGCGGCCATCCAGCGCATCGACCAGCGATTTGACGGTGCCCCACTCCACCCCGGCCTGGATGAAGTCGCCGGCCTCGTGGTGGGCGCCGGCGGGGTCGTCGACGAACAACTCGCTGCCATGGACGGCGGTCGGGCCGAACTCCACCATGTCCGGCTTGAAGGCGCCGACGCCGACCAGCAGGCGGTCCGGGCGCGGCGCCTCGTCATAGATGGGCGACAGGCTGGTGGTCAGCGCGATCACCACCTCGGCCGCCGGATCGACCGGACCGCTCATCGGCCGCAACTCCACCCCCTGCCCGTCCTGCCTGGCGCAGAAGGCCGTGGCCGTCTCCAGGCTGCGGCTGTGGATGTCGATGCGGATGCCGGGATAGAGCGATGCCAGCGCCGCCACATGGCCGGCCGACTGGGTTCCGGCGCCGAGCAGCGCGACATGGCGCGGCGCCGGGGCCAGCGTCCGGATCGCCAGCATCGACACGGCGGCGGTGCGGCGCGCGGTGACGGTCGGGCCGTCCAGGATCACCTGCGGCGCGCCGGTCAGGGCGTCGAAGGCGCTGACCACGCCATGGATGGTCGGCAGCCCGCGGGCGCCGTTGCCGGGATTGACGTTGACCAGCTTGTGGATGGCGATGTCCGCCGCCGTTGCCGGCATCGACAGCAGCACGCCGCCGTCAGGCAGTGGCAGTACCTGCCGCTCCGGGCTGGTGATGCGGCCGGCGGTATAGTCGCGGGCTGCTGCGGCCACCGCGTCGCACAATGCAGGAAAAGGAAGCCGGGCGGCGGTCTGTTCGGCGGTGAGGACGGCGAGCGACGACACAGGGAGCGGCTTCCTCTCTGTAAGTGGTGAAACGGTCAGGCGCGGGCGCGCTCGATCTCCACGCCGACGCTGGCGGCGTCGGGGAAGACGTCCAGCTTCTCCACCCGCACCTTGGCCATCGTCACCCGCGCGTCGGCAAGGCAGCGCTCGGCGATGCGTTCGGCCAGCGTTTCCACCAGCGTGACATGGCCCTGGGTGACCACGCCCTTGACGATGGTCGCCATGTCCTCGCCGGTGACGCCAGGGGCGATCACGTCGAGGTCGAGGTTCAGGCGGATGCGCTGGGGCTTCAGCCGTTCATGGGCATAGACGCCGATCAGCGCGTCCATCACCAGATCGCGGACGAAACAACGGGTGGACAGCGCCGCCGGGGCCGAACGCGGCACCGGGGCGGTAACGGTGGCGAAGAGCTTGTTCATGGGCGACAGCCCTAACACGGCGGCGCCACCGCTGCCAAGCCGCCGTCCCCGCCAACCCCTATGCCGGACGGACAGGTCTGGGGCGGAGTCAGTGCATCTCCGAGCGGATACGCTCGCGCAGCACGTCGATCGGGCGCAGATCCTCGCCCTCTTCATAGTGCCAGAAGGTCCAGCCGTTGCAGGCCGGAAGCCCGGCCATCGCCGCACCCACCTGGTGGATCGAGCCGCGATGGTCGCCGCGCGGGCCGGAGCCGATCAGCGTGCCGTCGGCGCGCACGCGGGCGACGACGCGGCGGCGCAGGTCGAACAGGCTCGAACCGGGGCGCAGCAGCCCGCGCTCCACCACCCAGCCGAAGGGGATGCGCGGCGCGCTGCGCTTGGGCGGCGTGTCGAGGATCGCCGCCTCCGGCGCCTCCTCCACCGCGTCGATGCGGGCCTGGGCCGCCTTGACGTAGGTGTCGTCGCGCTCCAGCCCGATCCACTTGCGGCCCAGCCGCTTGGCGACCGCGCCGGTGGTGCCGGTGCCGAAGAAAGGATCGAGAACCACGTCGCCGGGACGGGAGGAGGACAGGATCACCCGGTACAGCAGCGATTCCGGCTTCTGCGTCGGGTGGGTCTTCTTGCCTTCCTCGTCGCGCAGGCGTTCGCCGCCGCTGCAGATCGGCAGCAGCCAGTCGCTGCGCATCTGAAGATCCTCGTTGAGGTTCTTCATCGCCTCATAATTGAAGCGATAGCGCGCGTCCTTGTCGCGGGCCGCCCAGATCATCGTTTCGTGGGCGTTGGCGAAGCGGGTGCCGCGGAAGTTCGGCATCGGGTTGGTCTTGCGCCAGACGATGTCGTTCAGAATCCAGAAGCCCAGATTCTGCAGCGTGGCACCGACGCGGAAGATGTTGTGATAGCTGCCGATCACCCACAGCGAGCCTTCCGGCTTCAGGATGCGGCGGGCGGCCGTCATCCAATCCTGGGTGAAGCGGTCATAGGCTTCGAAATCGTCGAACTTGTCCCATTCGTCATCCACCCCGGCGACGCGGGTGTGGTTCGGCCGCAGCAATTCACCGCCCAACTGCAAGTTGTAGGGTGGATCGGCGAAGACGAGATCGACCGACGCGGGCGGCAGATCGTTCATGAGAGCGATGCAATCGCCGACCAGGATACGGTTTTCAGGGAGCATTTTACGACCGGCAAAGAACTGGGACTCGGCCGGACAATGAGTCGCGGCCGAGTCGCCGTCAACAGCTTTCTTTGCCAAGTGACGGCGGGTCAGCCGCTCAGTGCCTTTTGGCGTTTCACTGGTGCAAAACTGACTCGGTGATGCGGCGTGACACCATGGCGGGTCAGCGCGTCCAGATGCTCGGGCGTCGGATAGCCGGCGTTTCGCTCCCATCCATAGTGTGGATACAACACCGACAACCGCAACATCTCGCTGTCGCGCGCCACTTTGGCGAGAATAGAGGCAGCGGCGATGGACTGGCTGCGGCTGTCGCCCTTGACGACCGCCACCCGCTCGCACGCGATGTCGGGGGTGAATTTGCCGTCGACCAGCGCCGCGTCGGGCGGGGCGCCGGGCAGCGCCAGATAGGCCCGCTTCATCGCCAGAAGCGTCGCCTTGTGGATGTTCAGCTCGTCGATCTCGGCGGCCGACGCCTCGGCGATGGCGAAGGCGAGTGCGTGGGCGCGGATCGCCGGCTCGATCTCCTCGCGCAGGCGGCGGGTGACCGCCTTGCTGTCGTCGATCTGGGCGGCGATCTCCGGCGGCAGCCCTTCGGGCGGCAGAACCACGGCGGCGGCGACCACCGGGCCGCAGAGCGGGCCGCGCCCGACCTCGTCGATTCCGCAGACGCGGCGGCCGGGGCCGAAGCCCGCCTCCAGCGACAGGTCGGGCCGCTGCCGGGGAGCGGCGGCTTTGCGGGGCGCTTTGGCGGGCATCGGCGGGCGGCCTTCCGGGTTGGGACGGGATGGGGCCGCTTGATAGCGGCGGCGGAGTCCGGGCGCAAGGCCGCGCCCATTCGCCTCAAGCAAGCTCTTGAGAAGCGAAGCGCGGCTGCGCTATGGATGCGCCCCGATTTGCCGGACCAGTGAAAGCCGGACCACGCCACAACCCGCCCCGCCATCACCCGAGAGCAGGCCATGACCGACACCACCCAGACCGCCGCCGAATGCCCCTGCCGTTCCGGCAAGCCGCTGGACGCCTGCTGCGGACCTTATCTGGCCGGCATGCCCGCCCCGACGGCCGAGGCGCTGATGCGCTCGCGCTATTCGGCCTTCGCCACCGGCAACATCGACTACCTGCACGACACGCTGCTGCCCAGCACCCGCGACGACTTCAACCGTGAAGAGATCGAGACCTGGGCCAAGAACAGCGTGTGGACAGGCGTGGAGATCCGCTCGACCGAAGCCGGCCAGCCCGGCGACAGCGACGGGATCGTGGAGTTCGTTGCCCGTTTCAGCATGAACGGCAAGCCGATGACCCACCACGAGACCAGCCGTTTCACCCACCAGGACGGCCGCTGGTACTATGTGGACGGCCAGCTCGGCGCCCGCCCGCGCAGCGGCCCCAAGGTCGGCCGCAACGATCCCTGTCCCTGCGGCAGCGGCAAGAAGTACAAGAAGTGCCACGGCGCCTGAGCCTGCCGGCCCTGAGTCGCGGCTGAATCGTCACGCTGCACCTGCACAATTTTGGCGAAATCGCACCCGCCCCGCCTGACCGACAGGCGGCGGCGGTGCTTTTGTTGTGTGCGAATCGAGAAAGTGCGCAATCGCGATTGAATTATGGGTCGGAACCGATCATCCTTCGCTGGCCCTGTTCCGGGTCTCCCTTCTTTGGTTCTTGCCGGGATGGGGTTTAACACGACAGATGAGACGATACTGATGTTCGACCGTCCGCAGCGCTCTTCCTTCCGCGCTCCTGAGATCACCCAGCGCGACATCCGCGCCACCGTCAAGTGGTTCAACGCAACCAAGGGCTTCGGCTTCGTCACCCCCGACGATGGGTCGCCCGACGCTTTCCTGCACTCCACGGTTCTGCAGTTCTGCGGACACGACAGCCTGCCCGAAGGCGCCACCATCACCTGCGACCTGTCGCGCGGCCCGAAGGGCCCGCAGGTCGCCACCATCCACGCGGTCGACACCTCGACCGCCGCTCCGAGCCGTCCGTCGCGCGCCCCGCGCGAGCGTGACAGCTGGGGCAACGACGGCGGCTACGGCGGCGGCAACAGCTACGGCGGCAGCCGCGGCGGCTACGGCGCCGACAGCTACGGCGATTCGGACAGCGGCGAGACCGTCGACGGCACGGTGAAGTGGTTCAACGTGTCGAAGGGCTTCGGCTTCATCGCCCCGTCGACCGGCGGCAAGGACATCTTCGTGCACATCCGTGCGCTGGAGCGGTCGGGCATCAGCGGTCTGGACGACGGTGCGCAGGTCCGCGTCACCATCCGCCAGGGCGCCAAGGGTCCCGAGGCTCAGCGCATCGAGATGGCCTGATCTCTCATCGGTCGTTGTGATGTGAAAAACCCCCGCTCCAACCGGAGCGGGGGTTTTTCTTTTTTGGCTGCGGGCGAAGGGCGCCGGCGCGCCTATCCGATCACCCGCTCCGGCGGGAAGCGCAGCCGCACCGTGGTGCCGCGTCCGGGCGCGCTGTCGATGGCGATGCCGCCGCCATGCAGCTCCACCAGCGCGGCGGTCAGCGGCAGGCCGAGGCCTGAGCCGTGCTGTGTCGCCGTCATCCGCTCGCGGGTCGGATCATGGATCTGGGCGAAGGCGGTCAGCGCCTGCGGGATACGGTTCGGCGGCATGCCGCGGCCATCGTCGGCGACCGCCAGGATCAGGCCGCCGGCCGCGTCGCGCTCCGCCGACACCGTCACATGGCCGCCGGAATCGGTGAATTTCAGGGCGTTGCCGACGAGGTTGGTCAGCATCTGCCGGACCAGCGACGGATCGGCCCACAGCACCGGCAGGTCGGCCGGCAGGCGGGCCGACAGCGCCACACCCGCCTGATCGGCTCGCGCCGCCATCATCGACAAGGTGGCGTCGACGATCAGGGCGGGCGGGCAATCCTCCTCATGCAACTCCAGCCGCCCGGCCTCGATGCGGGCGAGGTCGAGCAGGTTGTTGATCAGCTCCAGCATATACTCGCCGGCCGCGACGATCTGCGCCGCCGCCTCGCCATAGCGCGGGCTGCCCGGCGGTCCCAGCAGCTGATCGCGCAGAATCTCGGCAAACCCCATCACCGCGGTCAGCGGCGTGCGCAGCTCGTGGCTCAGGTGATGGACATAGTCGGACTTGCGGCGGTTGGCGGCGGCCAGTTCCAGGGCCTGGGCCTTCAGGTCGGTGATGTCGGTGCGCAGGCCGACGGTTCCGCCGTCGCAGGTCCGCCGCTCCTCGATCCGCAGCCAGCGGCCATCGGCCAGCTGCACCTCCATCGGCGGGCCGCCCTGGCGGTGCAGGGCCAGCCGTTCGGCGAACCACTCCTCCGCCCGCTCCGGCGGGACCCGGTAGAGGCCGCGCCGCATCCCGTCGCGCAGCAGACACTCGAACGGCGTGCCGGGCTGCGCCAGGTCGGGGTCGGAGATCTTCAGGTCGCGGTAGCGCCGGTTGAACAGCACCAGCCGGTCGTCGGCGTCATACAGGACGAAGCCCTCGCCGATGCTGTCGATGGCGTCCAGCAGCAGCCGGTGCGCCCGTTCCGCCCGCTGCTCCGCCCGTGCCCGGCCGGTGATGTTGCGCAGGATGCCGAGGATACGGTCGCCGTCGTCGGAAAGGGCGACCAGCCGGGCCTCGAACACCGCGTCGCCCTCTCCGCCGGTTTCCCCGCCAGTTGCCCCATTGACGGGCAGGCGGATGACGACACTGGCGGTTGCGGCGCCGGCCGCCACCCGCTCCAGCGCCTCCATCAGTGGTCCGGCGGCGGCTTCGGGCAGCACCTCCTGGATGCGGCCGTTCAGGAAGCGCTGGGCCGGGATGCCGAGGTCGGCGGGGCTGCCGGCGGCGAAGTCAAGGATGCTGCCGTCGCGCCGCAGCTCGAACCGCAAATCGGGATAGGCGTAGGACAGGGCGACCAGCTGTTCGTTCAGCCGCGCCACCTCCTGCCGGGTGGCAAGATCGGCCGGCGCCTCCACCAGCATGAGATCGCATCCCGGAACAGGGCCGATGCGGACGGTCAGCGAGAGCGCTTCACCGCCGCCGCCGCGGATGGTCACGGCGCGCTCGGCGGCCGCCGTCGGCGCCGGTCCCGCAGGTGTCATGCGCAGGGTTCCGCCCGCCGCATTGGGGTCGAGCAGCTTACGGGCCGCCCGGTTCAGCCACACCACGCCGCCATCCTCCGCCCGCGCCAGCCACAGCGGCGTGGCAAGACCGGTCAGCAGAGTCAGGTCCGGCAAGGCGGGCATCGTGGCGGACAGGGACGGCATCGGCTCCCCGGCGGCAGGCGTTCCGGACAGGGATCTGTCGCGTCGTGGAAAGATAGCACGACGGCATGAAAACAGCCAGCCGTTGAGTCGCGACCGCTCACCCGTCCGCAGGCGTGTCCCAGTAATGGCAGGCGACATGGTGGCCGGGCGCCACCTCCTCCAGCGCCGGTACCGCCTGGGCGCAGAACTCCCGCGCCAGCGGGCAGCGGCGGCGCAGCGGACAGCCGGTCGGCTGGCCGAAGGCGGACGGCGCATCGCCCTCCAGCGCCGGGCGCTCGCCACGGGACGCCGCCAGCATCGCGAGGCTGTAGGGATGCAGCGGCGCGGTGCGCAGGGTCTCGGCGTCGGCGCTCTCCACCACCCGGCCGGCCAGCATCACGATGCCGCGATGGGCGTCGCGCAGACCCTCGTCATAGCGGTCGGTCGCCAGCACCAGCGACAGGCGGCGGCGGTCGCGCACTGCCATCAGCGTGTCGAGGAAGGTCTCGCGCTCCTCCGCCGTCAGGCTGGCGGCCGGTTCGTCGGCGATCAGCACCCGCGGCTCCGGCAGGATGGCGCGGGCAAGGCCGGCATGGGCGGCCTCCGCCACCGTCAGCGCGGCGGGCCAACGCAGCGCCGCCTCGGGACGCAGGCCGGCTTCCTCCAGCGCCTCGTCGATGCGATGGTCGCGGCGGTCGGCGGCGATGTCGGGGCGCAGGCTCTCCAGCGCGAGGTCGAACTGGGCGCCGACGGTCATGGCCGGGTCGAAGGACGCGGCCGGGTCGGGGAACAGCGGCTGCAGGTCGCGGCGGGCGCGGCGCAAGCCGACATGATCGGGCCTGCTTTGGTCGAGGCCGCCGCGGTCGGGGTCCTCCCCCGCGACCGGCGGCGTCGAGGCGGCCATCAGGTCGCGGCCCATCCACACCACCGCCCCCGCCGTCGGCGGCGGCAGGCAGAGCAGCGAGCGGGCGAGCGTCGCCTTGGCGCTGCCGGTCTCGCCCAGCAGGGCCAGCGTCTCCCCCGTCCGCAGATCCAGGTCGATGCCATGCAGGACGGCCAGCGTCCGCACCTCCCCCCGCGGGCCGGGGGAGAGCGGATAAGACATGCCGACGCCGCGGGCATGCAGGCGGGCGGTGCCCGGCGGTTCCAGCGGCGTCAACGGGGCGGTGCGCGGAGTCCTCGGCGGCAGCAGACGGCCGCGGCGGAGCGCAAGCACATGGTCAGCGGGACCGGCCACCCCGTCCTCCGGCCGGCCGGCGAGGATCAGCGCCACCCCGTCGGCCCGCGCCCAGTCCGCCAGCCGATGGAGAAGCCGCAGCCGCACCGTCGGATCCAGCCCGGCGGCCGGCGCGTCGGCCAGCAGCACCGCGGGCCCCACCGCCACCGCCATGGCGAACAGGCAGGCCCAGCGCAGGGAGTCCGGCAGCTGTTCCGGTGGCAGGTCGAAGCGGCGGGCGGCGGCGGGGACGCCCATGCGGTCCAGCCCATCGGCGGTCCGGCGCAGCGCCGACCGCAGATCCAGCCCAAGGTGGTGGCCGACGACCTCCGCCACCTGCAGGGCCAGCGGCCGGCGCGGCGCCAGCCGTCCGCCCTGGGCGATCAGCAGATGCCCGTCGACACGGATGCCGCCGGCCACATCGACTCCGGCCGGAGGCTGGCCGGCGAGCGCACCCAGCAGGGCGGTCTTGCCGCTGCCGGTCCCCCCGGTGATGGCCAGCACCTCCCCCCGCTCCACCCGCAGGCTCGCGCGGTCGAGCAGGACGCGGTCGCCCAGCATCAGGGTCAGCGCCTCGGTCTCCACCGGCGCGGGCTTTGCGGAGATGTGATTCATGGCTTGCGGTTTCCGGCCGCCATTCCGTCGGCGATGGCGCAGGCGGCCCAGAGGGCGAGTGCCAGCAGCAGGGCCGGCGGGGCGAAGGCCACCGGGTCGCCCAGCCGCGCCGCCAGCCCGACCGAGGCGCCCCAGCTGCCCAGCGCCGGCGGCAGGCCGAGACCGAGCAGGCTGGCGAAACTCTCCGCCGCCAGCACGCGCGGCAGGGCCAGCATTCCGGCAGCCAGCAGCGGGCGCGTCAGGTTGGGGATCAGGTGCCGGCGCAGCACCTCGCCCTCCGGCAGGCCGGCGGCGCGGGCGGCGGTCAGGAACTCCGCCCGCAACAGGGTCGACAGTTCGGCATGGGCGAGTGCGGCGACCGCAGGCGCGGCGGTCAGCGCGGTGACCAGGGCCAGCAGCCAGACCTTGCCCATCAGCCCGCCGGCCAGCGGAACCAGCAGGGCGAGCGGCCAGCCGGCCATGCGGTGGGCGGCGGCGATGACGCGCCGCTCCACCCGGTTGCCGACCAGATTGCCGAGCAGCCCGGCCAACAATGCCCAGCCGATGCCCAGCGCTCCGCCCAGCACCGCGGCCAGCAGCGCGAAGGACAGGCTGCCCCGCCCGTCGAGCAGTGCCGCGGCGACCGGGTCGGCGTCCAGCCGGTGGACCGCGCTGCCGTCCGCCATCAGCGGCGCCGCGGCGCAGGCGAGCGCCAGGGCGGCAAGCACGGCGGCACCGGACAGCTGGCGGCCGAAGCCGGCGCGCGGCGGCTCCGGCGGCACCGGGTGGGAAAGCGGCGATTGGTCGAACTCGGCCATCAGGGTCCTTCGCGGCGGTCACGCCCCCTCATAGGGCGTGGAGCTGTGGTTGGCCGGGTCGATCCAGTCGCGCACCCCAAGGCCCAGCGCGTTCAGCAATGCGGTCAGCCCGCCCAGCGCCAGCAGGGCCGGCACCGCCCCGGCGGCCGAGCCGGCACGGGCGGCATCGATCATCAGCACCCCGGCCCCCGGCAGGTCCAGCAGGCTTTCCAGAGCCACCGCCCCGACCATCGCCGCCAGCACCGCGGCGCGCAGCCCCCCCATCACCGGGGCGACCGCCTGCGGCAGGGCGTGGTGGCGCAGCACGGTGCGTTCGTCCAGCCCCAGCCCGCGCGCCATGCGCACCGCCCCGCCCTCCGGCCCGGAGCCCAGGGCACGGCCCATCGCCGGGCGCGCCAGCCGGGCGGCCTGGCAGGCGGCGGGAATCGACAGGGCGGTCCAGGCCAGCGGCGCCGCCGACGCCCCCGCCCGCACCGCGAGCGCCGCGACGGCGGCCAGCAGGAATCCCGGCAGCAGCGGCCCTGCCCCGGCCAGCAGCCGCCCGACCAGCCCGCCGGCCGACCGCGGCGCCACCGCCGCCCAGGAACCCGCCAGCGTCCCCAGCGCGGTGCCGACCGCCAGCGACGGCAGGGTCAGCAGAAGCGTGACCACCAGCCCGCGCAGCAGCGACATCGCGGCGTCCGGCTGCGGCGCCACCAGCGCCGACAGCCCCACCCCCGCCGCCATCGGCAGGACGGCGGTCGGCACGGCATCGATCAGGCGGCGGATCACGGGGCGCGGCATCTGGGCAAAGTGACCGGACTGGGAATTTCTCATATGGTGTGACATGCGACCGTAAGCGCCCCACCCCCGCCGGGCAACAGAATTAGCGCCGGTCGACTCCTCCCGGTTCCGAACCTGCGCCCCCTATACCCGACCGCCACGCTTGACTTTCAGCACCGATTTTGTACTATATGCCTGCCTGCTCCGCCGGAGAGGCCTGGGCCTGCCGATTGGGGGCCTTGTACCCGTCATATCGCTTTGCACGAGGATGTGACATGAGCACCGCCATCGCCCTCCGTTCGCCCGATTCCGGCGAATCGCTGTCCCGCTACATCAACGACACGCATCGTTACCCGGTCCTGCCGGCCGAGGACGAATACATGCTGGCCAAGGCCTGGACCGAGCATGGCGACGTCGATGCGGCGCACAAGCTGGTCACCAGCCATCTCCGTCTCGTCGTCAAGATCGCCGGCGGTTACCGCGGCTACGGCCTGCCGCTGTCCGACCTGATCGCCGAGGGCAATCTCGGCCTGATGACCGCGGTCAAGAAATTCGAACCGGAACGCGGCTTCCGCCTGTCCACCTACGCGATGTGGTGGATCAAGGCCTCGATCCAGGATTACATCCTGCGGTCCTGGAGCCTCGTGAAGATCGGCACCACCGCCGCGCAGAAGAAGCTGTTCTTCAGCCTGGGCCGCCTGAAGCGGAAGCTGGGCGAGTACGGCAGCGGCGACCTGCAGCCCGACAGCGTCACCAGCATCGCCAACGACCTGTCGGTGCCGGAAGAGGACGTGGTCGCCATGAACCGCCGCCTGTCGGGACCGGTGGCCTCGCTGAACGCGCCGATGAGCGCCGACGGCGATTCCGGCGAATGGCAGGACCTGCTGGCCGACGAGCGTCCCTCGGTGGAAGAGTCGCTGGTCGAGCGCGGCGAGGCCCGTCAGCGCAGCGCCCTGCTGCATGAGGCGATGGGCGTGCTGAACGACCGCGAGCGCGACATCCTGACCAGCCGCCGCCTGTCCGACAGCCCGCTGACCCTGGAAGATCTGTCGGTCCGCTACGGCGTCAGCCGCGAGCGCATCCGCCAGATCGAGGAAAAGGCCTTCGAGAAGGTCGCCCGCCAGACCCGCGTCCTGGCCGCCGCCGTCGCGGCCTGACCGGGAAGAGGCGGGACGCTGCGTTCGGACTCCGCGCCAGCTTCGGCGGGAAGCGCCGTGTAACCCCTCCATCAGCGCCGGCGGTGTCCGCCGGCCCTCGTGGAGGCGGCTCCCATGTCGAAAAGCATTTCCCGAACCTCGACGATCGAGGTCATCAAGGACGCGCTGACCCTGTACGAAAGCAACAGGATCAGCCGCTGGCAGGTCATCAACCGCCTGATCCATCTCGGTCTCTCGCCCGACGACGCCAACACCATCGCCGACCATGGCAGCATCCCGCCCCACATCCTGAGCGGCCTTGGCGTTCTGCGCCGATGAGCACGGCGGAGACTGCCTTCGCGGCTGCCCTGCGCCTGCACCGTGCCGGAAGCTGGGCACAGGCGGTGGCGGCCTATGACCGGCTGCTGGGTGACCCGCGGCTGGATCCCGTCCAGGCGGCACAGGCTTACACGAACCGGGGGGCGGCACTGCGCCGGCTCGGCCGGGCCGACGAGGCGGTGGCCTCCTGCTTCGAGGCGCTGGTCCGCTGCCCGGAACTGGCGGAGGCCTATGCCAACATCGGCGCGATCCTGCAGGAAGCCGACCACCCGCTGGCGGCGCTCGACGCCTGCCGCCGGGCCATCGCGCTGTCGCCCGGCCTCTACACCCCCTATCTGGCGATGGCCCATGCGGCGCAGGACCGTGGCGACCATGCCGCCGCACTGACCCTGCTGCGCCGTGCGGCAGCGCTCGCCCCGGCAACGCCCAGCGTGCGCTACAATCTGGCCGAGGCGCTGCTCCAGCACGGGCTGTTCGAGGAGGGCTGGCAGGCCTATGAGGCGCGCTGGCAGGCGCGGGAACTGGCGCTGACCCGGCCCGCCTGCGCCAATCCGGAATGGGCGGAGCAGGACCTGACCGGCAAGACCCTGCTGGTGGTGGAGGAGCAGGGCTTCGGCGACACCCTGCAATTCATCCGCCTGATCCCGTTGGTGAAGGCCCGCGGCGCCCGTCGGGTGATCGTGCACTGCCGGGCACCGCTGGTCCGTCTGCTGGCGGAGGTCGAGGGCGTCGATGCGGTGACCACCGCCCTGTCCGATGCCGGCGCCTACGATCTCTGGGTGCCGCTGATGTCGCTGATGCAGCGGCTGGGGGTGGAGCCCGACCGCATTCCAGCGCCCGTGCCCTATCTCAAGCCGCCGCCGGACGCCGCCCGGCAGTGGGCCGAAGCGCTGCCGGAAAC
This sequence comes from uncultured Azospirillum sp., assembly GCA_965650625.1. Classification (GTDB taxonomy): domain Bacteria; phylum Pseudomonadota; class Alphaproteobacteria; order Azospirillales; family Azospirillaceae; genus Azospirillum. The sequence continues at coordinate 1,803 of CBFGPE010000093.1, read as the reverse complement.
AGACGGCTTGCGGGTCGGACTGGTCTGGGCCGGCGACCCGAGACTGGGCCATGCCGCCGCCAGCCGCACCGATACCCGCCGCAGCCTAGCCCTCGCCCAGCTCGCGCCGCTGCTGACTGTGCCGGGCGTGCGCTGGGTCAGCCTGCAGAAGGGACCGGCGGCGGCGCAGTTGGATGGCGTGGCGATCCATGACCCGATGGCCGGCGTGGCCGACTTCGCCGACACCGCCGCCATCGTTCGGCAACTCGATCTGGTGATCGGGGTGGACACCGCCGTCGTGCATCTTGCCGGGGCCTTGGGCGTGCCGGTCTGGGTGCTGTCGCGGTTCAGCGGTTGCTGGCGCTGGCTGCTCGACCGCGACGACAGCCCCTGGTACCCGACGCTGCGTCTCTTCCGCCAGCAGCGCCCCGGCGATTGGGCCCCGGTGGTGGCGCGGGTGCGCGAAGAGCTGTTGCACAGGGTGCGTCTCCCTCGCCATGATCGCGGTCCGGCTTGAACAGAGTGAATGCCCTCAAGGAGTCCGCGATGCCCAGCTATCCCGCCGCCTATCAGGCCAGCAAAGGGTCGGCGCTCGACGTCGACCGCGCCTTTTACGGGCGCATCGGGTCCGAGACCGGGGGACGGGAACTGGTGGACAGCTTCGTGGTGCCGATCCGCTCCGGCCGTGCCTGGACCGTGCCGGCCGGCCATGTCTTCCGCATCGTCACCATCGAAGGGCCGCAGGTCGCCGACCTCAACCTCTGGAACCGCCACAACCCGCGCGAACGCTTCTGGGCATCGCGCACCCGGCAGCTCCAGCAGGCGCATGTCAGCACATATGACCGGCTGTGGTCGACCCTGCCCTATCTGCGGCCGCTGGCGACGATCACCCACGACACGCTGGCCGATTACGGCATCGACGAGTATGGCGGCCGGGTCCACGACCTGCTGGGCACCCGCTGCGATCCCTATGTCAACCGCATGCTGACCGGCGAGGATTTCCACCACCACTGCCATTCCAACCTGACCCGCGCCGTCGCCCCCTATGGCTTGACCGAGTTCGACGTGCATGACGTGCTGAACGTCTTCCAGGTCACCGGGCTCAACGCCGAGGACAAGTATTTCATGAAGGCCTGCCCGGCCAAGAAGGGCGATTTCCTGGAGTTCTTCGCCGAGATCGACCTGCTCTGCGCCCTGTCGACCTGCCCCGGCGGCGACCTCAGCGTGCCCTTGTGGGGTCCGGACGCCCGCGATCCGCTGGAGGTCTGCCGTCCGCTGGGCGTCGAGGTCTACCGGCTGGATCCGGCGCTGCTGGCGGGCTGGTCATCGCCGGAGGTCGCGGCCTATCGCGGCAACCACGGCATGACGCTGCCGACCCCGCCCTGGGAGAAGGATTCGGCATAATGGCGTGAAGCCCTACTCCACCTCGGTCAGCAGCCAGTCCTTGAAGCGGCGCACGCGCCGGGCCCGCTCGGCGCCCGGCGCGTGGGCGATCAGGTAGCAGCCGCGCGGGCGCAGGGTCTCGGGCATCGGCTGGACCAGCCGGCCCGAGGCCACATCCTCCCGCACCAGAAAGACCGGCAGCAGGGCCACCCCCATGCCGGCCGACGCCGCCTCGATGATCATGAAGAAGTGCTCGAAGGCCAGCGACAGTGCCGATTCCGGCAGCGGCAGGCCGAAGGCGCCGAGATAGACGCGCCAGGAATCGGGCCGGGTGGTGTGTTGCAGCAGCCGGTGCTGCGCCAGATCGGCGGGATGGCGCAGCGGCGGTCCTTGTTCCAGCAGCGACGGCGCGCAGAAGACGCCCATCGTTTCCGGCATCAG
>CBFGPE010000092.1:0-30172 GCA_965650625.1 uncultured Azospirillum sp. | reverse complement strand
CGGCGGGATTCGAGAAGGGTAGGGGCGTCAAGCGCCATGGCGGGAGGTTCCGTCCGTATCGTCGTTCGAACCGTCCTCTTCGTCCTCCGGCTCGTCCGCGTCAAGGACTTCGTCCGAGTCGCTTTCCAGCTCCTCGCCCTCTTCGAGAACGCCCTCTTCGAGGTCGTCCTCCTCGAAGTCCTCGTCCTCGAGATTGTCTTCCTCGCCGCCGACCCACTCGCCGGTTTCGTCGTCCCACTGCATCTCGCTGTCGTCGGGCAGCTTCTGGCCGACCGGCGGGCGTGGGATGGACCGGGTCGCGGGGGCGTGGATGACCTCGGGTTCTTCCGACTTGGACTCCTTGATGACCGTCAGCAGCCGGTAGAGCACCTGCTTCACGCCCTGGCCGGTGGCGCCGGACAGCACCATGACCTCGGCGCCCGATGCCTCTTCCAAGGCTGCCTTCTTCTCCTCGATCTCCTCGTCCAGCAGGGCGTCGGCCTTGTTCAGCCCGATGACCTCCGGCTTGTCGGCGAGGTTGCCGCCATAGGCCTCCAACTCGTTCCGGATCGTGCGGTAGGAGGCGACGACGTCGTCGGCCGTGCCGTCGATCAGGTGCAGCAGGATGCGCGAGCGCTCGACATGGCCGAGGAAGCGGTCGCCCAGCCCATGGCCCTCGTGCGCGCCCTCGATCAGGCCGGGGATATCGGCGATGACGAACTCTTCGTCACCGGCGCGGACGACGCCCAGGTTGGGGGCCAGCGTGGTGAAGGGATAGTCGGCGATCTTCGGCTTGGCCGCGGTGGTGGCGGCCAGGAAGGTCGACTTGCCGGCATTCGGCAGGCCCAGCAGGCCGGCATCGGCGATCAGCTTCAGCCGCAGCCACACCCACTGTTCCTGCCCCGGCCAGCCGGGGTGGAACTTGCGCGGCGCCCGGTTGGTCGGCGTCTTGAAGTGCGCGTTGCCGTGCCCGCCGTCGCCGCCGCGCAGGAAAACGCGGCGCTGCCCGGCCTCGGTCAGGTCGCACAGCACGGTTTCCTGGTTCTCGTCCAGGATCTGGGTTCCGACCGGCACGCGCAGGACGACATCCTCGCCGCGCGCGCCGTTGCGGTTGCTGCCCATGCCGTGATGGCCGCGCTGCGCCTTGAAGTGCTGCTTGTAGCGGTAGTCGATCAGCGTGTTCAGGCCGTCCGCCGCCTCGATGATCACGTCGCCGCCGCGACCGCCGTCGCCGCCGTCCGGGCCGCCGAACTCGATGAACTTCTCGCGCCGGAACGCGACGGCACCGGGGCCGCCGTCACCGCTCTTCAGGAAGACCTTGGCTTGATCGAGAAACTTCATCGGGGAACCTGCCCGTAAACGGAAGGGAAACCGGCGGCGGGACGGCACCGGACTGAAAACGAAAATCGGGGAGCCGGTCGCCCGGTCCCCCGATTTTATCCCACAAGCGTGCTGGCCTGCGACACAGGCCGCGCAACGACCTTAGAGGTTACTCGGCCCGATCACTCGGCGGCGACGGCCGGAACTTCCTGGTCGTTGGCCGGAACGACGTTCACGAAGGTGCGGCCGTTCGAGCTGTGCTTGAAGTAAACTTGGCCATTGGCCATCGCGAACAGGGTGTGGTCGCGGCCGATGCCGACGTTCTCGCCCGGGTGGAACTTCGTGCCACGCTGACGGACGATGATGTTGCCGGAGACGACGCTCTCGCCACCGAAACGCTTCACGCCGAGACGGCGACCGGCGGAGTCACGGCCGTTGCGGGACGAGCCGCCTGCCTTTTTGTGTGCCATGGGGTGTTGCTCCTAAACTGAAGATGCGCCTGGAAGCCCGACCGGAGAACCCGGATCAGGCCACGCCGTTGATGCCGGTGATGCGCAGGACGGTCAGGTCCTGGCGGTGGCCGTTCTTGCGGCGGTAGTTCTGGCGGCGCTTCTTCTTGAAGACGATGATCTTCGGGCCGCGGTCCTGGGCGACGACCTCGGCGACGACCGAGGCGCCGGCCACGGTCGGGGTGCCGATGGTGGTGTTGCCTGCGTCGCCGACCATCAGCACGTCATCGAGCGTGATGGAGGCGCCAGCATCGGCCTCGAGCTTCTCAACACGGATCACGTCGCCATTGGCGACCTTGTACTGCTTGCCGCCGGTGCGGATCACTGCAAACATTGTCGTCACTGCCTATGTCAAAACAAACGGCGGGCTTCTCGCCCACCGTTCGATGCGCAAGCCCGTTCATGGGAGCGACGATCTATACTCAGGAGGGGCTAAGAGTCAACAGGGTTGCGGGCCAACGCCTTCGCATTTTTCTGCAAAAAAGGCTTGCACGGCCGAAGGCGTTTATATAGGTTCCGCCCACCCCGCCAAACGGGGCAGCGGATGGGTGGCAGAGCGGTTGAATGCACCGCACTCGAAATGCGGCATACCCTCACGGGTATCGGGAGTTCGAATCTCCCCCCATCCGCCATTCTCTCTCTTCTGAGAGAGGGAAGATAGCACAAAGCGCCAGCCGGATCGGCTAGGCGCTTTTTTCATGCCCGGATGCCGACTCGGCCGGTCGGGTTTCCCCTTTTTCGCCGCTCCGTCGCGATGGCCGTTCCCCCGGCTGGTTTGTTGGTCATGTCAACGCCAACGCCCAGATAACCAACGCTCAAGATCCCTGTGGTGCGATCCGCCAGGGGTGCGACCGGAGGGGTGCCGCCATGAACACGCTCAGCCGCCGTGATGGATGCCTGCGATTCTCCTATGTGGTCGAGGGCGGACTGCGCGTCGAAGGGACGCATGATCCGGCGGAGCAGGTGCTGATCCTGAAGGTAACGGCGCCGCAGGGACAGGTGATTCATATGGATGCGATCCCCTGCGACGATCCCCGGGTCATCCTGGAGGCCCTGCGCGAGTGGGGCGAGCCGCCGGAAGAGGTGCGCGATGCGCTGCCGGCGTTGGGTGGCAACGCGATCCTGCTGGAAACGCGGCTCGGCGATTCGGTGCGGGCCTCGGTTCGCCGTCACGGCATGAAGGTAGAGGTCGTCTTCATCGACGCCGACGGCCGGCGGCTGGCGGAACTGCGCGCCGGCAGCCTCGAGGCGCTCGACGCCAAGGCCGGCGGGCTGCTGCGCCTGTCGCAGCGGACCCGCGCGGTGCTCGGCGCCTGGCTGTCGGCCGAACCGCTATGGTTGGCGGCATTTCTGCTGGGCGGGCCGTTCCTGGGCGCTTTGCTGATCGGATTCGGGGCGCAGGTGTCGCCGGAGCAGGTGTTGGTCACCGCCTATGCCGGGGCGGCCGGGCTGGTCGCCGCCTATGAGCTGATGCGCGCAGGCTACGCGGAGTGGGTGCTGGCGCCCCCGGACAGTTTTCCGCGGCTGTGATGCCGCTCCGGCCGGCAGGTCGGTAAAAAGCATTTTATCAGCATTGCTGATCTTCCGTTTGACGGAAAAACAACGCCCGATGCTGTGGCTCCGGTTCCGCCCGTCCGACCATCGCCCCGCCCATGACCGGGCCAAACGACTGGGAGGACACCACATGACGCAGACTCGATACTGGATTGCCGGCTGCGCGATTTCCCTGCTGTGCGCGGGCACGCTGTCCATGGCGTCCGCCGCGGACCCGGCATTGGAAGGGGCGGTGCGCAAGGCGGTCAGTTCGCAGGCCCAGAGCTGGCTGTCCGATCCGGCGGTGGTCGGGGCGGTGAAAACGCAGAATGCCAAGCATGCCGGGATCGCCCAATCCAAGATCGACGAGATGGACAACCAGTGGAAGGCGGCGGCCAAGGCCGGCGGCGCCAACCCGGCCTTCGATGCGGTCTCGTCAAACGCGGTGTCCAAACAGCTGAAGCAGGTCGTGGCGGGCAGCAACGGCCGGATCGTCGAAATCCTGCTGATGGACGATCATGGCCTGAACGTCGGCCAGACCGCCGGAACCTCCGACTACTGGCAGGGTGACGAGCCGAAATGGCAGAAGGTCTTCACCGGCAGCGCCGACCTCTACATGACCGATCCGGAGAAGGACGACAAAAGCGGCGCCATGCTGACCGAAGCCAGCGTCCCAGTGTTGGACCCGACCGGAAAGCAGAAGATCGGCGTCGCGATGATCGTGCTGGATACCGCGAAGCTGGGACAATAGGCGCCGCGAACACCGACGGATCGGCAAAGAAAACGGCGCCCCGGATGGTCCGGGGCGCCGTTCTCATGTCCGCATCATGGGCGGACGAACCGCGTCAGGCCGCCTGCTGGGTCAGGGCGGGAGCCGGAGCCTCGACCTCCACCGACTGGGTGCCGGCGGCGGTGACGATCGGAATGCTCCGCGGCTTCATCGCTTCGGGTACCTCGCGCGCCAGTTCGATGTGCAGAAGGCCATTCTGAAGAGACGCGTTGGTCACCTTGATGAAATCGGCCAGCTGAAAGCGGCGCTCGAACGCGCGCCCGGCGATACCCCGGTAGAGGAATTGGCCGGTCGGCTCGTCCTTCTTAGCTTTACCAGTGACGGTCAACGAGTTCTGGTGGGCGACGATGTTGAGGTCGTCGATCCCAAAGCCGGCGACGGCCATGGTGATCCGATACGAATCCTCGCTCAGCTTTTCGATGTTGTAGGGCGGATAGGACGCCGCCTCGTCACCGGTGGTCGCGGTCTCCAGAAGACGCGACAGGCGGTCGAAACCGACGGTGGAACGGAACAGCGGCGAAAGGTCGTAGCTACGCATGACATATCCTCCGAAAGAGCGATACGGCCGTCGAGGACCACGGCATTGGTCGGTCCTCTTAGGGCGGGTTGGTGGCGGACCCCGTATGGGCATCCGCCGGACGAGCGAGAGATAATCGACGCTTTTCCCCGTTCAAGAGGGCGGGCACACAAAGACCGGTCAATCCCCGCCTGGGGTTGCCGGGTGCCGCCCGGTCACCAATTGTTAATCAGTTGCGGCAAGGCTCACGCTAGGGCCGTAAGTCCGCAGGAGGGGGCCGACGACCATGACTTCGCACACCTTCTTCTTCAACGGTCCCTACGACGAGACGATGGCGCTCTTGATCGAGGCGCGCAATTACATCGCCTATCATGATGCGGCCGAACACCGGAAGCTGCCGCCGCAGGTGCGTCTTCAGATCTCCTACGAATCCATGCGGGTGACCAGCCGCCTGACCCAGGTGATGGCGTGGCTCTTGGCGCAGAAGGCCGTGCATGCCGGCGAGATGTCGAAAGAGCAGGCGGCGAGCGAGGATTTCGCGCTGTCCGGCGGCGAAATCTGTTCCGATCCCAGCGGCCCCGACAACGAGGATTTGCCGTCCGGCCTGCGCAGCCTGCTGGAGCGCAGCCACAGCCTGTACATGCGCGTCCACCGGCTCGACGCCATGGTCCGCGCCGATGTGGAGCGCGAGGCCGCCGCGGCGGTGGGGTAGGACGGTCGCCACGGCATGCGCAAACGAAAAGGGCGTCCGAACCGGTCGGACGCCCTTTTCGCATCGGCAGGATAGAAGCGCGGTAACGCTTACTTCTTGAGGCCGAAGTTCGCGAAGCGCTTGTTGAACTTGGCGATCTGCCCGCCGGTGTCCAGCAGCTTCTGCACACCGGTCCAGGCCGGGTGCGACTTCGGGTCGATGTCGAGGCGCAGCGTGTCGCCCGGCTTGCCCATGGTGGAGCGGGTCGTGAACGAGCTGCCGTCGGTCATGACCACGGTGATCTCGTGATAGTCGGGATGGATGTCAGTCTTCATGGCCGGGGTTCCTGCAAAGCGAGCGGCGTCTATACCAAAACCCCCTCACCGGCGCAACCCCGGAATCTCGGCTTGTTCGCGATGTCCGCGACGGGCTTCGCGGCCATTTTCCGGGCAGTTTCACCGGACTGTCGCCTTGTTGGCGTCCCCGCACGGCGCTATATGCCAGCGATCCGCATCAATAACCCCAACAGACAAGCGGGAACCGCGTGGCTCGCCAACCCTCCCCCGACATGATCGCCGCCTCCGCCCGTGGCGAGGCGGACACCCGCCGCCGCGACCTTGGACCGCTGCGCCGTCTGGTGCCGTTCCTGCTTCCCTATAAGTGGCGGATCCTGGGCGCCATGTTGGCGCTGACCGTGGCCGCCGGCACCGTGCTGGGGCTGGGGCAGGGGATGCGGGTGCTGATCGACCAGGGCTTCGCCGGCGGCGACACCTCGCTGCTCGACCGGGCGCTGCTGGTGCTGCTGGGGGTGATCGCGCTGATGGCGGCCTCCACCTATGGCCGCTTCTATCTGGTCAGCTGGATCGGGGAGCGGGTGGTCGCCGACATCCGGCGCGCCGTCTACGACCATGTGCTGACCCTGTCGCCGGGCTTTTTCGAGACGACCAAGACCGGCGAGATCCTGTCGCGCCTGACCACCGACACCACCCTGCTGCAGGTGGTGGTCGGCTCGTCGGCCTCCATCGCGCTGCGCAACACGCTGCTGTTCCTGGGCGGCACCGGCATGCTGCTGATCACCTCGCCCAAGCTGACCGGGCTGGTGGCGCTGGTGGTTCCGCTGGTGGTGGCGCCGATCATCTTCTTCGGCCGGCGGGTGCGCAAGCTGTCGCGCGACAGCCAGGACCGCATCGCCGATATCGGATCTTTCGTGGAGGAGACGCTGGCCGCCATCCGCACGGTCCAGGCCTTCACCCACGAGGCCATCGACCGCGCCCTGTTCGGCCGCCGCGTGGAGGAGGCCTTCGACGTTGCCATCCGCCGCGTGCGGGTGCGGGCGGTGATGACGGTGATCGTCATCGTGCTGGTGTTCGGCGCCGTCGGCATCATCCTGTGGATCGGCGGCCATGACGTGGTCGCCGGGCGGATCACGCCGGGCGAGCTGTCGGCCTTCGTCATCTATTCCGTGGTGGTCGCCGGATCGGTCGGCGCCATCAGCGAGGTGATCGGCGACCTCCAGCGCGCCGCCGGCGCCACCGAGCGGCTGTTCAGCCTGTTGTCCGTCGAGTCGGAGATCCGTGCTCCCGCATTGCCGAAGCCGCTGCCGGTGCCGGCGGCGGGTGCGCTGTCCTTCGACGCCGTCCGCTTCCATTACCCGTCGCGTCCCGATTGGGCGGCGCTGGAGGGTTTCTCGCTGGATGTGAAACCGGGCGAGCGGGTGGCGCTGGTCGGCCCGTCGGGCGCCGGCAAATCGACGGTGTTCCAGCTTCTGCTGCGCTATTACGACCCGCAGGCCGGTTCGGTGCGGCTCGACGGGCTCGACGTGCGCGACGCGGACCCGGTGGAGGTGCGTCGCCGTCTGGGACTCGTGGCGCAGGACCCGGTGGTCTTCTCCGCCAACGCCTGGGAGAACATCCGCTACGGCCGGCCCGACGCCTCGGACACCGAGGTGCGCGCCGCCGCCGAGGCCGCCCACGCCCTGGACTTTCTCGATGCGCTGCCGGAGGGATTCGACACCTTCCTGGGCGAGAAGGGCGTGCGGCTGTCGGGCGGCCAGCGCCAGCGCCTCGCCATCGCCCGCGCCATCCTGCGCGACCCGCCGGTGCTGCTGCTGGACGAGGCGACCAGCGCGCTCGACGCCGAGAGCGAACGGATGGTGCAGGACGCGCTCGACCGGCTGATGCATGGCCGCACGACGCTGATCGTCGCCCACCGGCTGGCGACGGTGCTGAACGCCGACCGCATCGTGGTGATGGACCAGGGCCGCGTGGTGGAGACCGGCACCCATGGCGAACTGGTGACGCAGGGCGGCCTCTATGCGAGGTTGGCGGCGCTGCAGTTCGACCGCGCGGACGGGGTGGCCTGAGGGGAATATCTGGCGAGGCGTCGACGCTTCCATCGAACCGCGCTACCCTCCTGCCATTCCCAGCCCTATGAGGCAGTGCAATGGCGCGGATATCGGCGGGCCGCCTGATGGCGGTGATGGTGAAGGAATTCATCCAGATGCGGCGCGACCGACTGACCTTCGCCATGATGGTGGGGGTGCCGATCCTGCAGCTGATCCTGTTCGGCTTCGCCATCAACTCCGACCCCAAAGCGCTGCCGACGGCGGTGCTGGTCGCCGATTCCAGCCCCTTCGCCCGCACGCTGGTCGCGGCGATGGAGAATTCCCGCTATTTCGCCGTCACCCGGACTGCGGCGTCGGAAGCCGAGATCAACCGGCTGCTGGCGGAGGGGGAGGTGCAGTTCGCCGTCACCATCCCCACCGGCTTCGCCCGCGACCTGCAGCGCGGAACCCGCCCGGTCCTGCTGGTGGAAGCCGACGCGACAGACCCGGCGGCGACCAGCAATGCCCTGTCGGCGCTGTCCACCATCGCCCGGCAGGCGCTGAACCCCGACCTGACCGGGCCGCTGGCCGGCTTGCGTGCCGGGCCGGACCCGGTGGAGCTGCGGGTCCATCGCCGCTACAACCCGGAGGGCATCACCCAATACAATGTCGTGCCCGGCCTGATGGGGGTGGTGCTGACCATGACCATGGTGATGATGACGGCGCTGGCCGTCACCCGCGAGCGGGAGCGCGGGACCATGGAGAATCTGCTGGCCATGCCGGTCCGGCCGTTCGAGGTGATGCTCGGCAAGATCGTGCCCTTCGTCGTCGTCGGCTATGTCCAGGTTCTGCTGATCGTGGTGGCGGCACGGCTGCTGTTCGACGTGCCGATCGTGGGCAGCCTGGGACTGCTGTCCGCGGTGCTGATCCTGTTCATCGCCGCCAATCTGGCCGTCGGCTTCACCTTCTCCACGCTGGCGCGCAACCAGCTGCAGGCAATGCAGATGTCCTTCTTCTTCTTCCTGCCGTCGATGCTGCTGTCCGGATTCATGTTCCCGTTCCGCGGCATGCCGGGCTGGGCGCAGGCGGTGGGCGAGATTCTGCCGCTGACCCACTTCCTGCGCATCGTCCGCGGCATCCTGCTGAAAGGGAACGGGTTCGCCGAGATCGCGGCTGAGGTGCTGGCGCTGGCCCTGTTCCTGACGGTGGTCACGGTGGTGGCGTTGAAGCGTTACCGCCAGACGCTTGACTGACCGCCGGGGACTGCCCCCATGCACTGATAGCCTTCAGGCGGCCGACAGATACTGGAACACCGCCCGCCGGCTGTCGTAGGTCGTGCCCTTCTCCATGACGAGGTCGAGGCCGCCGCCCTGGAACCGCCGATTGGGATCGACGAAGGCGGAAACCAGAAATTTCTTCGGCACCGTCAGATTGAACTGCGCGATGCCGTGCTTGGATGCCGGATATTGATCGGCCGGCCCCATCGTCTGGTCGTGGCCGATCACCGGGACGATCTTGGCAAGGCGCCGCTCCCCCGTGGCCGGGATGTCGCCGGCGATCTTGCGGGCAAGGCCGTTCACCCCGGCGACCCCGAATTTCTGCTCCAGCGAGCCTTGCACCGTCTGCCGTGCGCCCTCCACCGCGGGGTCGTTGCTGGGCAGGCCGTATTTACCGCCGGACAAATGGGTATAGCCCAGGAACTGGAACTCCCCGGCAGCCATCGGTTCCTTCAGTAGCAGCAGGTAATAACCGCGGCTGAGGCGCCCACGGTGGAACCCGATCAGATCCTCCAAATGAATAGGATCACGGTTGATAATATCGATCAGCCGGGTCAAGCAACCGCGGACGCTGACGATATCGCCAATACGGTAGCTCATTGTCGGTGGCATTTTATCGAATTCCTTATTGATGATGGTTTGACGTTTCCATTGCTAATAACGGGCTGTCAATATTCGCTGCGGCTAGTCCGGTTAGCCAGGGTGGAGTGCTCCCATGCGGCTATGAAGCTCGACCGGGACCATCGGACGCACCCCGTATGGATCGGGCTGGGGCCTGACCGTCCGGTTGTGCGGTCCGGATGCATCCTCCATCATTCCTTAACCACGGATCCGCTATAGCGGTGTCGACCGCGGTGCCGGAGACGGCGGGGGGACGGATATGGGGAATCTTGCGGGGATTCGTGCTTTCGGGGGGCGTGCCTTCAGGTTGATTGCATGCGTCGGACTGGTGGCCGCTCTGCTGGCGGCCGGCGATGCCAACGCCAAGTCACGGAAGAAGAAAAAGCCGGTTCCGATCCCGGCTTATGCCACCAGCGTCGCCTGGGGGGCGGTGACCGGCCCCTCGCTGGGGGCGCCGAGATCCATCGGCGGTTACGCGGCCGGCTGCATCGCCGGTGCCCACGCCCTGCCGCCGGAAGGCGTCGGCTATCAGGTGATCCGCCTGTCGCGCCAGCGCAACTTCGGCCATCCGGTGCTGGTCGACATGCTCCGCGATTTCGGCCAGCGGGTGGCGCATGCCGGGCTGGGCACGGCGCTGATCGGCGACGTGGGGCAGGCGCGCGGCGGACCGATGCCGTCGGGCCATGCCAGCCACCAGATCGGGCTGGACGCCGATGTCTGGCTGCGGCTGGACCTGCCGCCGATGGGCCGCGCCGGGCGCGAGCGGCTGGACGAGGTCAAGTATGTCGATTACGACCGAATGCGCGTCACCGCCGACTGGTCGGACCGGCAGGCTCGGATGATCCAGATCGCCGCCAGTGACCCCCGCGTTGCCCGCATCTTCGTCAATCCGGCGATCAAGCTGGCGATGTGCCAGCGCAGTTGGTCCGACCGCGGCTTCCTGAACAAGCTGCGGCCCTGGCATGGCCATGACGGCCACATGCACATCCGGCTGAACTGCCCGGCCGGCAGCCCGCAGTGCGAACAGCAGGCGGAGCAGCCCGAAGGTGACGGCTGCGGCGACGAACTGATGTCCTGGCTGGACAGCGCCTCCCCCGCGATCGAGCATCCGCCGGGTTACAAGCCCGAGCCGCGTGTGGTCCGCAAGATGCCGGCGGCCTGCGCCCCGGTGCTGAATGCGGCGGGCACGCGCATGGCCTCCCTGCCCGAATTGGGCGCGGTTCCTGCCAAAGCCGCGCGCTGACGGGTGTGTTTCCGCGGAGAAATTTTTCCACTTGCATGCAATTAGCGTCCGTCTAACCTGAAGCTGGACGTATTCTTGCGGGCGGTGAGTTGGGGCTCGGCCGGACAACCGCAAGAATGCTGCGCCGTCCGGCGCCGGATGGGGAATTCGGCGGCGGCAGGTCGATCGGCGGATGGGGTGCCACGGCGATGACGGACAAAGGGCGATGACGGACAAGGACGGATCGTCCGGGCATGGACCGAGCCTGAAGACGCGCCTCTATGCGTGGTGGGAAGGCTATGACCTGTCCGGTCTGAAGGCGAAGAAGGGCGAAGAGCAGCCGCACCAGCCGGAACAGCCTCAGCCTGCCGCACCCGGCCCCGGCATGAACCGCTGGGGCAAGCCGCTGTGGAGCGCCACCCGGATCGAGGTGGCGGAGAAGATGTGGGGTGAGGGCTTCAACACCCCCGGCGGCGCCGACCACATTCCCTATCTGGTCAAGCCGCTGGGCCTGAACCCGGCGATGAGCGTGCTCGACCTCGCCGCCGGGCTGGGCGGCACCAGCCGCACCATGGCCGGCAAGTACGGCTGCTGGGTCACCGGTCTGGAGGCGTCGGAGCTGCTGGCGAAGGAGGGGATGGTCCGCTCCTTCAAGCTGGGGCTGGAGAAGAAGGCGCCGATCGAGACCTTCAATCCCGAACATTTCGGCTATCCCAAGCGCGTCGACGCCATCGTCTACAAGGAAGGCCTGTTCTTCGTCCGCGACAAGGAACAGATGTTCGACGGCATGGAGCTGGCGCTGAAGCCGCGCGGCCATCTGCTGATCACCGACTATATCGTCGAAGCGGATGTGATGGACGCCAAGGCGATCCAGAACTGGTGCGACAAGGAGCCGTTGACGCCGAACCTGTGGCCGAAGGACCGCATGGCGAACGCGTTCGCCCAGCGCAACCTCGACCTCCGCATCGCCGAGGACATCTCCGATACCCACCGCGGCCTGATCCTGTCCGCCATCCAGGGACTGGTCGAGCATCTGGAGAAGTTCCAGCTCGACACCCCCACCAAGCTGGCGGTGATGGAGGAGGTCGAATTGTGGGCCCGCCGCGTCGCCGCCATCGAGGCCGGCGTGCGGGTGTACCGCTTCTACGCGATCAAGCCGGCGGAGTAGGGGCGTTACGCCCCCATTCCCAAAAAACTTTTGCGCAGTCGCATTTTCTCCTTGAGCACAACGCGCGGTATGGGTACATAGAGCGCCCCGCGTGACCCCAAGTAACGCGGATGCGCTTGTGGCGGAACTGGTAGACGCGCTAGGTTCAGGTCCTAGTGGCTGAAAGGCCGTGGGGGTTCGACTCCCTCCAAGCGCACCAACACCCCAAGTGTTGGTGAAGGGTAGCAGAAGTATAGTGGGGCCATAGCTCAGCTGGGAGAGCGCTACAATGGCATTGTAGAGGTCAGGAGTTCGATCCTCCTTGGCTCCACCATTTCTTCCCGCCTGTCGGGGCGGCTAATTCCCGACCAATCCGGATATTTATCAGTACAGCCACTGTGGCTATCCTGCATCAGCAGGAAGCAGACAGGGTGTTACCACCTTGGAGAGCATGGCCGAACGGGTGCCGCGCACGGATAATTGCGCCTGTCGAACCGCGAACTTTCACCTGTTCGCTTCGATTCACACGCACCAGAACCGCACGCCATTCCGATTTTCCGGAGCCCCCCGCCATGTCCACACGGATGGAACACGGGTTGAGGACGCTTGTCCTCGCCCTTTACGATGAAGCTGCATTGACGGCGGCTGCCAAGGGCCTGACCGGCCTGTTGGCCGAACGGGCGGCTTTGTACGAGGCGGCCAGCCTCGCCTCCGGCACGGCCCGTCGTGCGGTGTCCGAAGAAGAGGTGTTGCGCCTCGTGCTGTCGGCACGCCGGCTCCAGCGGCTCGGCGGCACGCGCGACGACCGGCCGCTGCTCGTTCCCGGCTTGGCGGCGACCCCGCCGGTGACTCGGGCAGCCGAGGCGATGAAGCCGCGTCGTGGCCGCCTGGCGCTGTGGGCGATGCGGTCGCTTGCACGGCATCCCTCGGCGCCGCTGATCTGACGCGCGCCGCATTCCGGAACGGGCCGCTGCCTCCTTTCGCCGCAGCGGCCCGCTTCCACTTCGATCCATTGGGGGCGGTCAATCGGGGGTGGCCCCATTCGTCGCGATTCCGACGCTCTCCGGCGAGGGGGAGCTATCGCGGATGCGCGCTGGTGCGCTGCAGCGGGACGGGTTACATACGCAAGGCTTTGCTTGCGTCGCAGTGATTGCATCGCGAGCATCCGCGCCTGCGTCGGATTGGCCTCCCCCGGAGTTGACCGTTGACCAGTGGACCGTTGACCAGCCTGCTGCCCGTCTTCTTTTCCACGCCCCGGCCCGTCGCCGCCGCGTGCCGTCCGGCTTGCCGGCGCTGACATCCGGGGATCGGAACGGGCATGCGCAGGACGACGATGAAGCCACGGGCCGATTGGCGCCCGGGTCTCCGCAAATATCCCTATGGAGTGCGCGCCATGTCGGCCGGAGCCGCTTGGCGGGAGGACACCGTCTATGAGTTCACCGCTTCGCAGATCGACCTGATCGAAAGCGTGGCGGACGAACTGCACAGCATGATCGCGGTCGCCGTGCGCCATGTGATGGAGCACAAGCTGTTCGCCTCGCTCGGCATCCGCGGCGACCTCGCGCGCATGCTGGAGGCCTCCTGGCTTGATTACTGGGCCGGCGGTCGGCGCAACGAACGGGCGGGCGGGCTCGCCGGACGATTGACGCTGGCCTATGACGGGCGCGACAGCGTCAAGCTGCTGGGCTGCAATTACGACACCTGCGAGGGGCTGTTCGCCGCCTCGCTGATCCAGCGCAACTGGCGCGAGGCGATGGCTCCCGACGCCAACCAGTTCAACGGCCTGCACGAGGCGCTGGTGGAGCGGTGGGAGGAACTGGCGACGGGTGTGCCCGGCCGCGGGCGCATGCACGCGACCTGCGCCACCCCCGATCCGGTGCGCGAGGGCGAACTGGTCTATCTCGCCGCCACCGCGGCGGAGGCCGGCATCGACACCCGCCTGCTGCCGCTGCAGTCCATTGCCTGGGACGGCCGCCGCTTCCTGGATGACGAGGGGCAGCCGATCTCCTGGCTGGCGAAGCTCTATCCGTGGGATGGGCTGGCCGACGACGGGTTCCTTCAGCGGCTGCGCAGCAGCGGCATGAGCGTGCTGTCGCCGCTGTGGTGCTGGCTGTGGTCGAACCACGGGCTGCTGGCGGTGCTGTCCTATCTCTATCCACGCCACCCGAACCTGTGCCGTGCGGCGCTGGACCCCAGCGGCGTGGCCGGGGCCGACATGGTCACCGTGCGCGCCCTGCACGGGCTGGACGGCGCGCCGAGCCGCATCATGGAACAGGGGGCGGTGATCGTCGACGACGGGGCGGACATCGGCGAGGATGTCGCAGCCCATGGCGCGATCTGGCTTGAAACCCCGCCCTGCTTCCGCGAGGAGGACACCCGCGCCGTCCTGCACGCCTGGATCGTCGGCGACAAGTGCCTGGGCATGGGGGTGCGGGAATCTGCCGATCCGCGCCTGGGTTCCGGCGTCGGCCCGGATTCGGCGATGGTCCCGCACCTGTTCAGGGGCTGATGGCGCCGTTAAGGGGCGAACGGATTCTTCAACGCCGGACCGAAGGTCGCCTTGCGGGCGGCGCGCCAGATGGTTTCCGCCGC
The DNA here is from genome assembly GCA_965650625.1 of uncultured Azospirillum sp. GTDB lineage: Bacteria > Pseudomonadota > Alphaproteobacteria > Azospirillales > Azospirillaceae > Azospirillum. The sequence continues at coordinate 15,651 of CBFGPE010000092.1, read as the reverse complement.
CACGTCGTTGCCGCGGTCGGCGATGGCCATGCCGGCCACGCCCGGCTGATGGTCGAGCCAGTCACGCAGCATGTCCTCGAAACGGCCGACCTCGCGCGGGTCGTCGCTGGCAAGGGTGATTGAGACGGTCAGTTCGGTGGTCATGGTCGGTTCCTTCCGATCTGTTGAACGGCCGGTCGACCCGGCAATAAAGCCGGACCGGCACGGTGGCCGAGAAGGTGCCCCCTATGCACAGATCCAAGCCTGCGCGCCCCTATCGGCCCGCGCAATGAAAAAGGCGGGGTATGACCCCGCCTTCCGTGCCGCCCGCTTATCGGGAACGCTTTCCGCCGGACCTGTCCGACCGCCCCGTTACTTTGTGTCCGACTTGCTGCCCGGGCTGGCGATGCTGGCGATCTGCTTCTGCAGCTCGTCGATCTGCTTCTGCAGTTCGTCAAACGTCACGCCGCCCGGTCCCGCAGGCGGGTTGGTGGATGCCGGGCCGGGCTGGCCGGCCGGGCGCTGGCCGCCGGGCGTCTCGTCCGGGGCGCCGGCGGCGCCGAAGGGCGTGAACATGCGCATGGCGCGCTCGAACATCGCCATGTTCTGCTTGCTGACCTCGTCCAGCCGGCCGAACGGGAACATGCCGCCCAGCGTGTTCTGGAAATAGTCGCGCATCTGCTCCTGATTGCGGGAGAAGGCCTGCATCGAATATTCCAGATAGCGCGGCACCACCGACTGCATGTTGTCGCCGTAGAAGCCGATCAGCTGGCGCAGGAAGCTGATCGGCAGCAGGTTCTGCCCCTTGCTTTCCTCTTCCACGATGATCTGGGTCAGGACGGAGCGGGTGATGTCTTCCCCGGTCTTCGCGTCATAGACCACGAAGTCCAAGCCGTCCTTCACCATCTGGCACAGATGGTCCAGCGTCACGTAGCTGCTGGTGGCGGTATTGTAGAGCCGCCGGTTGGCGTACTTCTTGATCGTGATCGGAGCGGACTTCTGGTCTTCCTTGTCGGCCATCGCGGACTCTTTCAAGAAGGGACGTGTTCCAGGGCAGGTGTTCCGGAACACGCGGGACAGGCGGCGGAAATTGTTCCGTCATTAGGACTACTCGAAGGGATAGCAATTTGTCCAGCGTTGCGCCGCGGCATAGCGCCGCGGTTGCGTTGGTCCAGCCGGTGCAGACGGAGAAATGGAACGCGCCAGGGCCACTCCTGCCGATACCCGAAAGGTCAGGTGACCCGCCATGCCGGACTGGTCAATCCGGCCCCGTCGCCCCTATAATCCGGCCATGGCCGACCCGTCGAACCCAGACCGACCTTCCGATCAACCGTCCGGCGATCCGCCTTCCTACGAATCGCTGGCGCGCCGCTATCTGGACCTGTGGCAGGACCAGTGGATGGCCAGCGCCGCCGATCCGGAAATGGCGGATATGATGACCCGACTGTTCCAGATGATGGGGCAGGGCGCCGGGGCTTTCGGTTTAGGAACGGGCGGGTTTGGCGCCGGCTCCATGGCTGGTTCCATGCCCGGAACCGGCTGGGATCCCCGCCCGTGGCCATTCCCGAACACCAGCTACCCCCAACACGGACAGCCTTCCGATGAGCGATCGTCTGGCGGACGACAGGCAGGCGGAGGGGACTCCGCCCGGCCCAGGGACAAGGCCGGGGATGCGGCAGGGGCCGCGCCCGCTGGCCCTGCATCTGACGGCGGCTCTGGGCAGCTTGCTCAGCTCCTCGGCCGCATTGCCGCTCTTGAGGAACGGCTTGCTGCCCTGGAGTCCGGCCCTGCGGGACCGGGCGGCGGCGCTCAGGGACGAAATGTCGCAGGCCGACAGGATGACGCCGGACAGAAGGCCGGACGGAGCCCCGGCCGGGGTGGCGGGCGGCGTCGACCGTCTGACCGGTGAAGTCGACCGCGAGATTCGCCGCCGCATCGATGCCGTCCTGACCGGGATCGAGCGGTATCGCCACCACCCTTACCGCCGCGACCTGCCCGACCCGCCGGTGGTCTGGACGGAGGGCGGATCGCGCCTGCTGGATTACGGCCAGGGGGCCGGTAGCACTGGGACAGGTGGCCGGCCGGTTCTGTTCGTGCCGTCGCTGGTCAATCGCGGCTACATCCTGGACCTGTCGCGGGACAAGAGCCTGATGCGCTGGCTGGCGGCGCGCGGTTTCCGGCCGCTCCTGCTGGACTGGGGCAGGCCGGGGCCGCTGGAGCGCCGCTTCACCCTGACCGACTACATCGCCGGCCGGCTGGAGCGGGCGCTGGACTTCGTCGTGGAGGGGGTGGGGGCGCCGGTGCCGGTGGTCGGCTATTGCATGGGCGGTCTGCTCGCTGCGTCGCTGGCGCAGCGCCGGCCGCGCGCCGTCGCCGGGCTGGTGCTGATGGCCACCCCCTGGGATTTCCATGCGGAGGATGCGGCCACCGCGCGTCGGGTGGCGACCTTCATCCAGCCCTGGGGGCCAATGCTGGACCGCTGGGGCGAGTTGCCGACCGACGCGCTGCAGGCGCTGTTCGCCCAACTCGACCCGCTGCTGGCGCTGAAGAAATTCACCAGCTTCGCCCGAATGGCGCCGGACTCCCGCGCCGCGGCGGCCTTCGTCGCGCTGGAGGATTGGCTGAACGACGGGGTGCCGCTGGTGGCCGGGGTGGCGCGCGACGCGCTGGCCGGCTGGTACGGGCGCAACGACACCATGGCCGGCACCTGGATGGTCGCAGGGCTGCCGGTCGATCCCGGCGCCATCCGCGTGCCCACCCTGGCCCTGATCCCGGAGCGTGACCGAATCGTCCCACCGGCCTCCGCCCTCGCGCTGGGCGCCGCGATCCCCGGCGCCCGGATTCTGCGTCCCCCCCTCGGCCATATCGGAATGGTCGTGAGTGCGGGCGCCGAGACCGGAGTGTGGAAGCCGCTGGCCGAATGGCTTGCTGCGACAGGATAGCGCCGAGACCTTCAGCCAGCTTGCACCTGTCATGTCGCTCGACTTAAGGTAACAATCACTCCGAGCGTCCCACCAGCGCTATAATAAAACTGTCCTATTTCGAGGAGCGTTCAATGACCGAAGTTGTCATCGCCGGTGCCGCCCGTACGCCCATCGGCAGCTTCAACGGTGCTCTCAGCGCCGTTCCCGCCCACGTTCTGGGCGAGGTCGCGATCCGCGAAGCGCTGGCCCGCGCCAAGACCGACGCGGCGGAAGTGGACGAAGTCATCCTGGGCCAGATCCTGACCGCCGGTCAGGGCCAGAACCCGGCCCGCCAAGCCGCCGTCAACGCCGGCATCCCGGTGGAGGCGACCGCCATCGGCATCAACCAGCTCTGCGGTTCCGGCCTGCGCGCCGTCGCGCTCGGCTATCAGGCGATCAAGAACGGCGACGCCGATGTCATGGTCGTCGGCGGCCAGGAAAGCATGAGCATGGCGCCGCACGTCATGCACCTGCGCAACGGCACCAAGATGGGCACCGCCGAGATGCTCGATACCATGCTGCGCGACGGCCTGACCGACGCCTTCCATGGCTATCACATGGGCAACACCGCGGAAAACGTCGCCCAGAAGTGGCAGCTGACCCGCGAGGAGCAGGACGCCTTCGCCGCCGCCAGCCAGCAGAAGGCCGAGGCTGCCCAGAAGGCCGGCCGCTTCAAGGACGAGATCGTCCCGGTCACCATCAAGGGCCGCAAGGGCGATGTCATCGTGTCGGACGACGAGTATCCGAAGCACGGCACCACGCCGGAATCGCTGGCCAAGCTGCGCCCGGCCTTCTCGAAGGACGGCACGGTGACCGCCGGCAACGCCTCGGGCATCAATGACGGCGCCGCCGCCCTCGTCCTGATGACGGCGGAGAACGCGGCCAAGCGCGGCGTCACCCCGCTGGCCCGCATCGTCTCCTGGGCGACCGCCGGCGTCGATCCGGCGATCATGGGCACCGGCCCGATCCCGGCCTCGCGCAAGGCGCTGGAAAAGGCCGGCTGGACCGTCGACGACCTCGACCTGGTCGAGGCGAACGAGGCCTTTGCCGCCCAGGCCCTGTCGGTCAACAAGGACCTGGGCTGGGACACCAGCAAGGTCAACGTCAATGGCGGCGCCATCGCGCTCGGCCACCCGGTCGGCGCGTCGGGCGCCCGCGTGCTGACCACGCTGCTGTACGAAATGCAGAAGCGTGACGCGAAGAAGGGCCTTGCCACCCTGTGCATCGGCGGCGGCATGGGCATCGCCCTCTGCGTCCAGCGCGACTGAGGACAGGATGGGCCGCTTTCCGGACGGGAAGCGGCCCGCGTCGCTCAAGGCTTGGGGCATCCGCCGGACCTGCGGAGGGAGACCCGTGCCCAACAATAAAAATCCAAAGAAACCAACCAACCATCACTAAATCTGGGGAGAAGAACTATGGCTCGTGTTGCAGTCGTCACTGGTGGCACCCGCGGCATCGGCGAGGCGGTTGCCGTCGCCCTGAAGAATGCCGGCTACAAGGTCGCCGCCAACTATGCCGGCAACGATCAGGCGGCCGAAGAATTCACCGCCCGCACCGGCATCCCGACCTACAAGTTCGACGTCGCGGATTTCGACGCCTGCAAGAAGGGAATCGCCGCGATCGAGTCCGACCTGGGCCCGGTCGACGTGCTCATCAACAATGCCGGCATCACCCGTGACGGCGTGATGCACCGCATGACCTACGATCAGTGGGAGAAGGTGATCCACACCAACCTGTCCTCCTGCTTCAACATGTGCCGCAACGTCATCGACGGCATGCGCGAGCGTGGCTTCGGCCGCATCGTCAACATCGGTTCGGTCAACGGCCAGGCCGGCCAGTACGGTCAGGTCAACTACGCCGCGGCGAAGTCCGGCATCCACGGCTTCACCAAGGCGCTGGCGCAGGAGAGCGCGGCGAAGGGCATCACCGTCAACGCCATCGCCCCCGGCTACATCGACACCGACATGGTGCGCGCGGTGCCGGCCAACGTGCTGGAGAAGATCGTTGCCCGCATCCCGGTCGGCCGCCTCGGCCGTGCGTCGGAGATCGCCAAGGCGGTGCTGTACCTCGTCGACGACGACAACGGCTTCATGACCGGCTCGACCCTGTCGGTCAACGGCGGCCAGCACATGTACTGATCCCAGGCCCTGATCCCTGGCCGGGTCTCGCACCCCGGTTCATGAGTTGTGACGAAGCCCCTTTCCTGCTTTTGGACGGACCCTTGGTCCGCCGGGGGCGGGGGAGGGGCTTTGTTTTGGACAAATGAGGTCTAGGCCTTGCTGTTGGTGCTACCCAGTAGTACCGTTCGAAACGGGAGGTGACCTATGACCGTGAAGACCTCGATTTCCCTGACCGACGAGCAGGAAGCCTACGCGCGCAGCCTCGTTGAAGCCGGACACTATCCAAGCCTCAGCGCCGTCATTCAGCGGGGCCTTGAGGTGCTGCGCCACGAGACGGAAGCCCGTGACTTGGAGCTTGAAGCTCTCCGGCTGCTGATCGACCAACGCCTTGCCGGTCCCTTTGTTGATCTTGAAGCGGGGATAGCCGAGATCCGTGCGCTGAGGGGACGCAAGAGAAATGCCAGCCCATCCCTATAAAGTGCGTCTCGCGGCCCCTGTTGCCCGTGACTTCAACCTTATTGAAGCTCACCTGATTGAGGCGTATCAAGCTTTGGGCGACGATGAGGAGCGGGCGACGGACAGGGCTGCTGCCCGAGTCGACGAAGCCGCAGACTATTTGCGGGGACTAGCGGATCTTCCGTATCGCGGCACCGAGCATCCCGAGATTCGTCCTGGACTTCGCACGGTGACCAAAAACAAATTCATTATCTACTTCCGCGTCGATGACGAGCGTGCCGAGGTTCTGGTCGTCGCCGTTTTCTTCGGAGGCATGGATCACAGACGGCAGATCGTCGATCGCCTTCAGCATAGATAGCTCCTGATTTTCCTGGTCTGATTGATATGCACCGCACTTGACGGACCGGCCGCCGAGTTGAAAGTTATCGTCCGTTTCGGACGCACCACCACCACACTGGACACCCTGCGATGCCCTACACCTCGTTGCGTGACTTCATCGACCGGCTGGAGAAGGTGGGGCGGCTGGTGGTGGTGAAGGAACCGGTGTCCACCGTGCTGGAGATGACCGAAATCCAGACCCGCCTGCTGGCCGAGAACGGTCCCGCGGTGCTGTTCGAGAATGTCGTCAAGGCCGATGGCACGCGCTCCGAGATGCCGGTGCTGGTCAATCTGTTCGGCACGGTGGAGCGGGTCGCCTGGGGCATGGACCGCGAGCCGCACCAGCTGCGCGCCGTCGGCGAGACGCTGGCCTTTCTCAAGCAGCCGGAGCCGCCGGGCGGCTTCCGCGAGGCGCTGGAGCTGATCCCGCTCGCCAAGACCGTGCTGTCTATGAAGCCGAAGACGGTCGGCTCGGCGCCCTGCCAGGAAGTGGTGCTGACCGGTGACGACATCGACCTCGGCCGCCTGCCGGTGCAGAGCTGCTGGCCGGGCGAACCGGCGCCGCTGATCACTTGGCCGCTGGTGGTCACCAAGGGGCCGACCGGCAAACGCGAGGACGACTTCAACCTCGGCATCTACCGCATGCAGGTGCTGGGGAAGAACAAGACCATCATGCGCTGGCTGAAGCACCGCGGCGGCGCGCAGCATCATCACCGCTGGGCCGCCAGCGGCAAGCGGGAGCCGCTGCCCTGCGCCGTCGTGCTGGGGGCCGATCCCGGCACCATCCTGGCGGCGGTGACGCCGGTGCCCGACACCCTGTCCGAATACCAGTTCGCCGGCCTGCTGCGCGGCAAGAAGGTGGAGCTGGTGGAGTGCAAGACGGTGCCGCTGAAGGTGCCGGCCCAGGCGGAAATCGTTCTGGAGGGCCATGTCAGCCTCGACGAGTACGCCGACGAGGGGCCCTACGGCGACCACACCGGCTATTACAACTCGGTCGAGCCCTTCCCGGTCTTCACCGTCACCGCCATGACGATGCGGCGTAAGCCGATTTACCTGTCCACCTTTACCGGCCGCCCGCCCGACGAGCCGTCGGTGCTGGGCGAAGCGCTGAACGAGGTGTTCATCCCGCTGCTGATCCAGCAATTCCCGGAGATCGTCGACTTCTGGCTGCCGCCGGAAGGCTGCTCCTACCGCATCGCGGTGGTCAGCATGAAGAAGGCCTATCCCGGCCACGCCAAGCGCGTGATGATGGGCGTCTGGTCCTTCCTGCGCCAGTTCATGTACACGAAATGGGTGATCGTCGTGGACGATGACATCGACGCGCGGAACTGGAAGGACGTGATGTGGGCGATCTCCACCCGCATGGACCCAGCCCGCGACATCACGGTGATCGAGGGCACGCCGATCGACTATCTCGACTTCGCCAGTCCGGAATCGGGACTTGGCGGCAAGGTCGGCCTGGACGCCACCAACAAATGGCCGCCGGAGACCAAGCGCGAGTGGGGCGAGAAGCTCCACATGACCGATGAGGTCGTGGAGAAGGTCAGCCGCAAATGGGACCTGTACGGGCTGCCCGGCAGCGGAAAGCCGATCTGGAAGTGAGGTGAGTGCCCTCTCCCGATCTGGGTCGGGAGAGGGACGCAATCACCGCCGCGGGTCGCGGCTCAGGCCCTTGGCCTGCAGCTCTTCGAGATATTCGGCCCACAGGGTCTCCTGTTCGGTGCCGATCTCGTAGAGGTATTTCCAGCTGAAGATGCCGCTGTCGTGCAAATCGTCGAAGACGATGCGGATGGCGTAGTTGCCGACCGGCTCCAGCCGCATGATGCCGACATGGCGGCGGCCGGCGACCGTCTGCTTCTGGCTGGGGTTGTGGCCCTGCACCTCGGCGGACGGGCTGACAACGCGCAGGAACTCCGCCGGATAGGAGAAGGTCCGGCCGTCGTCGAAATCGACCTCCAGCTGCTTCTCCTCCTTCTTCAGGCGGATTTCGGTCGGCCAGTGGACCGTGCCAAATCCATCTTCACTCATCGCTGCGACCCCGCCTTGTCCAGGCTGCGGGCCTCGTCGATCAGCATGATCGGGATGCCGTCGCGAATCGGATAGGCCAGACCGGCGCGCTCGCTGACCAGCTCGGCGCGCTCGGCGTCATAGCGCAACGGACCCTTGGTCAGCGGGCAGACCAGGATCTCCAGCAGCTTCGGGTCGACGCGGGCGTTGGTTTTCGCTTCGCTGCTCTTGTCCTCGGGCGTCGCCATCTCGTGTCTCGTAATGATTGGAAGAAGGGCGGTGATTGGAAGACCGTCAATGTTTGGGCGGCGGACCGTCCCCGTCATGGCTGTCGAGAATGGCCATCTCGACCAGTCCGATCAAGAGCTTCCCGCGTTCCGCCAGGGTCGGCGCCTCCAGCAGCGCCTGTTTCTCGCCGGGCGTGAAGGGGCAGATCATCGCCAGCGAGTTGACCAGCCGCTCGTCCAGCGTCGATTCGATGGATTTCCAGTCGACCGACAGGCCCTGGACGCGGAAATAGGTCTTCAGCGCGCCGAGCAGTCGGTTGCGGTCGATGTCGCCGCAGGCCTCGGGTTCCAGGTCGGCACGGAACGGGCGCCAATCGGGAACCACCCGCCGGTAACCGCGCGCACCCTCCACCTCGCGTCCGATCTCGAACCGGGCGACTCCGGTCAGGGTGATCAGGAAGCGGCCGTCGTCGGTCTCGGCAAAGCTGGTGATGCGGCCGGCGCAGCCGCAGGAATAAACGGCCGGCTCGCGCTCCCGCCCGACGGGGTCGAGCGGCTGGACCATGCCGATCATGCGGCCGCTGCCCAACGCGTCCTCGACCATGGCGAGATAGCGCGGCTCGAAGATGTTCAGCGGCAGCCGCGCCCGCGGCAGCAGCAGAACGCCGGCCAGCGGGAAGATCGGCAGCATTGCCGGCAACTGGCCGAATTCGGCGTCGAAGGGGTCTATGGCGGGGTTTCTGGTCATGCCAATCAGATAGAACCCCTTCGCCGATGGAACAGCCGTCCTTTTTCCGGAAAAGCGTCAGCTGAACATCATGGCCGACAGGCGGCGGCGGGTCTTCACCGTCAGCGGGTCGGTCTGGCCGAACGCCTCGAAGAACTTCACCAGCTGCTTGCGGGCGCCGTCGTCGTTCCAGGTCCGGTCGCGCTTGAAGATCTCCAGCAACTCGTCCACCGCGGCCTCGCGCTTGCCGGCGGCGAACAACGCCATGGCGAGGTCGAAGCGCGAGGCATGGTCGTTCGGGTCGTGGGCGACCTTCTCCATCAGCTCCGGGATCGGGCCGGCGTTGGAAGCCTGCTCCGCCACGTCGAGGGCGGCGCGGACGTTGGCCAGCTCCTTGTCCTTGGCGATGGCTTCCGGGGCCTGGGCCAGCATCTGCTTGGCGTTCTCCAAGTCGCCGGCGGCGATCAGGCAGCGGATGATGCCGGCATAGGCCTGGGCGTTCTCCGGCTCGGCCTGCAGGATCTGGCTGTAGAGGTCGAGCGCGCCCTGCAGGTCGCCGGCTTCCATCATCTCCTTGGCCTGGGCGAAGGCTTCCTCCAGCATCTCGCCGGCGCCACCGCCGGCACCGGCCTGCTTGGCCAGCGCCACCAGCTTGTCGACGAAGGCCTTCACCTGCGATTCGGGCAGGGCGCCCATGAAGCCGTCGACCGGGCGGCCCTGGAAGAAGGCGTAGACCGCCGGGATCGACTGCACGCGCAGCTGCGAGGCGATCATCGGATTGGCGTCGGTGTCGATCTTCACCAGGCGCACCGCACCCTTGGCAGCGCGCACCACCTTCTCGATGATCGGGCCCAGCTGCTTGCAGGGGCCGCACCAGGGCGCCCAGAAATCGACGACCACCGGGACGTCGCGCGAGGCTTCGATCACGTCCGCCATGAAGGCGCGGTCGGTGCTGTCCTTGACGATGTCGGCGGCACCGGGAGCGGCACCGGCGGCGGGAGCGGCGGGCTTGGACCCGTTGGCGGGGGGCATGGAGAACATGGCGTGTTTCGGTCCCGTTGGTGATGCCTGGCCCATTAGGACATCCCGGTGGGCCATGGAGTTGCCGGTCCGGCCGCTGGCGGTCCGGACCCTGATCGTTGCCGACATATGTGAGCGCGCAAGCCGGCTCAAGCAAGCATTGCATGGGCAAGCATTGCGTGGAAACAGCCGCCCCGCCGGTCAGTCCGCCCTGTCGTTCTCTGCGCGGCCGAACTCGACGATCGCCGGTTCGTGGCCGCAGGCGCGGATGAAGCGCAGCAGGTCGTCGCGCCGGATCGCCGTGGTGCGGTCGTTCAGCAGCGGATGATAGTTCAGCAGCTCATGCTCCATCATCGCCTGCTGCAGGACCACGCGGACCTTGCGCTCGCTATCGTTGACCAGGGCGAAGGGCGTGACCGACCCCGGCCGGATGCCGAGGAAGCGCCAAAGCCGTTCCGCCGAGGCGAAGGACAGCCGCGCCGACCCGATCACCTTGTCCAGCCGGTTCAGGTCGACCTTGGCATCCTCCAGCGCCACCACCAGCCAATGCTGATCCTTCTTGTCCTTCAGGAACAGGTTCTTGCAATGGCCGCCGGGCAAGGCGCCGCGCAGGGCCTTGCTCTCCTCCACCGTGTGCAGCGGCGGGTGGCTGTGCGTGGTCGCCTGGATGCCCAGCGCGTCGAGCCGCGCCAGCAGCTGGTCCGGAGAGGTCGGCAGCGGCGCGTCGCCATCTGGCAGGGAGGCGCCCGGAAGGGGGAGCGATGCGGTGTCCATGACAGCCCTTTTACCGGCTGTGCGGAAAATCGTCCAGCCGGTGAAAAAATCTGAAACAAGGCCCTTGCATTGCGTCGGCTGATGAGTATAGTCCGCCGCACACCGCCGGACGGCACTGATAAAGCGCTGAACGACGGTACGGAGCGCGGGCGTAGCTCAGGGGTAGAGCACAACCTTGCCAAGGTTGGGGTCGAGGGTTCGAATCCCTTCGCCCGCTCCAGTTTTCTCCGGTCTTTGTACCGGAGCATGCGATCTCAAAAGGCCGGACCTTCGGGTGCCGGCCTTTCGCATTTTTGCACCTTGACGATTTGCGCATCATGCCAGCCGTGACAGCGCCGCCCGCGAGCCGGAGGCCCGGTTGGACGGCACATGGTCACTGCATGACCTAATCAGAATTGCGGGGAAAGCACCCGGGCGCCCTGCCGCGCATCCGCCCAGTCGCGCGCGGTCGTCGGGCGGCCGTCGGCGTCGATCAGGCCGCGGGTGAACAGTTCCTCGGCGTGGCGGATGAAGAAGGCGGCGGTGCTCGACCGCTCCCAATGCTCCATCCAGTTCTGCTCCAGGAAGGCCAGGATCCCCGGCTGGCCCAGTTCGACCTCCCACAGCACGCCGAGCAGGGAGGTCTGCTGCTCTTCGTGCATGCAGTCCTCGAAGCACAGGCGCTTGTCGGCGCGTGCCTCCTTGCGGGCGGTGGTCTCCGGGCCGGGACCGAGGCCGTAGTCGATCAGCGTCCGCCGCTCCGGCGTCGCGCACAGCCAGTGCGCCACCTCATGCACGATCACCGTCGCCTCGACATCGGTGCGGATCACCTTGCCGTCCCACATGAAGGAGCGGCTCGGCGGTTCGTCCAGCGTGTCGATGCCGTGGGCATGGGCCAGCCGCACCGCGTCCGCCCGATGGGCCGGCGTGTCGACGCCGCCGCCGGGCTCGTCCGCCGGCCGAACCGGCCAGGTCGAGGCGATGCGGCGGAAGGCGGCCCGCGCTTGGGCATGGCCGTCCAGATGGGCGTCGAAGGCGGCGATGGCCTTCGGCATGTCGTCGATGGCGATGGGGGTCAGGATCATCGCGCCTATGTGCCCAAGGGGGCGGCGGGGCGCAAGGGGAAAGTAACCGGCCAAAGGAGCAGGGCTGCCTGCCAGAAGAAGGGCGCCGGCAAGCCCCGGTCCATTCGGGTCCTGCCGGCGCCACAACTGTCACCGCAGCGCTGAAGATCGGTGCCGTTTCTTACGCGGCGCGCATTTCGGCCAGGAAGCGCGACACGAAGCCGCGCAGGTCGGTCGCCTCGTGGTTCAGCCCGTCGGCGGCGGTCAGCACCTCGCGCGAGGCGTCGCCGGTGGAGGCCGCGGCCTCCGACACGCCGGCGATGTTGCCGGACACCTGCTGCGTCCCGCGCGCCGCCTGCTGGACGTTGCGGCTGATCTCCTTGGTGGCGGCGCCCTGTTCCTCCACCGCGGCGGCGATGGTGGTGGAGATGTGGTTGATCTCCGCGATCACCCGGCCGATCTCGGCGATGGCGCCGGCGGCCTGCCGGCTGATGTCCTGGATGCCGGCGATCTGGCTGCCGATCTCCTCCGTCGCCTTGGCGGTCTGGCTGGCGAGGTTCTTGACCTCCGACGCCACCACGGCGAAGCCCTTGCCCGCCTCGCCGGCGCGCGCCGCCTCGATGGTGGCGTTCAGGGCGAGCAGGTTGGTCTGGCTGGCGATGTCGGTGATCAGTTGCACCACCTCGCCGATGCGCTGGGCGGCGTCGACCAGACCGCGGACGGTGCCGTCGGTCTTCTCGGCGGTGGCCACCGCCTGTCCGGCGATGCGGGTGCTTTCCGCCACCTGCCGGCCGATTTCGGAGATGGAGGCGGTCAGTTCCTCCGTCGCGGCGGCCACCGTCTCCACGTTGCCGGTAGCGTCAAGGGAGGCATTGGCGACCGCATCGGCCTGCCGGGTGGTCTGCTCCGCGGTGGCGGACATGGTCTGGGCCGTGGCCTGGAGTTGGGTCGCCGCCGCCGACACCCGGCCCAGCGCGTCCAGCACCAGCCGGTCGAACTCCTGGGTCAGCCGGTCGATGCGCTCGCCGCGGCCACGCTGCGCCGCATGGTCGGCGCGCTGGGCCTCCGCCAGCCGGTCGCTCTCGATCAGGCTGTCCTTGAACACCTGCAGGGCCTTCGCCATGCCGCCGATCTCGTCGGCGCGGTCCTGGCCGGGGATGTCGACGCTGCGGTCACCGCCGGCCAGCCGGGTCATGCGGTCGGTCATCGCCACCACCGGCCGCGACAGTCCACGGCCGATCAGCAGCGCCGTCGCCAGACCCAGGATCACCGCGACCAGCGAGGCAAGCACCATCCCGCCACGCGCCTTGTCGAGGAAGGCGCCGGTTTCCATGCCAAGGCTTTTCTGGTGGCCGACGCTGGCGTCTGTCAGTTGCTCCGCCTCCCTGGCGATGGAATCGCCGACGGGGATCAGCACCTCGTTGACCAGCCGGTCGCGCTCGGTCGTCGCCTTCACCACGGCGTTGAAGCCGCTGATGTAGACGCGCAGCATGGCGGTGTAGGACATCGCCATCTTGCGGCGGTTCATGTCGGTCAGCTTCGCCATCATCGCGCCGCCGCGGCTGGCGGCATCGGTGAACTGAGACCGGGTCTGGCTGGCCAGCGCCGGAGTGCCGTCGACATTGTAGCGCGTCGCCGAGATGCGGGCCGCCAGCATGTGGCGCAGCGCCATGCCAGCCAGATAGGCGGCGTCCGTGTCGCCCGCCGCGCCGGCGCTGTCCATGATGCCGTCCAGCGCGGTTTCCAGCCGCGGCCCGATCTCGTCCAGGTCGGCGATGGCCTTGCTGCGCTGGTCCTGGAACTCCATCATGGCGGCGAAGGCTTCCCGATACTGGGCGATTTCCTGAGCCATGTGGTCGGCGGTCTGCAGCAGGCCGGGGTCGGTGAACAGGGCGCGCGCCTTGTCGATGGTCTGCGCCGCATCCTCCGCGGTGCGGCGGACGGTGGCGCCGACCTCCGCATCGCCGGTCAGCAGGAAACGGGTGGCCTGCTGGCGCATCTCCAGCATCAGGGCCTGGATGCGCCCCAACTCGTTGGTCTGCTGGCCGAGCCGCCGGTAGGTGTCCACGGCGCCCCCAGTCTCCGACAGGGCCGCAATGCCGATACCGCCGATCAGCACCAGGAACACCAGGATGCCGGCGCTGGCCGCCGTGATCTTGCTTCCTACGGAAAAGCGATTGAAAAGGCTCATGGTAGAGGCCTCCGTCGGCACAGGGACGTTGCCCAACGCTTGTTCGGGGACGATCCGAAAAGGTCAGGCATTGCGACCTGTTTCAGAAAGCGTGCCACATGCCCCGGTATGGTGCGATTGCGTGTGCCGGCAACCGGAGGGGCACATGGATGACGTAGGGGAACGCGGTCATTCCGCCGCCGTGGAATAAACGGCAACGGCGGATGTTTGCCTGTTTCGTCGGATCGCGGCTGGCCGGCGCCCGGACGCTTTCACGGGCGGACAGACCATTTTTTGTGCCGTGGCGGTCACAGGAGAGGCATTTTGAACATCCCCCCGTATCGTGATATATGCCGAAGGGCGCAGCGGCCGACCGGGGTCGTCGCCGATCCCTTCATCTCCCGGTCCCTGACGCATTGACCCGACGGCTGGCCATGTCCATTCCCGACGCGCCCCTTTCCGCGGCTTCTCCGGAGGTCCGCACCGCTCCCGTCCGCCCTGAGGGCGAGGTCGCTCCATCTGCGAACCGGCCTCCCGCCAACCGGTCGGGCCGTCCGCGACGCGGTTGCCTGTCGGTCGTCATTCCCTTCTACAACGAGGGGTCCAACATCGAGGCCCTGTTCGCCCGGCTGGTCCCGGTGCTGGACGGGCTGGACATGGATTGGGAAGTCGTCTGCGTCAACGACGGCAGCCGCGACGATACCATCGACCGACTGCTGGACGTCCATGATCGCGAACCGCGGGTGAAGGTGGTCGATCTGTCGCGCAATTTCGGCAAGGAACTGGCGCTGTCCGCCGGCTTGAGCCACACCACCGGCGACGCCGTGGTGCCGATGGACGCCGACCTGCAGCATCCGCCGGAGCTGCTGCCGGCCTTCATCGCCAAATGGCGCGAGGGCTTCGACGTGGTGGTCGCGGTGCGCCATGCCCGCGTCGGGCAGAGCCTGAAACACCGGCTGTTCGCCCGCCTGTTCTACTGGGTCTTCGACCACCTGTCGGAGATCAAGCTGCCGCGCGAGGTCGGCGATTTCCGCCTGATGGACCGCCGCGTCGTCGAGGTCATCAACCGGATGCCGGAGCGCACGCGCTTCATGAAGGGCATCTTCGCCTGGGTCGGCTTCCGTCAGGCCGCGATCCCCTATGAACAGGGGGAGCGCGCCGGTGGCGACACCAAATGGGGCTTCGTCAAGCTGCTGCGCCTGTCTTTCGACGGGCTGACCGCCTTCTCCACCTTCCCCCTGCGGGTGTGGAGCCTGGTCGGCATGGCGGTGTCGGGTTTCGCCTTCGTCTACATCCTGGTCCGCCTGATCCGCACGCTGATCCACGGCATCGACGTGCCGGGCTATGAATCGCTGCTGGTCGCCGTGCTGTTCCTGGGCGGTATCCAGCTGATCACGCTGGGCATCATCGGCGACTATCTGGGCCGCGTCTTCGCCGAGGTGAAGGGCCGACCCTTGTTCATCGTGCGATCGGCCCACGGCTTCGGCCCGGCGGATGGCCGGGAGGAGCAGGAGTTCGATCCCGTCAGCGGAACGGTGGGGCGGGAGCCGCGCCGATGAGCGTCGAGACCGGCCTGCGCGGCGATGGCGATTCCACCTCCACCCGCCGCCCCGCTGTGGCGACGGCGGCGCCGTCCACCGCCGGCGCCGCCGGCGCTGTGCTGCCACGCGGCGAGGCGGCCTTGTGGGACGGGTTGTCACGGGCGCTTCTGCTCGGCCTGCTGATCCTCGCGGCGCTGACCTTCCTCAGCTACGGCATCAGCACGGACGAGGAGGTGCAGCACATCT